>NZ_JBJDOQ010000001.1:12905-469444 GCF_044901215.1 Stenotrophomonas sp. NPDC078853 | reverse complement strand
GGCGAGCAGATCCACCCGCAAGTGACTCACACCCAGCAGGGCCAGGCGCTGCTGCGCCGCTTCGTGGTGGACGTGTGCGGCTGCGAAACCCTGTGGACCGCCGCCAACATCATCGAAGACCAGATCGCCCGCGTGCGCGAACAGGTCGGCGATGACGAAGTGATCCTGGGCCTGTCCGGCGGCGTCGATTCGTCGGTCGTGGCGGCGCTGCTGCACAAGGCGATCGGTGACAAGCTGACCTGCGTGTTCGTCGACACCGGCCTGCTGCGCTGGCAGGAAGGCGACCAGGTGATGGCGATGTTCGCCGAGCACATGGGCGTCAAGGTGATCCGCGTGAACGCGGCCGACCGTTACTTCGCCAAGCTGGAAGGCGTGAGCGATCCGGAAGCCAAGCGCAAGATCATCGGCAACCTGTTCGTGGACATCTTCGACGAAGAGTCCAACAAGCTGAGCAATGCCAAGTGGCTGGCGCAGGGCACCATCTACCCGGACGTGATCGAGTCGGCCGGCAGCAAGACCGGCAAGGCGCATGTGATCAAGAGCCACCACAACGTGGGCGGGCTGCCGGAGCACATGAAGCTGGGCCTGGTGGAGCCGCTGCGCGAGCTGTTCAAGGACGAGGTGCGCCGCCTGGGTGTTGAACTCGGCCTGCCGCGCAGCATGGTCTACCGCCATCCGTTCCCGGGCCCGGGCTTGGGCGTGCGCATCCTGGGCGAAGTGAAGCGTGAGTATGCCGAACTGCTGGCCAAGGCCGATGCGATCTTCATTGAAGAACTGCGCAAGGCGGATCTGTACGACAAGACCAGCCAGGCGTTCGCTGTGTTCCTGCCGGTGAAGTCAGTCGGCGTGGTGGGGGATGCGCGGGCGTATGAGTGGGTGATCGCGCTGCGTGCGGTGGAGACGATTGACTTCATGACGGCGCACTGGGCGCACCTGCCGTATGAGTTCCTGGGTACGGTGAGTAATAGGATCATCAATGAGCTGCGGGGGGTATCGCGGGTTGTCTATGACATCTCGGGGAAGCCGCCGGCGACTATTGAGTGGGAGTGAGCTGAACGACAAAGGCGCCGAAAGGCGCCTTTGTTGTTTATGGTTGGCCCGTGCTGAGTAAAGCTGGTTACTTTCAGGACGATCAGGTTCGGGCAAGACCGCCGGATTTCGTGCAAAGCATGGATCGGCTCGCGGTCCGATGTGCCGAAGCGGCTGCCGGAGAACATGATGGTGCGATTGTCAGCGCGGCTTTTTGATGCGAGGGGCCTTGCTTGGCAATCAGCGGCGTCTGGGACCGATGCGCTGATGCAGGCCATGACCACGCTGCGGCCTCAGCGCGTCGGCCCGATGCTGCGCCATTGCCTATCAAGGCCAAGCGGCTCAATGGGGTGAAAAACCGTCGAGGGAAAACATCCACGCATGGCGTGGATCTACATGGCGGCTACACTCACCACCTACGCCAGACGGAAGCTTCCCCATGTTCACTGGAAAAGTCGCGGTGGTCACCGGCTCTACCAGCGGTATCGGTCTTGGTATCGCCACCGCGCTTGCGCGGCAAGGCGCCGACATCGTCCTGAATGGATTCGGCGATGCGCGGGAAATCGAAAGAATCCGTTCCAGCCTGGAAGCCGAATTCGGTGTGCGCGTAGCACATGATGGCGCCGACCTGTCGCGTGGCGAGGCGGTGCGGGAAATGATCGCCCATGCCGTTTCCAGAATGGGGCGCATCGACATCCTGGTGAACAACGCAGGCATCCAGCACACCGCGTCCATTGAGGAATTTCCCGTCGAAAAGTGGGACGCGATCCTCGCCCTGAATTTATCCGCAGTGTTCCACGCAACAGCGGCGGCGTTGCCCCACATGAGGCAGCAGGGATCTGGTCGCATCATCAACATTGCGTCGGTGCATGGACTGGTTGCGTCGGTGAACAAGTCCGCTTACGTAGCCGCGAAGCATGGCGTAGTGGGCTTTACCAAAGCGACGGCGTTGGAAACCGCGGGCACCGGCATCACCGCCAATGCCCTCTGTCCGGGTTGGGTGCGAACGGCGCTGGTCGAACAACAGATCACCGCGTTGGCGCAGCGGCAGGGAACGGACCAGGAGTCCGCCGCTCGCGCGTTGCTGGCCGAGAAGCAGCCCTCGCTGCAGTTCGTGACGCCCGGGCAGATCGGCGCGATGGTGGTCTTCCTGGCCTCGGACGCCGCCGCGCAGATGACCGGCACGGCGCTTCCGGTGGATGGCGGCTGGACAGCCCGCTAGCGGGCCGGCCGTGCCCGCCGCTGCACGGCGCCTGCTTAGCTGGGCTTGGCGAACACATCCAGCCCCTTGCCGGTTTCCAACAACGATTTCAGGCTCGACAACACGATCGGCCAGCCTTGGCGGATACCGGTATCCATCCCGCTGCCCACTTCAAGATCTTCGTGCGTCACCGTCAGCTTGACCATGTCCTCATACGGCACGATCTCGAACGTCACCCGGCTGTATGCCTTGGGGTCATCTGCCTGCGAGGCGGCCGCCCAGGTGATGACCAGCCGCGAGGGCGGGGTACTTTCCACCACCTCGCCGACCAGTTCCACCTTGCGTTCGTCGTTGGCGCGCACATGCTGCCAGCGCGAACCGGCCGTCCAGTCCGATACGTTTTCATGCCCCCAGTAAGCGCGTGCGATCTCCGGCCGGGTGATGGCCTCGAACACTTTCTGCGGCGTGGTCGCGATGTAGATGACGTGGATGAAACGGGTGGATTCTGCGGTCATCGTCATTCTCCTTCCAGTTCCTGTTTGAGGTCATGCAGCAGGCTCAGGCGCTGCTGCTCGAACTTGCTTACCCAGCGCGTATAGACATCGTGCAGCGGCACCGGATTGATGAAGTGCAGTTTCTCGCGGCCGCGCCTGACCGTGCTGATCAGATTGGCCTCTTCCAGCAGGCCCAGGTGCTGGGTCACCGATTGCCGGGCCATCTGCAGGTGCTCGCAGAGCTGCCCCAGCGTTTGCCCGTTGCGCTCGCACAGCAGGTCCAGCAGCGTCCTGCGTGTGGGGTCGGCCAGGGCCTTGAATACTCTGTCTACATCCATCGGCGATCTTCAGTTCCAGTTGTCGATCTTGACGTCGTGCGGGCTCGGCTGGCCATGTCCGGTTTCCAGCAGGGCCTTCAGGCTCATCAGGAAGATGGCCCACTTGGTACTGCAGTGGTGCATGAACTCCACGCGTTCTTTCCAGCCTTCGTGGCTGAACAGCACGATGCAATAGTCGCCTTCCTGGTGCAGGGCGAAGCGCGCGGTGGTGCCGAGCCATTCCGCTGGGCCGTCGATGAACTCCCACAGCACCAGGTCGTTGGGCTGCAGTTGCAGCAGCGTCATCTGCATGGCGCCGATTTCCGCGCCATCGGTGGTGAAGCGGGCGGTGACCGTGCCGCCCACGTGGCGATCGCCGGCGGTGCCTTCGGCCCACCAGGCTGCGATGCCTTCCGGCGTGGCAAGGGCCTGGTAGACCTGGGCCGAGGGGGCCCTGATGCCGACCCTGTGTGCGATATCCACCATGACAACGCCTCCGCGATGGGCGGCGGGCGCCGTCCGTGCGGACACAATAGGCAGGTAGATGCCTGCATGTCAAATGGGGAGGGGTGGCCCAGCTTCGACCCGCAGCTGCAGCCCAAGCGCCCGTGTCACCTGGAACAAGGTGACCACGTAAAGCGGAAAGGCATCGTTCAACTGCCGCCGCAGTGTCGCCGGATCCACGCCGCACGCTTTGCCACTTCGTCCATTCCATCCTGTTCCGCGACAAGCAGCAGCGCGCGGGAAAGGCTGGCTTCATCGCACGCCTCCATCCCCAGCCGGTCATCGATAAACGCTGCAAGCCGGGCGGCGCGCGCCTGCGGGCCGTTCACCATCGGCCCTCCAAACTCTGCGCCGATTACTGCGTGGACTCCAACCCAGCCGTCACTGTCGATGAGAATAGTTGCGAAGTGGGGAAGGTACGTCAGCGTGCATGGTCGGCGGATGGGCGGAGAAGCGCTCGGTGGGTGACGACCGTTGGTCGTCACGTTTTTGGGGTGGGCGGGGGAGCGTGACGACCAACGGTCGTCACCCACCAGAGTGGGTCGTCACCCACCATGGCAGGGGCTCCCTTGGCGACCAGCGGTCGTCACTACCAGGCAGGGCGTCACGCTTCACGATGCAGTGGCTATACCGCGCCTATGTCGATCATCTCGGGCACGAAGGCGAGGTCGGTGGCGGGGCTGCCGGCCCTCTGCATCGGCACCAGTTGCAGCGTCAGTGATCCAGGCCTTGGCAGACCATTCTGACCGAGTTTCTTCAATGCGCTGGTCAACTCCACGGAATAGCAATGCCCGTGACTGCCCATGCTCTGGTGGGCCTTGTTGCCGAAGAAGTTGATCGAGGTGACGTAGTGCGGGTCGGTGGTCGGCGTGCGCGGTCCGGCAGTTGGCAGGTTGATGAAGACGCGCACGGAGTGCAGGTTGATGCCGACCCGGGTGCCTCGCAGGACGGCGAAGACGCGGTTGCCGCTGGAAGCTGACGCCGACGGGACGCTGAGCACAGTGCTCAACGGCGCGGAAGGTTTCGCAGCGCCGATGTTCCCGGTACGTGCCCGGGGGATGACGGTGGTCGCGGCGGGATTGAACAGGGCCTTGAAGCGGGTTTCATCCGCATTGGCCTGCGTCTGGCTGCGCGTGGCGCGCGCAGTAACCCGGCTGTCATCGTACTTGTAGCCCAGGTCCGCAGGGCGCCGCAACTTGTCAACCCGGACGCTATAGCGCTGGCCATCCAGGCGCAGGAAATGATTGGGAAACACCATGTCCAGCCAGAGCGGGTCGGTGGTGTTGACATGCCCCTGCAGGATCCAGTTCTCCCAGATCCGGTCTACGTTGGCATGGTGCAGGAAGAACAGCGGGTCACGCGCGGCGGCGGGGAAACCCATGTAGCCGTTCACCTCATCGTGGACGTAATTGTGCGGACCCGATTCCAGCTCTGAAATGGCGCCGCGCCGGCCCAGCCATGCAGGCGATAGGTTGTTCTGGGCCTGCGGTGGCGTGACGCTTTCATCGAACGGGCGGCCCCCGCCGAAGTTCTCCAGGATGGTGGCGTTGAGCACTCCGCGTACTTTGTCCAGTCCTGTTTCGGCGGTCGGGAGGTTGGGAGCCGGCTTCCTTACCTGGCGCATATCGTCGCCAGCAAAGGGAGAGAAGAGGGGGTTGGGCTTGCCTTTGTAGAGCGGGGCGGTAAATGCAGGCGGGTACGTCCGCTGGGTCGACCAGTCCCAGTAGGGCATGGCGAACCGGGTGTATCCGGTCATCGCGATGACGGCTTTCTCGTACATGTCCAGATACGCCCGGTGCCAGGGCAGGAAGTACCAGTTGCCGTGCTGGCAGTGGTTGAAGCTGAAGGAACCGCCATGGATGTCGGCGAACTTGATCCAACTGGTCGCATTGGACTGGTTGCGGCCACGCATTTGTTCAACAAATGACCTGTATGCGACGAGGTCAGGGTCGTCCAGGGACATGTTCGCGATATTGCGGCGCACCCTGAGGTTCTGTTGTGCCGAGGCACCTTTCGAGCCTGCCAGTCCGCTTGCCACGGCCAGCGCGGAAGCGGTTCCCACCATCATCGATCTTCGGTTAAGCACGTTCTCTCCTTGGAAGGGCCGTAATACCCCCCGCAAGGTCGATTCAAGGTTACGGCACCGGTGGCATCAAGCCGGGATTTACGTCGGACCATGCACGGCCGCGCATGGGGTCGGCGCGCCGCTGCACTCGCTGTCCGGCGGCGACAATCCGCAGGCTCGTTAACGTCTGTCCCTCCACGGCCAGTGGTCTACCAGCGCGCTTCCAGGTGCTTGAACGCGCGTGGCAGCAACACGCCATCGGCATCGAATGCGTCAACGCGGCGTCCGTCCACGCGCACCTCGCGCGGCCGCACGCGGCTGGGCCACCACATCCGCACGGCGGTTCCTGCATGCAGCCCTTCGCCCAGCGTCACCGTCAGCACGCCGTCGCGCTGCCGCGCGTCCAGCTTCAACGTGCCAGAGGCGGTCGGCAGGCGTTCCACCGACAGGCCATCACCCGCAAGCCACGAGGCCGGGGTGCCGGGCAGCAGCGACAGCGCATCGTCGTCCTCGCGCATCAGCATCCCGAACAGGGTGCGGCCATATTCCGCGCCGATCCACGTGTGCGGCATGTCGCCCAGGTAGCGCGGAAAGCGCAACCGCGAGTGCACCACTTCGGCCAGTACCTGCCATTCCAGCGGACGTCGGTCGTGCAGCAGGCCGATCAGCAGTTCGTTGGCCGCCTCGGGCTGGCCGAGGTGCACATAACTGAGCACGTTGCGGATTTCGTAGGGCGTATAGGCATACAGCGCGCCGGGCTGCGCGCGTTTGCGCACATCGTCCAGGTAACGCGCGAAGGTGGTGCGCAGCGCGGCATCGGGCAGCACGTCCTGCGCGCCGGTGGGGTCGAGTGCGATCGAAACACCGGTCGGATCGCCATCACCCAGGTCGGCCGAAGACGGAATGAAGTCGATGCCTTTCCACGCCATCGTGGCGCGGATCGAGGCGGCCACCGCGTCATGCAGCAGGCGGCCCTGTTCGCGCGCCCAGGCGGCGGTTTCCGGGTCACCCAGTGACTCGGCCAGCCATGCACCGTCGTGCCAGCCCTTGATGCCCCAGTAGTCATCCCAGTAACTGTGGGTGGGCGCGGGATAGCCTTCGTGGCTGATCGACGGGGCCAGGATGCCGGCGAAACGCTCCGACGCAGGGTGGCCGGCCATGTAGCCCGGCACCAGCGTGCGCTCGCGCAGCTCCTGCAGGAAACGCATCGCCGCCTTTACCTGGGGCAGGTAGGTGCGCACCGATTCCGGGCCGCCATCCAGTCGCGCCACGTCGGCGACCAGGCTGATGTACTGGCCCTGGCTGTCGTATTCGATATCCGAGCCGAAGCCGGTGTTGACGCTGCCGTCGTTGTTGAGGATCGGCGAGACCAGGCCGTTGGCATGCACGCCATGCGCGCTGTACCAGGCCAGGTAATCGCGTGCCACCGAAGCTTCGCCCATGCGCAGCAGCACCGCCGACGTGGCCATGCCATCGCGGATGAACGAGCGGTTGTAGTTGCGCGGGCCGGGCTGCATCGCCGGGCCGGTCTGGTTGATCAGCATGTACGCAGCCTGCGCGCGCAGCATGTCCACCAGCGAATTGTCCGGCAGCCGCAGGCCGACCTGGCCGAGCCGCGCCTGCCAGTCAGCGGATGCGCGTGCGGCAAGTGCATCGAAGCGGGCGTCGGGCTCCTTGGCGGCGTCGGCGAACTGCAGCGGTGGCGCCTGCGGCAGGCTGCCATCGGCGGCCGCTGGCGCGGTGCCCAATGGGAAGGCGACCACGACGGAACTGGATGCGCCGGGCTTCAACGCCACGCGGTAGGCGAGGGCGGCTGCGGCGAGGCCATCGGCATCCTGCGCGCTCTGCGCGTGGGGCAGCCGGCCGCCGGCAATGGCCGCACTGATTTCGCTGCTGCCATCCGCGCCGAACGGTGCCGCGCCGGCTTCGTCCACCGCGGTGAGGGATTGCAGCAGGCGGCGGCCATTCACGCTGACTGTCCGTCCCTCCACGGCGATCTCGCGGATGGGCGACAGGCCGCCGTTCTGCCACGGTGGGTTCATCTGCATCGGGCGCACGGCGAGTGTCAGCGTGCCGTTGATCGCGCTCGTGCCGGTGTTGTGCAGGCGATGACGCACCAGCGTCACCGGCTGCCCGCCGAGTTCAATGGCGAACGCTTCGCTGCGCAGTTCCAGGCCTGGCTGCGGCAGCCAGGACGCCGAGGGCATCGGCTTCCAGCCATCGCGCAGTGCGTGGCGTACCGGTTGCCCCGTGGCGCCCGTGGCGGCGCCGCCGTCAGCGCGCCAGATCGGTTGCACCAACGGAGCCCCCTTGAACGCTTCGATGTTGCCGTACTCATCGAAGATCGATTTCTGCACGCCTGCGTGCACACCTACTGCCGTCCAGTAGGTCTGCTGCAGTAGCAGCGAGGCCGGGGCCAGCGCACGCTGGGCGCCGCTGGCGGCGACCTGGTAACGCTTCATCGGGGTCATCACCGCAGCCGGTCCGAGCAGGCGGATGCGCTGGACCGACGGTGCGTCGCCCTCCACCCGCAGTCGCAGGCTGTGCGCATCCACCGCGGCGTTGCCAGCCAGCCAGCTCTGCTGTCGGCTGCCCGCCTGCGGGTCGCGGGCCAACAGGGTCCACTTGCCGTCTGCGTCCTGCACCTCCAGCTGGGCGGCGCCGTGCACGCTGTCTGCCCAGTCCACCACCAGGCCAGCGGTGGCCAGTGCGCGGGGCAGGCCGATGGCCAGCACATGCCGGCCTTGGGCGTCGCTGGGAATCGTCACCGCGCTGCCGCCCTGCCAGAGTGCGGCGGACGGGGCGGCCGCAAGCCCCGCCACGCGCGCGCTGTCGCGGGTATCCAGCGGTTCCATTTCAAGAATCGATACGCCCCAGTCCGAGGTGCGTTCGGGGCTCGCCACGCGCAGGTAGCGGGCCCGGCGCGGGCCGAAGAACAGGGTCTCGATGCCGCCCAGCGAATCGCCCATTGTGTAAGCCACGTCCCACTGCTTGCCATCCAGCGAAGTCTGCAGGGTATAGCCCTCCGGATTGGAGACATCCCAGGTGATGCGGACGCCGCCGAGCAGTGCCGGCCGGCCTACATCGATCTGGAACCAGTGTCCTGGGCTGAAGGCGCCGCCAGTGACGGTCTTTGGATCGTTGTCGATCAGGTGGCCGATTGCCATCGTCGCCACCTGCTGCGAGGAACTGCTGGCCTGCCATTGGCTGCGCGGCGCCAGTTCCTGCGCGCTGCAGATCCCGGCCCATGCAAGGGTGGGCAGCAACAGCAGGCGTGCCACGCCCGCCATCACAGCTCGGATCGTCTTCCTGTTACCGGCATGCAGCATCATTTTTCCGCTCCTCGGCGCATTTGAAACCCCACGGGGTGAGCAGACGCTAACAGGCAGTGGAAGCGCTTACACGACGCGCTGCGGTACGCTGCGGTCCCGGCCCAAAGCGGATCAGGAAAGGGGCCGGGGGTGGCAGGCGGTCCGCGTGAGCGGGTGTCGAGAGAAGGCTCGCAGGGGATTGCGCGGACCGCTGGCTGAACGCGCCAGATTGCGCCGTATGTCCACGCGTGCGTGCGAGCGATTTCTGGTAGCCGGGGTGTCGCCGACACCGCATCCTGCGCGGGCTCGGTCGTCCAGCGTTCGGTTGAAGTCAGGCCATAGCCCGCACCTCTCGACGATCCTGAGCCGTGTGTGTCGTAAATGGCTTGTCGGTGAGCCGGTCCATCGGGCCGGGAGCGACCCACGATGTCGCCCGAGGGCTGTTTCTACATCCCGTTTTTCCGCTTCTGGGATAGTGCGGATTCAGACCAGTCCTATGGCGGATTCCTCATGAACCAGGTGCCGATCGTCCACGCAACGGAGATGTTGGCCCGTGCGTTCGGCGTCGTCGCAGCGAGCGTACGGCGACAGTCCAGCGGGAGTGAAGACGTGACGGCGAGGTTCGACGTCGTCGATGTCGCGGGACGACAGTGGCGGCTTGAGGCAGCGCCCGCACGCCGTCAGGCTGGCCACGACGCATGGCCCCCGGGCGCGACCCGCTGGGGTCGGCATTGGATGCTGAGCGAAGTGCCTGCCGCGCAGGACGGGCAGGGCGGCGCAACGCCGCCGCAACCGGATCGGGTTGAGCCGGCCCCCTCCTGCAGACCGCACGCCTGGGAGTGCGCCGACGGACGCGCGCTGGAACGGGTGGGCAGCTGGCTCGCGCAGCCGGCCGGCCTGCCGACGGCAACGGATATCCCGGGACAGGCGTTCGTCGACACGTGGCTGAGCAACCGCCAGCACATCGCCACCATGCACGCGCGTGCCGAAGCGCTGCACGATGCGCTTGCCCGGCATGCGTCGGTAGTGGGCCCGACCCCTGCGGGCGGTGCCGCATCGCGGGTATGCAACGAGGCCTATCGCCACCAGCGCGTGCTGAGGCACCTCGTGGAAACCCAGCAGCTGCTGCTGGGGCCGCAGGCGGCGGTGCACCCGGTTGCGGTACGCCGGCAGGCGCTGCGGCGCCTGAATGGCCTGTTGGAATCCGAGCGGGCCCGGCTGCTGCAGGAAGATACGTTATGGCAGGCCGGGGCCGGCTGATCCATCGCGCGCGGCGGGGGACTATTCGCCCGGCTTGGCCGCTGCGCTGACGGCCTCGCTTTTTGCGCGTCGCGCCAGTACGGCTTCCCGGTGGGCGATGTAGGCGTTGGAACCGAGAATGATCAGCGCACCGATGACTGTCCAACGATCCAGCGCTTCGCCGAACAGCAGCCAGGCCATCACGCTGACCAGCGGCAACTGCATGAAGCTGATCGGGGTCAGGGCGGAGACTTCTCCAAGCCGCAACGCGCGCGTCCACAGCAATTGCCCCAGCGTGCCCATCACGCCGGTCAGCGCCAGCCACACCCACGCGATGCCGGTGGGCCATTGCCAGACGAACAGCGCCGGTACCAGCGACAGCGGTACCCAGAACACGTAGGTGTAGAACACCACCGTGTCGGCGCTGTCCACGCGCGTGAGCTGCTTGATCTGGATGGCGACCACCGAGCTGAGCACGGCCGCGGCCACCGCCATCAGGCTGCCGGCGCTGAAGCTGCCGGTGCCCGGCCGCACGATCACCAGTACGCCGATGAAGCCGATGATCACTGCGGCCCAGCGCCGCACGCGCACCGTTTCACCCAGCCACAGCACCGCGGCGATGGTGACGAACAGCGGTGTTGAGTAGGACAGGGAGACCGCCTGCGCCATCGGCAGATGGCCCAGCGCCCAGAACGCGCACAGCATCGAGGCCAGACCGATCGCGCTGCGCAGGAAATAGCGCGGCAACTGCTGGGTCTTCAGCGGGGCACGGCCCGGGCGCAGCAGCATCGGCAGCAGCGCCACCAGGCCGAACGCATTGCGGAAGAAGGCGACTTCCTGGGTCGGCACGTAGGCGGTGGCGTAGCGGATGGCAAGGGCCATGAAGCCGAATGACAACGTGCTGCCCAGCATCAGCCAGGCCGCGCGCATCGGCGGCGCGCCGGTACTGGACAGCGCGGGGGTCACCACTGCGCGCCGATCAGCCGCGGTTCCGGTTCAATCGCTACCGCGAAGGTTTCCAGCACGGAGGCGGAGATGCGCCTGGCCAGTGCCAGAAGCTCTGCGCCGCTGGCACTGCCGTAGTTCACCAGCACCAGCGCGTGGCTGGGTGCGACACCGGCATCGCCGTCGCGGAAGCCCTTCCAGCCGCAGTGTTCGATCATCCAGGCGGCCGATACCTTGCGCTGGTCCTCGCGCTCTGCCGGATACACCGGAAGCTCCGGGAAGGACTGCAACAGGACCTCGACCTGGTCCACGCCGAGGATCGGATTCTTGAAGAAGCTGCCTGCATTGCCCAGCACCTCCGGATCAGGCAGCTTGCGGCTGCGGATGGCGATCACCGCGTTGGCCACGTCCACCGCGCTTGGCGTTTCCACGCCCTGCGCCTGCAGTTCCTCGGCGATGCCGGCGTAGTCCATGCGCAGTTCGTGCAGCAACGGCAGGCGCAGCTCCACGGCCGTGATCAGGTAACGGTCCGGCTGCTGCTTGAACACGCTGTCGCGGTAGCCGAAGGCGCACTGTTCATTGTCCAGCCGCACCCATTGGCCGATCTGGCGATCCCAGGCTTCGACGGCCTGGATGAACTCACCGACCTGGACGCCGTAGGCGCCGATGTTCTGGATCGGCGATGCCCCCACGGTGCCGGGAATAAGCGCCAGGTTTTCCAGTCCGGACAGGCCGTGCTGCAGTGACCACAGCACCAGCTTGTGCCAGTTCACCCCGGCTGCGGCGTGCACCACGGTGTAATCGGCACGGTGTTCCAGAATATCGATCCCCTGGTTGGCGAACACCAGCACGGTGCCCTCCACGTCGCCGGCCAGCAGCACGTTGCTGCCGCTGCCCAGCACCAGCAACGGGCTTTCGGCAACGGCCGGCAAGGCCAAGGCATCGGGCAGGGTGGCGGAGTCCTGGATTTCCAGCAGCTGCGCGGCCTGCGCCTGCACGTGGAAGGTGTTGAGCGCCAGCAACGAGGCGTTTTCGGTGAGGGTCCAGCCGGTGTTCGCCATCACAGGCCTCCCACCGCACCGCGGCTGGGCGCTTCGCGGCGGCGGCGGATCGCCTCCACGCACTCGGACACCAGCGATGGGCCACGGAACACCAGACCGCTGTAAAGCTGCACCAGCGCGGCACCGGCGGCCATCTTGGCCACCGCGTCGGCACCGGAGCTGATGCCGCCCACGCCAACCAGCGGCATGCTTTCCGGCAGCCGCGCGCGCAGGCGGCGCAGCACCAGCGTGGACTGGTCCAGCAGGGGTGCGCCGGACAGACCGCCGGCTTCGTTGGCCAGCGCGTCGCCCGCGATGTGGCTGCGATCAATGGTGGTGTTGGTGGCGATCACCCCGTCCACCTGCAGCTCGGCGAGCACGCGCGCGGCAGCATCGATATCGCGCTCGTTGAGATCCGGCGCCACCTTGACCAGCATCGGCACGCGCTTGCCGTGCATGCTGGCCAGTTGTTCCTGGCGCTCGCGCAGGCCGGCAACCAGCTGGCGCAGCGCGTTTTCTTCCTGCAGTTCGCGCAGGCCGGCGGTATTGGGCGAAGAGATGTTGACCGTGATGTAGTCTGCCAGCGGGTACACCTTGTCCAGGCAGGCGAGGTAATCGTCCAGCGCCTGCTCGTTGGGGGTGTCCTTGTTCTTGCCGATGTTGATGCCGAGCAGGCCACGGCGGTCACGCGCTGCTTCGACGTTGCGCACCAGTGCATCCACGCCTGCGTTGTTGAAGCCCATGCGGTTGATGATGGCGCCATGGTCCGGCAGCCGGAACAGCCGCGGCTTGGGGTTGCCCGCCTGCGGGCGCGGGGTGATGGTGCCGATCTCCACCGAGCCGAAGCCGAGTGCGAACAGGGCATCTATATGCGCGCCGTTCTTGTCCAGTCCCGCCGCCAGGCCGACCGGGTTGGGGAAGGTCAAGCCGAACGCGGGCGTGGGCAGCGGCGCGATACGCGGCGCCACCAGCGGCGTAGTGCCGAAGCGGTAGGCCGTATCCAGCGCGGCCAGGCCCAGGCCGTGAGCGCGTTCGGCATCGAGGGAGAACAGGAAGGGGCGTGCAAGCGAGTACATGGGCAGATCAGTCCAGCGTGCCGAGGAAGGCACGGGTTTGGTATTCAAAAGCAACGTTGCCGTCGATGGCATGCTGGTCGAACAGCGTGCGCAGCGCCGCCAGCATGGCGTCATGCTTCGGTTGGCCGGCTGTGGGGGCGTATGAAGAGGACAGCAGGCGGCCCTTCAGGGCATCGAAGTCCAGCATCTGCACGTTGGGGAAATAGCCGATGGCCTGCAGGCCGCCGGCGAACCACTCGCGCATCTGCTCATCGGTCTGGTAACGCTCGGCCACGGCGCTGTAGTCGGTGCCGAATTCCAGCAGCAGCTGCTCGTAGCCACGCAGGAACGGGGAGGCGTCCAGCAGGCGCGAGTTCCAGAACACCAGCACGCGCCCGCCCGGGGCCAGGATGCGTTTCCACTCGCCGCGCACGGCGTCCGTATCGAACCAGTGGAAGGCCTGCGCGGCGCTGACCAACCCGATGCTGGCATCGGCCAGGCCGGTCGCCTCGGCGGTGCCGTCGGCGGCGCGGAAGCGGGGGTACTCCGTGCCCAGCCACTGTTCGGCCGCCGCACGCATGGCCGCGTTGGGTTCCACCGCGATCAGCGGATGGCCAGCGGCCAGCAGGATCTGGCTGGAAATGCCGGTGCCGGCACCGATGTCGGCCACCAGCGCCTCGCGCGGCACGCCCTGTTCGTCGTGCAGCCACCGCAGCAGGGCGGGCGGGTAACCGGGGCGGAAGCGCACGTAGTCTTCGACGCGGTTGGAGAAGCGCGAGGCGGATTCCGGAGTGCTCATGCCCACCTCATGACGAAACGTGGGCCAGCCAGGCCAGGCCGCCGAAGAAGGCGAGGAAGGCGCCGATGGCCAGCACCGCGCCCAGCACCATCAGCCAGCCCAGGATCAGGCCGCCGATGGCCAGTCCGTCGCCATCGAGCTCGTGCGGGCGGCGGCGGATCTCGGCGCGGGCCATGTGCCCGGTGATGATCGCCCCGAGGCTGGCGATGAAGGGCAGCACGGTCCAGCTGCAGATCCCCAGGACCAGGCTGGCGACGGCCAGTCCACTGGTATGACGGTTAGGCACGCTCATGCGGGTCCTCCCTAAAGACCCGGTCATGATAGAGGTTGTGCCTCCATTAGCCCATCAATACCTGCCCACCATCGACATTGAGCACGTGACCGGTGATCCAACCCGCCAGCGGCGAGCACAGGAACAGCGCGGCATGGGCGATCTCTTCGGGCCGGCCGAAGCGGCCGAACGGAATCTTCGCCAGGGTGCCGTGGTACAGGTCCGGATCGTCCACGCGGCGTCGATCCCACAGGCCATCTTCGAATTCGATCGAGCCCGGCGCGATGGCGTTGACCCGGATCCGGTGCGGCGCCAGCGCCAGCGCCTGGCTGGTCGTGTAATGCGATAGCGCGGCCTTGGCCGCCGCGTACGGCGCAGCGCCGGGACGCGGTTGCTGGGCGGCGATGGACGACAGGTTGAGGATGCAGGCATCAGTGGATGCGCGCAGCCAGGGCAGGGCCAGCCGCGAGGCCCGCACCGCTGCCATCAGGTCCACCTGCAGGCTGGCGGCCCAGCCGTCTTCGTCGTCGGCCATGCCATAGCCGGTCGCGTTGTTGACCAATACGTCGATGCCGCCGAGGGCTTCGGCGGCGTGCTGCAGCCACCCACCGATCTGCTCCAGATTGGACAGATCGGCAGCGTGGGTGTGCAACGGCGTGCCCTGGTCCAAGGCATCGCGTGCCAGGTCATCCAGGCCCTGCTGGCCACGCGCGCAGACCGACACCGATGCACCTGCGCCGGCGAAGGCCAGCGCGATGCAGCGTCCGATGCCCTTGCTGCCCCCGGCAATGAGGACGCGGCGGCCCGGTAGCGCCGAGCCATGCTCGGCGGGATTGCGGGGTGCGTTCATGGTGCTGCCAAGGCCGCCGGGCCGGTCACCATCACAGGTCGAACTTGATGCCCTGGGCCAGCGGCAACGAATCCGAATAGTTGATGGTGTTGGTCTGCCGGCGCATGTAGACCTTCCAGGCATCCGAACCGGATTCGCGACCACCGCCGGTGTCCTTCTCGCCACCGAAAGCGCCACCGATTTCCGCGCCCGAGGTGCCGATGTTGACGTTGGCAATGCCGCAGTCACTGCCGGCCGCGGACAGGAAGCGCTCGGCCACCTTCAGGTTGGTGGTGAAGATCGATGAGGACAGGCCCTGCGGCACGCCGTTCTGCATCTCGATCGCTTCGTCCAGGGTGCTGTACTTCATCACGTACAGGATCGGGGCGAAGGTTTCGTGCTGCACGACTTCATCGCTGTTCTTCAGGCCGGTGACGATGGCCGGCAGCACGAAGTTGCCGGCGCGGTCGATGCGGGTACCGCCGGTCTGCACGGTGCCGCCGCTGGCCTTGGCCTTTTCGATGGATGCCAGGAACTGCTGCACGGCGCCGTCGCTGTTGAGCGGGCCCATCAGGTTGGCCGGGTCGGTCGGATCGCCGATCTTGCCTTCCACCTGCTTGTACGCCTTGACCAGCGTGGCCAGCACGTCGTCATGGATGGATTCGTGCACGATCAGCCGGCGGGTGGTGGTGCAGCGCTGGCCGGCGGTGCCGACCGCACCGAACACGATGCCCGGGATCGCCAGCTTCAGGTCGGCGGTTTCGTCCAGGATGATCGCGTTGTTGCCGCCCAGTTCCAGCAGGCAGCGGCCCAGGCGGTGGGCGACCTTCTCGGCGACGGTACGGCCGACCTGGGTCGAACCGGTGAAGCTGATCAGCGGCACGCGCTTGTCGGCCACCATCTTTTCCGACAGCGCGGTGCCGGCATCGTTGATCAGGAAGAACAGGTCCGGGAAGCCGGCTTCGCGCAGCGCTTCATTGCAGATGCGCATGGAGGCGATCGCGGTCAGCGGGGTCTTGTTGGACGGCTTCCACAGGCAGATGTCGCCGCAGACGGTGGCCAGGAACGCATTCCACGCCCACACCGCGACCGGGAAGTTGAACGCGCTGATGATGCCGACCAGGCCCAGTGGCTGGTACTGCTCGTACATCCGGTGGCCCGGACGCTCCGAGTGCATGGTGTAGCCATACAGCATGCGGCTCTGGCCCACGGCGAAGTCGGCGATGTCGATCATTTCCTGCACTTCGCCGTCGCCTTCCGGCTTGCTCTTGCCCATTTCCAGGGCGACCAGCGAACCCAGCGCATCCTTGTTGGCGCGCAGGGCTTGGCCGCACAGTCGCACCGCTTCGCCACGGCGCGGGGCCGGGGTGGTGCGCCAGGTCTTGAAGGCTTCCTGCGCCCGCGCGATCACGGTTTCGTATTCGTCGGCGGTGGTGGCGCGGACCTGGGCGATGGCTTCACCGGTGGTCGGGTTGACCGGGGTGATCAGCTCGCCGCCGGTGGCGGTGGACCACTCGCCGTTGCCCAGATAGGTACCGGCGTTGATCGCATCCAGGCCCAAGGCCTTGAGCAGCTTGGCAGACATGCAGACTCCCTCTTTTCGCGTTGTATTGGGGCGGCCGCGGGCCCTGCGGGCAGCGGCGCACTGAGCCGGAGATGGTAGCAGAGGGGCCGGCGAGGGCATGGTGCGCTGCGGTGGGGCGGGGCGTCCCCGGTGGGGCCGAGCCATGCTCGGCGGGCGCCGCTGGGCGTTGGCTGGTGGAGCGCGCGGCTGGTGGGGCCCGGGCCCGGTGGGTGACGACCGTTGGTCGTCACGCTGTTGCCGTCGGCGGTCCTCCCGCCGCTGCGCTCGCCGAACGTGGCTCGGCGCTAGCTGGTGTGGTCTTGCCTGGACCAGTCCGGTTGATCGCGGTGCCAACGCCACGCGCTTTCAATGATCGGCGCCAGCTCGGTCCAGCGCGGTACCCAGCCCAGTTGCGCCCGCGCCTTCTCACTGGATGCCACCAGGCTGGCCGGGTCGCCGTCGCGGCGCGGCGCCACCTCGAACGGCACCGGCTTGCCGGACACCTCGGCCGCCGTCGCGATGACTTCGCGCACAGAGAAGCCCCGGCCGTTACCCAGGTTGAAGGCATGCGCCCCGTCATTGGCTTCCATGAAGCCCAGGGCCAGCGCATGCGCCTGGGCAAGGTCCTGCACGTGCACGTAATCCCGCACACAGGTGCCATCCGGGGTCGGGTAATCGTCGCCGAACACCTTCAGCGCCGGACCATCGCCCAAGGCGGCCTTCAGCACATTCGGGATCAGGTGGGTCTCGCACAGGTGCGCTTCGCCGATGCCCTGGTCGGGCAGGGCGCCGGCGGCGTTGAAGTAGCGCAGCGACACCGAGCGCAGGCCGTAGGCGGTGGCCGCATCGGCAAGAATCCGCTCGGCCATCAGCTTGCTGGCGCCGTAGGGGTTGATGGGGGCCTTGGGATGCTCTTCGTCGATGAGGTCTGCGACGGGGTTGCCGAAAATGGCTGCGGTGGAGGAAAACACGATGCGTTGGACGTCATGCCGCTGCATCGCCTCAAGCAGGTTGATGGTGCCGGTGACATTGTTGCGATAGTAGGCGTTGGGCTGTCGGACCGACTCCCCGACCAGCGAACGTGCGCAGAAATGAATGACCGCATCGAAGCGGCGTCCCTTCAATGCCTGATCCAGTGCGCCGGGGTCGAGCAGATCTGCGTGGATGAACTCGCCCCAGTGCACTGCGCCGCGGTGGCCGGTGGAGAGGTTGTCCAGCACAGTGACTTGGTGGCCCTGATCCTGGAGCCAGTGCGACATATGACTGCCGATGTAGCCGGCTCCGCCGCAGATGAGGACGTTTTTCATGGGTTGCCTATCGAAGTTGCGGGCCACGCCTGGGCCTCCGCGTGCGAGCCGCCCATGCTAGCAGGGGCGGATCGCGAACGATCCGATTCGGCAGGCGGCACGTGACGTGCCGCGTCACTTTAGAGTGATGCGTGTCAATTATCTGGCGCCACGATGGTCGTTTCGATGGTAGATGTGACCCAGTTCACCAATCTGCTGCGATCTGGTACACGCCAAGTCTGGTACATTTACGTCACTTATTGACGCCCAAAGCGATCATCAAACGTAACTGTGCTGGCAGGGGAGGCCGGTGCGCTGGAGTATGTTGTGCGGGCAGACGCCGAAGAAGGAAAGACCGACGTGCTACATGGATCCGTAGAGGGTTTGGCGCCAGCGCATCCGCAGCCGCGCCGGGTCGAGGCGCGCGCTGCACTGGAGCTGGTTCTCCGGCTCGCTGATCTGCTGTCCATTCCGGGCGCAGCGGTCGTCTCCCATCTTGTCCGCTTTGGCTTCGTGGCGCCTTCCGCTTCGCAGCGCGTGGTCTTCGGCGCGGTCCTGCTGAGCACGATGGTGTGTTTCTCCGTGGCGCCGATGTATCGCCAGTGGCGTGCCCGCGGCCTGCTGGCCGACCTTTGGTTCCTGCTGCTGGCCTGGACAGCGGTCTTCGGCCTTTTCTCCACGTATGCCGTGCTGGTGGACATGACCGACTCGGTGCCCACCACATGGTTGGTCGGCTGGTACGCGATGGGGCTGGCGGCGATGACCACCACCCGCGTCGGGTTGCGGGTGCAATTGCATCGTCTGCGGGCACGCGGGCTGGATCGCGAGCGCGTACTACTCGTAGGCCTCCGCGCGCCATCGCTGAAGCTGCACCGACTGCTGCGGGGCAAACCGGAAATGGGCAAGGAGGTCATCGGTTACTTCTCCAGCCCCGGCGATATTCCAACCCGCCGCCGCGCCGACGTTCCGCGCTTCCTCGGGGGGATTGAAGACCTGCCGCAGTACATGGACCTGCATCGCGGCGAATTTGACCAGGTATGGGTGTCCCTGCAGATGGGCAGCGGCCCGCAGATCAAGGACATGCTGAAGAAGATCGAGCGCTTTCCGGTGCCGGTCCGCATCATTCCGGACATCAGTGGTTACGGCACGCTCAACCCGGGTGTCCATCTGGTCGGCAACGTGCCGATGATCGGTGTGCGGCAGGGCTTGCCGGACCAGCATTTCAGGCTGGTGAAGCGGATCGAGGACCTGCTGGTGGCCGGCATCGCGGTGGTGTTGCTGGCGCCTGTGTTCGCGGTGCTGGCGGTCGGCGTGAAGCTGAGTTCGCCGGGCCCGGTCCTGTTCCGCCAGCGCCGGCATGGGCTCGGCGGAAAGGAATTCTGGATGTTGAAATTCCGCTCCATGCGCGTGCATGCCGAGACCCCGGATACCATCACCCAGGCAACCCGCCACGATCCGCGCATCACCCGCTTTGGTTCCTTCCTGCGCCGCAGCAGCCTGGATGAGCTGCCGCAGTTCTTCAATGTGCTCGGCGGCAGCATGTCGGTGGTTGGGCCGCGCCCGCACGCGATCCAGCACAACAACCACTATGAAAAGCTGATCGGGCGTTACATGCACCGTCATTACGTCAAGCCGGGCATTACCGGGTGGGCCCAGGTGCATGGGTTGCGTGGCGAAACGCCGGAGCTGCGCTCGATGAAGAAGCGCGTGCAGTACGACATCGACTACATTCGTCGATGGAGTCCGACGCTGGACGTGCGCATCATCGCGTTGACGGCGTTCAAGGTGTTGGGGCAGAAGTCGGCTTACTAGGCCGGCTTGCTGATGCATCCTGGCCGGCCGCTGCGCTACCCTGTGCGTTGATGGCGACAGGAACCGGTTGTGTTCAAGAATATTCTTTTCGTATGCGTGGGAAACATCTGCCGCAGCCCTTCGGCGGAGGTCATGCTGCGCGACCTGGTGGCCGGCAAGGGCATCGAGGTGTCTTCTGCGGGGCTGGGGGCGCTGGTCGACCATGGCGTCGATCCCACGGCACAGGCATTGCTGCTCGAGCACGGGCTCGATGGCAGCAGCCACCGTGGCCGGCAGATCAGTGGCAGCATCCTCGGGCAGGCTGATCTGGTATTGACGATGGAACGCAAGCACGTCCGCCGCATCACCGAGATCGCACCGGAAGCCTCGGGAAAGACCTTCCTGCTGGGCAAGTGGCAGCAGGACCGTGAGATTCCCGATCCGTATCGTCAGCAGCGCGCCGCCTTCGAGCATGTGTACAAGCTGATGGCCGAAGGCGTGCAGAGCTGGGTCAAGTACCTGTAGCGCGCGTGGGTGTGCCGCGGCAGTGCCGACCCTGCCCGGCACGTCACCCGGTCAGTCGGTGATCGACTTCAGGTTGTCATAGAAGAAGCGCTCGTCGCGCTCGCTGGTTACGTTGTACAGCGAGTACTTGCGTGACAGCATCGCGCCACCGTCGCGGATCAGCGGGTTCCAGTTGATTGCCGCACGCGCGCGGGTGGAGCGGGGCAGGACGTGGTCGAACGGGATGCTGAAGTAGAGCCCCTTGTCGAAGCTGCCTTCGCCGAAGTCCGCGGCCGACACATCGGTCTTGGTCGCGTACGCGCCCATGGTCACGCCGTTGTCGAACACGCGCGCGATGTTCACCGTGGCGCCATAGTCGCCGGCCAGGTAGCGGCCGACCGACATCGAGCCGACGATGCGTTCGCGTGCATCAAAGGCGTAGTACAGCGTGGCATGGCCGGTGGTCATGCGGTAATCGCGCAGGCCCCAGTGCTGGTCGAAGTCGCGCTGCTGCACGCGGTTGATGTTCACCCCGACAGCCCAGGGCTGGTCCATCGGGCGGTACAGCAGCTCACCGCCGACGCCGGCATACATCCATTCCAGGTAGCCGGCGTACGCCATGCCGTAGACATCGCGACCGAAGCGGTGGGCGAGGTTGAGCTGCAGGTTGGGCAGGGTCACGTCATTGTCGACCATGTAGCGACGCAGGTCGGTACGCACGCGCGGCAGCCGGCTGGGCGCGTTGTACTTGAACTTGTCGTAGTTGTTCAACAGGTCCGCGCTCACCGTCCCGGTCAGCCAGATGTCCGGGCGGAAGAAGAAGCTGCCCGAATAGTTCGCCGCGACCTGGTACAGGATGAAGCCGTCCGGGCCACCGAGATTCTGCCGGTAACCCAGGCTGAAGCCGCCGCCGTACGGGCTGTGCGGGGCGCGGTAGAGCACCTCGCGGTCCACTTCGGCAGGTGCCTGCAGATCAGTGCTGCGCCGCAGGACATCGTCCTCGACCGTGCCGTCCAGGTTGCCCAACAGCGCATCACGCTTGACCGACATATCCACGATCGGCATGCCCAGTCGGGTGGTGCGCAGGGTGTACCAATCGTAATCCTCGCCCGTCGTACTGGACAGGATGCGGCCTGCCCGACCGAGGCCCTTGGCCGGACTGAAGTAACGCACCTGGTAGCCGTCGACGAACAGTTCGCTGCCACGGCGGGAAATCTGGTCCACGCGGAAGCCGGCGTTGTCGCGCAGCTGCGATGAAACGGTTGCCCAGTCGGGCTCCACCCCACCGGAAGCGCCGGTTTCAGGCCCGTCGGCGGCCAACGCCAGGGCAGGGGCCTGGGCGGCCTTGGCGCCCTGCGCGGCGGCTGCGGCCGGGTTGATCGGCGGGGGATCAAACGGCTTGGGCGCCGCGGATGCGCCGCCGGGATTGCCGCGCAGCGTAAGCGAGAACATCGCCGCGTCGCCGCGCTCCCACGCCGCCGTCAACTCGACATTGCGGTTGGGAACGTAGACGAGGCCGACATTGATCGGCGTGCGCTGGGTCAGGTTGTTGTTGCGCGGTTCCCGCTTGTAGTCGTTGCCGTCGTATTCCACTTTCACCAGCAAGGCATCCCACGGTGTCTGGTAGGTAAGACCACCAAAGATGCCGACCGGGCCGCGGAACATGTTGCTGACGCCGAACTTGCCGGCCTGGGCAATGGCGCTGGTGGCGATCGGACGACGGTCCTTGAACCGGTCATCGATGATGCCCAGCGGGTTGGAGAAGTCGCCACGGTTGCCCAGGTAGCCGGTCGCCAGGCCCAGCGAGGCGTCGACGGGGCCGAAGTTCTTGCTGGCCACCAGGTATTCACTGGAGAAGAAGCCGGTGCCGCCGATGTCGCGCACGCCGAACGCTACGTCCGGCATCCAGCGCGATTCCTGCCACAGACGCAGCTTGAAATCGATCGACTTGTCCTTGTAGTTCTGGTCGCCGGCAATGTTCGGTCCATAACGGATATTGGACACGTTGATGTAGCGGAACGTTCCTTCAAGCCAGCTGAACGGCTGCAACGTGACGTTGTAGCGGCTGTAGGGAGAGTTGTGCGACGCGGTGAAGGCGATGTCGCCCGCGGTGTTCATGCGCGCAGTGGGGGTCTGCAGCAGCCCGCTGCCACCCCATTCGCTCGCGGTGACCGGTGGAGCCTGCTGCGCGTGAAGCGCGGTGGACAGGCACATCGCCAGCAGGCTCACGGCGAGGGTGGCGGGCCCACGGGCGGGCAGGGGTTTTGCGGAAACGGTCATCAAGGATCGACAGGTTGCGTGGCGATGAACGAAGCAAAGTCTTCGTTGAAGGAGGTGTCGATGTGCTTCATCGCCGACTCGCGCACTGGCACGTAGATCGTGCCGCCGGCGGCCACGGGCTGCGGATCGGCACGGTTCCACGCCGCGATGCCCAAGGCCTGCACCAGCCCGTCCGGCTGCACGACGTACAGCGTGTCCGGATCTGCGGCACCGGAAACAGGGCAGTGCGCCAGGTAGGCCTTTGCATCCTGCAGCGGCTGGTGAGGCAGCGTGCAGGGCTGGATCACGGCGCCGACGACGTGCACGGTCTGCGGGCGCAGCGGGATGATGATGCTGTCTCCCTGCCTGGCGACGGGATTGTTGGGCGGCTGCACCTGCATCAGGCGGCGGTCCAGCACCAGCCGCACGCGGCCGGTTGCCGGATGTGCTTCCAGCCACTCGTGCAGTAGTTCGCCTGCTGCCCGCACATCGAGGTTTTCATGCTGCGGCAACTGACTCAGCGTATGCAGCAGGCCGGCGCGCTGGCGCAGCTGGTCCTGCCTTTCTTGTTCGCGCTGCAGGCTGCTGCCGAGCAGGTAGGCCGCAGCGCTGGGGCGCGCGGCGTTGAGCACGTCGGAGATGCGTCCACCCGCCTGCACTTGGACGGTGCCGGCTGCCTCGACCGCGCCCTGCACGCTGACTTCGGACACACCCGGGATCGGTGATGCGGCCCACAGGCAGGAAGAGCAGGCCAGGAGTACAAGCGTTGCCGCACTGCGAAACATCATCATTCAGTCCTGCGCCGTGCGGTAGGGTTTGAGCTGGGTGAGTTCCACGGCATAGCCGGGCGCCAGGTGCTGGCGACTCTTCCAGATGAAACCGGTCGTCGCATCCGCCCAGTACAGGTTGGTGGAACCGATGCCCCCGCCTTGCAGCTGTTCTTCGAAACGCACCAGCTGCATCTGCCTGCCGAGGATTTCCACCTTGTCCGTGCCGTGGCGGGTGAGTGTCCCGGTGACCGGCACCGACACCGCATAGGCGGGGGTTGCGTCGTACTGGCGCTGCACCTTCACCGGCGTGGTGACCTTCGCGAGGTCGTGGAACGGCGAATCGCCGACGATGCGGCTGGCGATCTGTCGACCGTTGCCGGACGTCGAGGTCACCAGGCCATCGCGGTCCAGGTGGAACACCGCTTCCCTTCCTGCGTACCAGACCTGCTGCCCATCATCGACATAGCCGAGCACCATGACCGCGCTCATGTCCGGGGCGCGCAGCTGGATCTGCGGATAGCGGTTGGCGGCGACCTGCGCAGGTGTGGCTTCAACGTCACGGTTGAAAAGCAGCCGGAACGAATCGCTGGTGGAGCGACTGGCCGATGTACAGGCGGCCAGCGCGAACACCAGCGCAGATCCGGCGACAAGCGGTGGGATGGCGCGCCAGCTGCGCAAGGCAGCGCGCTGCGAGGCCTTACGGGCCATCATGTCAGTTGCTTCCGACTTCGTTTTCCGTCCGCGCGGCGGTGTACAGGATGCTGGTGAAAGGCAGGAGCTGGTTGACGAAGCGGTTCCAACGGGTAACGCCGGCTGCACCGATGAACACGACATCGCCCGGCTGCAGCATGAACTGGCTGCCCACGGCAAAAGCGGTCGGCGAACGTGCCTCCAGCTGGTAGACCATCGACGGTTCGGCGATCAGGTCGTGCGAACCGCGGATCACGTACACGGCGTTGCCGTTGGCAGTGGCCTGGGTCAAGCCGCGTGCCCGGCCCAGGGCCTGGTTGAGCGAGACGTCGCCGGTGCGGAAGCTGTAGGCACCCGGAAGGTTCACTTCGCCAACAACGAAGATTTCCTTGCGGTCCAGGTAAGGCACGAAGATCGAATCGCCGTCCTTCAGGTACAGCTGGCGGCCGCCGTATTGATTGGCCAGTGTTTCCAGGTTGATCGTATAGGTGACCCCTGCGCGGCTAAGACGCACACCGGACAGGTCGGCCTGGGTGGGGTTGAGGCCGCCCTGGCTGATCGCATCGGCAAGTGTCAGCGGTGAGGTGCCCAGTGAGATCGGCGTGGAGCGTTCAGCGGCGCCGGTAACCCAGATGCGCTGGCTGCCGTAGTTGAGCACCGACACGTCAACCTGCGGTGACTCGATGTACTTGGCCAGGCGCTGGGTGATTTCCTCGCGCAATTGCACGGGCGTCCTGTCGCGGGCAACCACCTTGCCGATGTAGGGATAGAAGAACGACCCGTCACTCTGCACCAGGCGCCCGGCAAGATTGCCCTGCTGCTGCGAGCCTGCCGGCACCGTCAGTTCCGGGTGATCCCAGACGGTGACATACAGAACGTCACCAACCCCAACGCGATAATCCTGCGGCTGGTAGTCGAACAGATCGGCCGGCAGTACCTGCTCGGCCTGCGTTGCGCGGTCCATGGCGATCAGCTTCGGCGTGATCGTGACCATTTCCAGGCGGCCGTCGTCGCTGCGCTGCGAGCGCGATACATCGCTCTGCCGCAGGTGCTGCCCGGGGGCCAGCAGGCAGCCGGAGAGAGTGGCGGACGCAAGGAGGGCGACAGCAAGGCAGGAGAGCTTGGTTTTCATGGATCTATCTGGTTCCAGCAGGCAAAAAAAACCCTCGCCAAGCATTGCCCGGCGAGGGCTGGGATTCAAGCGGGCTGCGGATCAGCCGCCAGTGCCACCGGTACCGCCAGTGCCGCCGGTGCCACCCGTACCGCCGGTGCCACCACCGCCGTCGCCGCCACCACCGCCACCGCCGCCGCCAGCATCATTCTCACCGCTGGAGCTGTCGCCGCCGATGCTGTAGAGGACCGCACCGGTTGCGATCGCTGCCACAACGGTGCTGGCGATGGCGACCGTCGAGTAGCCGCCGGCTTCTGCGCCTGCAACTTCGGCGCTGGTGGTGGTCGAGGACTGCTCAACCTGTGCATCCTGAGCCAGGACGGGGGAAGACAGGCCGACGAGGGCCAGTACTGCAAAGATCTTCTTCATAAAACGGGGTCTCCTACTCCGTCTGGGGGGATTTGAACACCCCTATGGTCAGGGCATGCGGGATGCCTGTCAAGGCAATCACGACATGAAAGGCTTATGGCGTCAGCATTTTACGTTGCATTGTGACGGACTTCTCATGCAGCGCGCTTCGCACGTAGGCCTTCTTCGCTCCTGACAGCACGGTGGCCAGACGCACCACGGCCTCGTGCGTAGTCGCCTGGGGAAAGGCAACCGGCATGAACGCGCCTGCGATGAGCGCGGCGGCAAGCCATCTGGGCGATGCGGGGGCGGTCGCGTCAAGCCGTCGCAATGTCCATGCCGAGCCCAACGCGCCGAGCAGCCATCCGCTCGCTACTTCCGACCAGGAATGCGCGTTCAGCGGCAAGCGCGAGTAAGCAATGACCGCTGCGAGCAGCAAGCCGGCCACTGCGACCCAGGGCGCGCTACGCCTTGGCATGCAAACCGCGAGCAGCACCGGCCATATAGAAGCGGAAACGGCTGCGTGGCCGCTGATGCCGGTGAAATCAAGGCGCGCCGAACCGATGCCCCAGCCGAGGAAGGCCAGTTTGGAGGCCAATACCATGGCGCCGATGACGCAGAGCGTGACCGCCCATCGCAGGTGCCAGCGGCTGGCCCGATGCCAGTCCATGACAATCAGGACCAGCGCTGCCGGTACGAGTAAACGGCTGTCGCCCAGGATTGAAAGGAGGTGCCACGTGGACGGCATGCAGGGGAGGCACCGGGTGGGGTGGCACAGAATACGGCGCAGTTGCACCGCCCAGCTGACCATAGCCCTTACGTGGTAGTCCTGCGTGCGCTCAGGCTGTATCCTTCACACCCTCGATCTGGCCCCGTAGCTCAGCTGGATAGAGCGTCCCCCTCCTAAGGAAGAGGGCTTTCGCCATCCTCCTGCAAGTTATTGAATTGTAAAGGCGCGTGGAGTGGGGTTGACGCTCCAATGCATCAAAACACACCTAGAAACATCATGAAACACTGGCGTTCTGCCACAGGATTGCCACAGCCATAGCATGCATTGCTGTGCCGCCGCTCGGCTTCGAAAGCTGGCAATCTAGACCGCTTGTCGAAGAGCCGTGGTGCTATGTCAGAAGCCTCATTGAAGTGGTTGCGGGAGGGCTACCCGGGCCGCTACGGACTAAGCCCCGAAGAAGTCGCTCATGTGCTCCGTGGGCAGTCAACACGCGGGGTGGTGCAGCGAATCAGGGAAGGCATGAAGTCGGGCCGCTACCCGGGTGCCAGGAAGATCGACGGGCACTTGCAACTCCCAATTGAAGCTCTTGCCGAGATCTTGGAACCTTCGCCCAATCCGGCTCCTGTGGTTCCCACCGTTGATCATTCAAAGCCCATTGGTCGGCGGAAGTCAGCGATTGGTCCCCGAATTGCGTTCGTTCGTGCCAGTGACTTCTGGGAACAGGTTCTCCGCTCCATTGGTGAGCCAGAGTTCGCCGATGAGCTTGCCGGTGCCTCAATGCAAGCAATTGCATCCTTAGAGCGAGACTTCGCACTCAGTAAAGCGGAGCGAGAGCGAAAAGAGTTGCAGGGATCGACACTCTCCATCAAATAAACGTTGATCCAATAAAGGTGCGTTGATAGGATCAGATCGGTCTATCACTCTCCAACAAATAGAACACTATGAGCAAAGCACCGGGCACCACTCTTGAAGCTATCGCTTCCGCCAAAGCCAAGCTGGCTGAAGAGCTGAAGAAGCTTGAAGAGCAAGAAGTCAAGTTGATGGAAGAAGAAGCATCGAGCGCTTTCGCAAATGTCTCGGAGCTTCTGAATCGTTTTGGTCACTTCTTCTCTGCCAAGCAGAAGTCTGAAATCGCCAATCACTTCAACGCTACTTCTTCGACTGGTAAAAAGTCGTCTGGTTCCAGGAAGGAAGTTGCGCAGAAATACTGGCTGCCGCATACCCAGGAAACGTGGAGCGGCCGTGGTCGGACTCCGCGCGCCTTCGCCGCTTGGGAAGGCTCCGCTGCTTACAAAGAATGGAAAGCAGCCCATCCGGACGAAAAGTTCCCGAAGTTCCCCGGTTAATTAACGCTCGGAAAGCCGACAGTAATGTCGGCTTTTTTATATGCCAAGAATGACAAACGAGAAAGCTGAGGCAGAAGGCTTCAAGAACGCGTTGGAGTCGCTCTTCGCAGATAAAGAGGAGCGCAAAAGGATAAAGGCGACTCAGGACTATGCATCGGTGCGCAAGAAGCTTCATGAGATGGGCGGTGATGCTTTGTTGACCCTATCCATGACTGCTTTCTTCTTGGGTATCACAAGCAGTGCATTGCGAGAAGCCCGAAAGAAATATGATGATCCTTTCTTCCTGTCCAAAAGCCACACAGCTCGCAAAGATCAGATCTTGCGATGGTGGGCAACGGTCTTAAAGAAAAAGAGCGGGGTAGAAGAGGAAATCGAAGGCAGCGCTGGACTCGATCTTCGTCCCAGCCCAAACCTCTTTATCGTCTTCAAAGACAAGATTACCGGCAGACCGGTTGTTCTTTGCAATAGCCTGATCACCTCTGTCTCAGACGAGCTCTTGTCAGATACCTTACGGACTGGATGTCGTATCGTCGCCCTTACGCCTGAAAGGGCAATTGAGAAGCCCTGGGCGGTGCATGAAGAAAAGGCCGCTTACATTGAGGCCTACCGCAAGCATCTTGAAGCCAAGCATCGGCAGAAGCTCCAATGGCTGGATCGAGAGCAGGCGCAAAGCAAAGCGCTCGCTGATCGGGCAGAGCTTGACGCTTCAACGGTAAGAAGGTGATTGCACCTACCCAAGTTCACTTGGTAGACACCAGGTGTGACGGAATTATAAATACCTAAATTATTGCCAATTCTGGATTTTCTGTTTTGTTGGGTCTACCTCAGCAAATCAGGAGATCCAGTGCGACATAAGCGAGATCAGAAATATCATGCAAGAGAGCGGCATCTATACGCTCTCAAATTTAGAAGTGGGGCAGTCTACATCGGCCAGACGGTTGATATGGAACGCAGGCGCAAGGAGCACGAGTCAATCGCTGGTGGTTGGCCTCGCGCTTTCGAGTTCCAGCACCTATCGACGATTCAGGGCACACAGCTTGAAGCTGAAGATCACGAGAGAGCATGGCGCTATGTTGCTGCCTCCCACGGGCATCAAATCTTTGGCAAGCCACCCGGAATCGTTGTGGATTGCAGGCGTCAGCAGACGCCTAATAGCTTAAAGCTCGCGAAGACCCTTCGTTGGTCCACTGCTAGAAGCCCATTCGGTCAGAGAGTCCGAGAGGCAGTCCGCACTGCCTTGCTTAGATTAGGTCGCTAAAAAGTGTGCTTCGACAATTTGTTGCACGAGCTATAAATAAGCATGTAGTTCAATAATAGAAGGAACACTACATGCAAATCAAACTATCGTTGGGGCAAGAGTATCAAGTAACATTGCAAGACAAGGCTGTCGTTACACTAATTGTTCACGGTGCAAGTCCGGGTGTCGTCCAGTTCACGCTGGATAGCATCTACTGTGAGCATCCGGACATCGAGTTCCTGCACTGGAGCAAAATTGAGGAAGTTAAGGGCATCGCCAGATAACGCCTCGGCCATTAGTGAGCAGACCCAGGCAACCGCCTGGGTCTCCACGGCTCATCGAACTACACTCGCTCGATGACCTGTTGTGTATCGCCATCATATCGATAGTGAACAATTTCACCGTTGATTAAAAGCTGCACCGCCATCTCAATGGCAGGTAACGGTGCAATGAACCACTCCCGCGGAGTGTGCTTCTTGCCCAGGTCATCAACCACCTGCACGTCTAAGCAATACTTGCCAAAAAAGGTATGAAGCAAGCTTTCAAACTTTTGTGGATTGAGGTTGTAGCACTTGTAGGCGGAGATTATCTTGACGCCTGACATCAGATAGGTTGGTTCCCTTTTGGCATTCTTGATCCGCTGAGGCACCGGAACGGTGGAGTAGCCAATTTTGTAGAGGTGATCGATGCCACGAACATCATGCCGGTCGCTAAGCGAGCTGAGGACGTAGATATAACCAGTCTCTACATCATCTTCTTTGATCAGATCCAGCTCTTCTAAGGCCTTGTCGTTGTGATCCAAAATACGACGACCATTTGGGTCTTTGTAAAGTTCCGTTGCGAGAGAGCGAAGCAGCATGTTGCTCTCTGTGCCGTTCTCGAAGATGCAACGCAGGCGCGCGTTAACCTTTTTGTTCTTGATCTCTTTCTCGCCTACTTCCGCCACATAGGCCATCACTCCGTTGAGGACGAAGAAGTGACCTGACTGGATTTGCTGTTCGCCTGTGAAGGAGCGCATTTCCCTGATGCCGGCCTTCAGCTCTTTCTGGCATTCAAGGAAGAGTGATTCAAAGGCGTCGAAGTCCTCACAGGGCCTTCTTGACGCAATGCGATCTGGCATCTGAATGTGCGCGGGCACATTGCGAAGGGTAAAGATGCTCTCTGGGTCGTGATCTAGAAGGCCCATGTCATCGTCATCGAGAACGTCGGTGATGGTCTCCACGGGACGCTTAATGAGCCCCAGGTTGTCGATAGGCCTGAGCGCTTCGGCCTTTGCAGGGCTGTCGTTGATACCGCTTAGACGACTATGGAGCTTGAACTCGTGCATGTCGTGGCTGTTTGGCTCAGGGGTGCGGCCGTTGGCTTTGACGAACTCCTCGATCTCTTTGAAAGCACTCAGGAGGCGTTCGTCCTGAGTCATTGCCTCAGGAACTCGTGACTTAACTTTAAGTAGACCAAGCTCATCGTCTCCGATGAGCTGGATCAGTATCTCACGCTTCATAGGCCTTCTTTGCGCCTCTCGTTACGCAGGAAGATCAAGGCTTGGCCCATGCGAACTTCAAGAGCATCGGTTGAATCGGGGTTTGGTGGTCGCCCGTTGATCCGATTAAACTCTTTGATCTTTGGCCACAACAACACAGCTTCATCATCCGTGATTGCGATGCGTGTTGCTTCGATTGCTTCCTTGATCGTCTTTAACACCCCGACAGTCACCGACTTCGAAAGGATTTCGAACGCGGCTTGGAAGGGGTTGATGCGATCAATCAAGTCGATGTGGAGGTCATCGATGTTGATGAACTTCCCAGCCATTTTGATGAAGCGCTTGTCACCATCTTCCTTGTATTCACCGCTCTTGACGACTGAGTCGACCACCACCTGCTGACGAACTTCCTCGACTTCATCATCTGACAGGTCAGGGTAGGCCATGCGGATGATCTTGGGGATCATGACCTTATTTATGACCTCTGGGTCGATGCCGCCAGGAAGAGCTTTGACGATTTGATCGTCCTGCAAGATCCTGGCTTTGATGTCGTTGAGGTCGGCGTCAATAATGTCTCTGACGCGCTTGGTGGATGGCTCTCTGAAACCACCAATCTTCACTTCACCCGGGCCAGACGTGTCGTCTTCGCTGACCTTTGTTTTAAATTTGAAGACCGGTGCGAGCACTTGCTCCATCAGAAGAGAGCAGGTGATCGCTTTGAGCATGTTGTTGACGGCCAGCTTGACCAAGTCATCCTGGGCATCAGGCTGAGCAATGAGGTTCGTGAACTGGGCGTGCTTCTTGTTGCTGCTATCCCGTGTGCAGCGCCCAATGATCTGAATGATCTCCGTGAGCGATCCCCGATATCCGACCGTCAGGGCATGCTCACAGAAGGACCAATCGAAGCCCTCCTTGGCCATGCCTAGCGCAATGATGAGATCAAGATCTTCGGGCGACTTGATTTCGCGCAGGTAGCCCATGATCCGATCCCGGTCTTTGGAATCATGGACAAGATCAGCGACCTTAATGATCCTACCGTCATGCTTTCGTTTGACATGGATGACGCCAGTGGACGAGTCTTGGAACTCCACCGTGCCAATGGTGTCGATGATCCGATCAACTTCTTGATACTTATCCTGAGTTGACTCGCCGGACCTCGGGGTGGGGATATGGATGATTGTTTTCTTGTCTGTATCTAGAACATCGCCAATCGCCGTCAGATACTTGTTCTGATAGAAGTGATAGCCAATGCCAAGTGATTTCAGATGGGTGTATCCATTCAACTGCTCGTAATAGTTGTAGGTGACCTTAGTGAACTTGGCTTCGTCTTCTGGAAGGAGCACAGGAACGCTGTCACCCCGGAAATACGATCCTGTCATCGCGACAACGTGTGCAGTGGATTTTTGCATCACTGATCGAAGAAGGAAGCCGAGCTTGCTGTCTTCATCGGCTGAGACATGGTGGAACTCATCGATTGCGAGCAAGCAATCGTTGAACATCTCCTCTTGCATGGCCTCGAATGCAAAGCGGAGTGTGGCGTGTGTGCAGACGATGACACGATCTTCGCCTTCCATGAAGCGAATGAAGGCCTGAACCTTGCTTCCATCGCCGCCTGGTGTGCAGAGGTTGTTGTGAGGCTCAACAACCCAGTCTGCAAAAAAACCGTCCTCGGACAATTTTTTGCTTGAGAAGGACGAGCCAATGGACCGCTCTGGAACGGCAATAATTGCCTTGCGGATGTTCTGCTTGTAGAGCTTGTCGAGCGCCAAGAACATTAGCGCCCGACTCTTGCCGGAGGCGGGTGGGGCCTTCAATAGCAAGTATTGGCTATCTCGAGCATTGTATGCCCGAACTTGCATCTCACGCATACCTTGCGAGTTGGTGGTTGTGCTTTCGCCTGTCTGACCGTAACTGACTTCAACAATATTAGGCATCTGACCTTCCTGTCATTAGTGCGTATGTTGCCAATAGATGTTCAAGCCGTTCTTCCTCATTAAGGAAAGGCTTCGATCGATAGGCGGCATCAACTGATTTATCCAGCAATTCATGAGCCCGAACAAGTTCAGGAGGCATGGTTTCTGGGTCATACAGGAACTCAATGCTTTTGTCTGAGTAAAATTCCCTGACAGACAAGAGTTTCAAAGCGCATTCCGTGATTGCTTTGATCTTGGTGGTATCGGAGGTTTCAAAGGGGAAAGTGTTATAGCAAAGTGCAACCGAGTAGCGGTAATCGGTCTTCATTCTTCCGGCAACAGCTCTCACCCAAACCATGTGCATTAGAGATGAGATTAGCCCAAATACGAATGGAGAAGCATCATAAATTGCATTGGCAGAGTTCGTGATTACAACGCCAGGCCCCATGTAGCCTATAGGGATGTATTTTCTTCGCTCAGAAGTTGTCGACGGAACAACAATGGAGTCGCGCTCTTCATAAAGCCGCTGCGCAAATTTATGTGGAATTTTCGCGTATTCATTTGTGGTCTTCGCCTTTGATTCGAATCGGAAGGCTCTTACCGCTGCAATTCGATCTCTGATTGGCTTTATGGATTCGGCTAAGATGCGATTTTCATCTTCGATCCACAAGCACCAACGATTTGTCCCTTTGATGAATTCAGTGGTTCCAGTAAGCTTTTTGAATAGCGGAAGAGAATTGGGGTGGGCGTCAGTGATGGACCTCATCTCTTCATCGCTCATGATGAGGTTCCCGCCATCTCTAGCCATGCTTCCTATCATCATTGCCGGAAGATTGGAAATCCTCTCTTTTGTTTTCGCAACAGTTATGTTCTTGCCATCGGTGAGATAGCCGTTGATATTCTGGACTCGCGTGATGAGCCCATTTGTGTGGATATATTTCGGTTCTTTGCTGAAATTTCTTATGCCCGCTATGACGCAAACAACGCCGGCGTTTCTCTTTGCGCTATTGCCCCACTTGAAACTCTGCTGGGCAAAGAATATTTCCAGCCCCTTTCGCCATATCCTAGGCCACAGATATGAAACCTGCTCACCCTGAGAAATGGAGTTGGTCGTTACAAAGGCGAATCGAGCATTTCGGCCTTCGATATATTCGGCAGCTTTAAGCATCCAGCCAGTTACGTAGTCCGAATCCTTGTAGTCATCGCTGCCGTTGAACACTAGGGCTAGGTCGGCCTTGTGGCTTTCATCTTGGTTTCGAGCGCCCAAGTAGGGTGGGTTGCCAACGATGTATACCTCAGAATCAGCGGGGTCGCACACTTCCTTCCACTCTGTTCTCAGGGCGTTTTCGCAGATAAATTTTCCGCTTGGTTTAAGCGGAAGCGTCGGCATAAACTTCCCAAACCTCTTCACGTAGACCAAGTTCATTTGATGTTCTGCTAGCCACATAGCCAGCGTAGCGATTTCGTGCGCAAAATCGTCGAGCTCTATTCCATAGAACTGGGAAAGTTTGATGCCTGATAGCCCCAAATCACTTTGCTTGCTATGAACTGCAATTTGGTTAAAAATTTCCATTTCTAACTTTCTTATTTCTTTGTAAGCGATAATCAGGAAGTTGCCTGAACCGCATGCCGGGTCGAATATTTTAATATTTCTAATTCGAGCGAGCAGCTCATGAAGCTTCTTGGGGTTTTGTTTATTCGCTTCGAAGTTGGCGTAGAGGTCGTTAAGAAAGAGGGGCTCGATCACCTTCATAATGTTGTCAAAAGATGTGTAGTGCATGCCCATGTTGCTGCGATGCTCCACATCCACGACAGCCTGGATCATTGAGCCGAAAATGTCTGGATTGATTTCCGACCAGTCGAGCTCTGCCCCGCATTCGATTAGAATTGCGCGTGACTTAGCTCGGAAGGCGGGGGATGGATGTTTGTCGGCGAATAGTCCGCCATTGACATAGGGGAACTCAAGTAAGAAATCAGGAACTGACTTCCTGTCCTCCGTGTTCAATGCTTCAAACAGCTTGTCCAAATACTCTTGAACATCGCTTCCATCTTTCGATGTTTGCGACTGGATTTTATTGGTGAAAAGCTTGTCTTTGAATATTCCGGTATCTTCTGCAAAATAGCAGAACAGGAGGCGGGAGAGAAAAACATTTAGGCTATGATTTGACTTGGCATCAGGCGTGGGGTTGTCCGACTTTATAAGGTCGAACAGCTTCGCCATCTTTTCGGCTGCTTTTACATCGGCCGGGTTGTCAGGTGTAACGGTGGCCTTCTCCATATTTGCCCAGGGCAGGAAGAAGTCAAAATGCTTAGGAAGTTCAACAAAGAAAATATCTAGCTCTTCACCAGTCTTTGTATCACGAGCGTAGAGGCGCGCAAAATTGGTAACGATGACAAATCGCGGTGCATGCTTTTCTGTGGCCTGAGAAGAAATGAGCACCTTTGCGTAGCTCTCGACATCATCAAGCGGCGTGGTCGCATAGAGGACCTTCTTCTTCCATAGCACGGCACCGTCGATGGTGGAGAGGTTGTAGCTCCCCTTGTCCTTACTCTCGAGCCGAGTGATCGAGGCTTTTGGCTGTCCATATGCGGCCAGTAGTTCGTATAGGAATCGATCCTGATTCGGCGCAAGCACCAGCTGCCGGACAGACTCTCCAATCTCTGCAATTTTCATACTTCCCCCTGTCCGCCAGGTCCTCTGGCGGCCAAAATAGTTGTGTGGCGTGTCTGCTATGTCGCCAATTATGCCGCTTGGGGTGGTCCTGTGGCAGGCTCATCAGGCCGTCCTACCAGGACTGTCAGGGAGCATCAGGCTCTGGAGCCAGGCTCACTGTCCAATGTCCACCCTCCTCAAGGTGCGGAGTGAGCAGATCGTAGGTCTTTAACATGTCTACAAGCCCGGAATGCCCGTAGGCACTGGGCGAAAAGGCTGAGTCGGCACGCTTCAAATACTGGCTCAAGGCACTCACGCTGACCCTCCCGTCAGGCGTGCCTGCGGCCAGGAGGGAGACAGCTTCCACGACGAATCGTGGCCTACGCTTGATCTTGGCAGACGGGGTGGGCGCAGCGACAGATTTGGGTTGTGTAGGGGCCCGAGGTTTGGCTTCCGGAGTCTCTGCGTCAGGTGCTTGTGCAGCAGCTTGTTCGGGGCTCCATTCGAAGAACCGGTCGCACGCATTGCGCAGTGCATCTGGGGTCTTTGCTTCGCCCACAATGAAAACCGTAGCGCCGCGTTCTCTCAGTCTGCGGCTGAGATATGCAAAGTCCGAGTCGCTCGTTACCAAGCAAAAGACCTCTGCACGCCTGTCGAACAGTGCTTCTTGAGCATCAAGAGCAAGCGCAATGTCAGCTGTATTCTTCTTTGAAGCGTATTGGTATTGAAGGCATGGGGTGAACGCCTGACGGACCAACGCTTGTTCCCAGGAATTGCTGAGCGTAGCTTTGTTGCCATACCCACGGCGAAGGATCACACGACCCGCCTGAGCTGCCATCAAAAGCGCGAAATCGATGATCGCTGGGGCCACGTTGTCGCAGTCGATCATGACCGCGACGGTTGCATCTTGCTGTTGCTGTGCCATGCCTGCTCTTCCTTGTCTGGGTCCAGGCATCCTGCCGATGCCGGACCAGCACTATCTCACGCGGATGAGCTGGTTCCAATCGATCCTCTGGCGTCCAATACGGCCCTCTGTAATAGGTGTATAACTCCCCAGCGGCTATGGCGTCTGGCGTTTGTTTGAAGTGGAGTTCTGAAGGCCGAACATTTGAGTAGGATAGCCTGACCGGCCCCCTCATTCGCCGTTCTATAGAGTGCTAATTGGCCCTAAACCTGGAGCATGGATCTGCATGACAAACCATAATGGACACGCCCCCGGTGCAGCCGGGCCAAGAATAATCATCACCGAGGCATACTGGAAGAGCAAAAATTCTGAATCCATCGATTGGCCGGCTGTGCGTAATGCCATGGTCCAAGCGAAGAAGTATGGGTGTGCGACCGCTACTGACGTGGGCGCCGCAAAGAACGGTGACGTGTCCACAAAACGGCTGGGCGAAATTGCGGCATGCTTAGACGGCGCATTTAGCGGTGCGGTCGGGCGACATCCAGACGAACAGGGTCGCGGGACAAGGGTGATGTAGAACTCACCAGTTGATGCTGGTCGAGATGGTGACTGGTAAGCCGTAACTTGCCATTAGGGGGAAGTGTGAGTTCATTGGACGAAGAATATTTCAATTTTTTAGAGCATCTCGGTGCGTCGAATGCTGACCTCGAGGTGCGCCGTGTAGCGCATGTCATCCACGTGCACCTCCAACGCATCGCTGACGCCCCAAGTGCCGGTGGCCGTAGGTCACAAAACGTTGCAGAATTGCTCCGGGGAAGCCTGCATCGAGTTGAACAGCTGCCTGAGCTCGGAGCTCGCGCTGATCAGGATGCCCTCACTTGGTCTGACTTGAAGTCACTCAAAATTGGGCCGTTTCGTGGATTCAGAAGAGAGGAGATCTTCGACCTAAGCAAGCGAGTGACCCTCTTCTACGGTCCTAACGGAAGTGGCAAAACAAGTCTTTGTGAGGCTATCGAGTATGCGCTGACTGGTGACGTCGAAGAAGCTTCACTCAAGCGAGCAGGAGCTTTGGGGAGCTATTTCGCCAACATCCATGAAGGTCGATACTTGGCACCTGTGCTCTTCTCTCAAGGTGACGATGAGGGCGTTCCGGTTGCACCTGTTCCGGGTCTGCTGCGCTTTGCAATCATCGAGAAGAACCGGATCGAGAGCTTCGCCAGGATCGCTGCACGCACGCCAGCCCAGGCTGGGGAGCTCATTGCATCGCTCTTTGGGCTTGAGGAATTTAGCGATTTCGTCAAGCAATTTCCCTCTGAAATCGATATCGGATTGTTGCTTGAAACGCCGAAGAAACTGCTCCTTGAAGGCAAGGCATCTGCCCTTGCCGCTGCTCAAGCGCGTCTCCGAGACGCAGATGTAACGTCAAAAGCGTTCGTTGACGAGCTAAGCGCACTCGCTGCGGAGCTTGAATGCAACATTGACCACGTCCGTGAACTCATCGACCCAGATGATCGCCAGAGCCGACTCCAAGGGCTCATCACCGCAGCAGATGAGATCATTCCCGCTCAGTCTGGTCTCAAAGAAAGTGGTGTTCGACCGTCCTTTCTTGCACTAAGGAGGAACCAGCGACAGCTGCATAACGTAAGAAGGCAACTAGCCGACTTGGCTGGGCAAGTCTCGTTCAAGAAGCTCTTTCAATCCATCCAGGAGCTCCGAGCTGAGGCTGGTGAAGCGTGTCCAGCCTGCTTGACGCCCCTGGCTCATGCAGTCGCCAATCCGTTTGAACGTGCAGACCATGAGCTGCGGAATCTTCAAGAATTGGCAGTGCTAGAAGATCAGGCAAGCACGCTCACAGAAGGCTGCAACGAGCTATTGCGCCAGATCCGAGCGTATCTTGCCCCAGTTAAAGATCAAGCAGGATACGAAGCTGTAGCAAACAACGCCGTAGTCCGTTGGGCCGTAAGTGGTCAAGGCGCTGACTGGAACATAGACGGATTGAGGGCGCACCATGTGCGTGACGTCTCTAAGGCGCTTGCTGCTTTGGAAGCTGCTGATTTGGAACTGAGCACGCGTGCTGAGTCTCGCCAACAGGTGATCTCGGAGAGGGACAAGCTGAGTGACATCGCTCAACGTCTTGCGGTCATTGATGCCAAGATAGTTCAGCACGAAGCTGGCTTGGTGGCTGATAAAGCGCTGGTCGAAGGCTTCGATCTGGCGAACTCAGATCTCATTGAGAGCGCGCGTCACGAGGCTGAGTCTTACGCGTTCGAAACGCGTATCCGGACGGGCTATGCGGCATTCAGAGCTGCCATCAGAGCCTATCTTGATGGTCTGCCCAGGAAGTTCTTGGCGGACCTCAATGATCTAACGCTAGACCTCTACAACGCGTTCAATGAGGATGATCACGAAAGGGACAAGCTCACCTCACTATCTCTCCCCCTCAAAGGTGGAGAGAAAATTATGGTTGCGTTCGGTGCAGATCCAGCCCGGATGCATGATGCGCTTCATGTGCTCAGCGAGGGGCATCTCAGGTGCCTTGGTCTAGCCATTCTTCTTGCTAAGAACATCAAGCTGGAACTACCGCTGCTCGTCTTTGACGATGCTGTCAACGCGATTGATTCCGACCATCGAGCCGGCATACGAAAGACCCTGTTTGGCGACGAGCGGCTCAACATCAAGCAGATCATCATCACCTGTCACGGCAATGAGTTCATCAAGGATATCCAGAATCAGCTTGGCAACGATGTCTCTACTTTGTATGTGCTGAGTCATCATGATGGCGACCATCAACCGCGTGTCCAAGGGGGCACGAGTAGGAACTACCTCCTGCGTGCACGGCAGTTCCTCGACGAAGGTGATCAAAGACAGTGCCTAGCCTTCTGTCGCCAAGCCCTCGAGAACGTGACCGCCAAGACTTGGAAGAAGATCAGCGGTAAATCCAGGGAACTCGCCCAATTGAAGCTTCCCATCGCGCCGCCAATTTTCAAGCCAGAGCTCGGTGCGCTTACCCAAGCTCTAAACAAGGCTTTGACTGAGGGAATACAGCGAGGACAGCTGACGGGGCAGGCGATGACAGATCTAAGTGCGGGATTTCAAGAAATCCTGAACGTCCCGAATAGCCAGTCTGTCTGGTCTCGTTTCAACAAGGGCACTCATGACGAAGAGGATCGTGAGGAATTTGAAATTCAAACAGTTCACCAAATCTACGCTGCGCTCGACAAGATCGCTAGGGCGTTACAGGAGTAGCCGATAATCTTATCAGCCCAAGAAGGGGCTACCACATTAGGGTGCGGGGCTGCGTTCTAGCTCTACGCTTTTCAATGATCAGCATGCACAGAGTGCAACGCGCCAACTAGTTGAGCATAAATAATGGAAGCGACAACAAGAAATCTTAGGAAGCTCCTGGAACCTTCGGTCCAGTATCAAGTCCCGCTCTTCCAGCGCCCCTATGTGTGGAAGCAGGATGAGAACTGGATGCCTCTTTGGGAGGACATCGAAGCGCTGTTGGACAAGCATCTCTACCAGGGCAGTGCCCACCCGCACTTCCTCGGGGCAGCAGTGTTTGAGCTGGCAACCAGCCAGTCCGGCGCTGTGCAGACCCGCTTGGTGATTGACGGCCAGCAGCGTTTCACCACGTTGCAGCTCTTCTTGATGGCTGCACGCAACCTCTCCCGGAAGGTGGGGAGTGAGAAGCAGACTCATAGACTTGGCGCATTGGTTGAGAACGGTGCTCTCGATATCGACGAAGAGGTAGAGAAATACAAGCTTCTCCCCACAAATGCGGATCGAGCTGCGTTCATGGCTATCCATGCCTGCTCGTCTGACGATGAGGTCAGAGCTCTGGTCAAGGCTGACAAGACCCTGACTGAGAACCGACTGGTGGAGGCTTATCTCTTCTTCGCTACGAACATTGCTGCTTGGGTGAATGGCGATGATGTGGATGTGGATCGTGCCGATGAATTTTCGACGACTAAGCCGGAAGACCGTATCGAGTGCATCTGGAAGGTCGTAACCGAAGGGTTGCTCCTAGTAGTCATCGACCTCACTGCTGGGGACGAGAGTCAGCTGATCTTTGAGACGCTCAACCACCGGGGGGAACCGCTCCTTCCTGCCGACCTGATCAAGAACCTCCTGTTCCGTAAGGCGATCCAGCAGCCAGGGGCTAAGGAGGGAGACGTTGAAAAGCTCCACGAGAAGCACTGGCGTCGGATCGATTCCGATTACTGGCGTGAGGAGGTGACACAGGGCCGGTTGAAGCGGCCACGAATCGATCTCTTCATCAACCACTATCTGAGCATGATGCTCAGAGAAGAGGTGCGAGCAACGCACCTGTTCAACGAATACAAGCGCTTCTTTGAGAACTCGGCCGATGTGTCGGTGGTCGGTATTGATACGCCAAAGACTCCGTCAGAGCACATCATCCAGCTGGCGAAGTTTGGCGACATCTTCCAGGAGTTCTACAGCCCAGATCATCATCCAGAGCTTGCACTGTTCCTGCGTCGCTTGAGTGCCATCAACACCGCAACTGTCTACCCCTTCCTGCTCTATAGCTATGCGCGGTTGATGCCGGACAACCGAGCTGAGTTCAACAAGATCCTGGTAGTCCTCGAATCGTTCCTGATGCGTCGATGGATCGTCAACCTCACACCGAAGAACTACAACCGATTCTTTGTTGACCTCATCAAGGCAGTAGAACGGTCGGGCGAACTCACGGCAAGGTCTGTGAGCGAGCAGCTGATCCGTGGTGTCGGCGACAGTAGCAAGTTCCCCACAGACGATGAGCTACGTGTGGCGGTGTTTGAGAAGCCGCTCTATACCAGTCGCACTGTCACGAAGTCTAGGACGGTCCTGGAAGCGCTGGACGACCGTTTCCGGTCGGGCAAAAGCGAAGCGCTCACCATGCCTACAAATCTCACGGTTGAGCATGTCATGCCTCAGTCGTGGGACAAGCACTGGCCGCTTCCTTCTTCATTGACTGATGATGTCGAGAGGATCAAGTTCGCTGCGCGGCGCAACATGCTCATTCACACCCTGGGCAACCTGACCCTCATCACGGGCGAGTTCAACAGTGGTCTCCAGCACAAGGCCTGGGGCGAGAAGAAGCCGGAGCTGCTGACGTATTCGAAGCTCAACCTCACCCAGTATTTCCACAAGATGGAGTCCTGGGGCGAAGACGAAGTCCGTGCTCGCGGTGAAGTGCTCTTCGCTGAGATGGTGAAGATGTGGCCTGTGCCGGAGGGCACCCCATGACGGCTGCAAATCGTGTCTGCGCCAAGCATATCGGTGAAACATATCTAGCGGGCCTCATTGCCAAAAGCGTGGCGTCAGTCTTGCCGTGCAGCTACTGTGGTTCGGTTGCACCGACACTGACTCTTGAAGAGATTGCAGCTCGGTGTGGCACTGTCCTTGAGAACTTCTACGAGCCAACTGGCCTGGCTGAGAAGGTTGTGGAATACGGTGCCGATCCGGACGGAGATCCGCTAAACGTCTGTTTGGAAGAACTGCTCCAATCCACTGATCCTGTTGTCAACGACCTATCGGAGCTGATCCTGGACGGTTATGAGTGTGATCCTGGTGAGAACGCCGATCCATTCTTTATTCGGCGACATGAGCTCGGCGACAGGATTAGTGTGCAGTGGCGACGGATGTCGGAAAGCCTTAAGAATGAAGCTCGGATGTTCAACCCTGATGCCGTGGAGACCTTGGAGATGGTTTTCGGAACGGTAGGTGATGACCACACCTACTATGGACAAGGTGTGATCCAGCTTGCAGGTCCAGGGATGCCACTTCACAGGTTGCACCGTGCGAGAGTCCTGCAAAGCGACGAGTCACTCGAACATGCCCTAGAGCATCCCGCACGGGAGTTGGGCCCGCCCCCAAAAGGGAAGGGCAGAGCGGGGCGGATGAACGTGGCCGGCGTATCGGTGTTCTACGGTGCAACCACCGCTAGCATTGCATTGGCAGAGGTGCGCCCGCCGGTAGGAAGCAAAGTGCTAAGCGGTGAGTTCGAGATCACCCGCGAGCTGCGTCTGCTTGATCTTGATGAGCTGAGTATGGTGGACACTGGCACTGACATGAGCTTATTTGACCCCAGCGCACTTGAGCAGATTGCACGTTGCCACTTCCTTTCTGATTTGACGAATCGGGTGACCATGCCTGTCATGCCGGAGGATGAGGGTATGGGCTACATCGTCACTCAGGCCATTGCTGACTACCTTGCTACGAACAAAGATCTCAACCTCGACGGCATCTACTTTAAGTCCGCCCAAGTTCCTGCCCACGGTCACCAGAGTCAAGGCAGGAACGTGGTGCTGTTTCACAAGTCCTCACGAGTTGCAAGAGCAGAGTCAATCTATCGAGAAGGAATGACCGCGTATTTGATGGAAGAAGACGAGGATGGGAGCAGGATTGAGCCCTGTATTCAGTGGAATGGGAAGGAGCCTGCTAGAGCAGTGGATTGGCGCGAGCATGATGCGCGTGAAGTCACTCTTGAGGTTGACCTGGCGTCGTTGGTGGTGCGCGAGGTTCAGGCAGTCAACTTCGGCGTGCTAGATCACGACGTCGCCTACGTAAAAACAGCATAGTGGTAGAGCATTCACCCGCTTATCTTCTCGCGCTTACGCAGTGCCCGGTCTGATACTTGTGTTTCATCATCAGGTGCTGTGCATCGTGATCACCGCGCTCTATAGCCGCTTGCATGGGTGTGTTGCCATAGTTATCGACAATGTCTTGCTTCGCACCAAAGCGGAGTAGGGCATCGATCACGCCAAGGTCGTCAGCGAGATGCAAGGCTGTCTGTCCAAGCGTGTTGGTGGCATTGACGTCGACATGTGAGCGGATAAGGCCCCGGGCTTCGTTCCAGCGCCCGTTCTCGACAGCGTCCAGGAGGGCGGTGCCGGGGAGCGTGTCATCCGCCTCAGAGGCGTAGACAAGCTGTTCTTTGTCACCCCGAATGCGGGCAAGGAGTAGTGCGTGGTCGATGAGGTGATCGAACCGCGATCCGGCTCGGCTCGCTTCATAGATTGCCTGGGATTCAGGGCTGAGGTTGCCAAAGTCGAAGAGCTCGGGGCGGGGTTCCTTCCCGGGCTGTGTGTAGCATTGCCGACTCTCTTCTCGGTCCGAGTTATGGATTTGTGGCAGTCGTTCGGTCATAGCGCTACCGCGAGTTCTTTGGCTCTGCGCCGCGCCTTCATATCTTTGATCTGATCGTCGAGCAACTCAGGTGCAAGGGGATCGACAGGTTTCGGCCTTGCTTTACGCACCGGCCGTTCTTGACGGGGCTCTTGGCCCGTTAGCTCTTGGTCCTGCACATGGCTCTGTTGGAGTTCCTCGTAGCGCTCGATCTTCAAGAAAATGCACATCTTATCTGCATCCCCAGAAGCACGAACAATTTCCCTAGGGTCATTGTTCAAGACTTTGATCCATGGTTTGATGTAAGCCGTGCTTTGCCCTGGATCGTGGCCGATACCCAAGCGTTCGGCGCACATGAAAGAGAAGATCTCAGCTCGCAGCTCTTCGATAGCGTAGCTCTCACTACCAAACTTGCCCGATAGATCACGCCCCAACCGATCTTTGTGGCCGGTGCTGTGTCCGAGCTCATGAAGGGCTGTTGCATAGAAGCCGTCTGGGCTGCTAAACGCTGCTTTCGAGGGCATGAAAATCTGATCGATGTCCGGACGGTAGTAAGCCCGATCACCGCCATTGAAGTTGAACGGCACGCCCGAGTCAGTCATCAGCTGCTCGCACTTCTCATGTCGCCATTGCTCCGGAACTTGGAGCTGAGCTTTCGGCTCAGGCAAGCCATCGCATTGATCGCGGTTAAAGACTGTGAAGTAGAAGACTTGCATGATCTTCTTTGCTGTTGGATCCTCTTCGAGCTGCTCGGCAGTCGGCTCCGACGTCTTCCAGAATTGGATCAAAGTGCCTTTCTGTCCCTTGCGGACCTTGCCACCAGCTTCCCCAATCTGCTTGAACGTCAGCCACTCCGCAGACTGATAGCCCCGTTCTTGCTGCGTCAGGAGCAAGTTCATGAAATTGCTGCCCCGGTAGCTACGATTGGTGACGCCGTTGTGGGGCCCTGCCGGGACTTCGCCGGGCTTCCAAGGCTTTGTCCATGGCGCTGTGTGGTTCTCCAGGCTGCGGATCACGAGATCAGCAAATTGGCGCGCGTAGTCGTCTGTCTTGCTCATGCGCCAATCCAAATGCTGCGGTGTTGCATGAGAGCCAGATCGACAAGATCGATGATCTCGAAGTCGTTGAAATGGCCTTCGGCCTCAGTCTGATCAGTTGCTACGCTGAACAGCAGGCCGTCCCCGTGCCGTTCTGCGACGAATCGCTTGAAGGGCAGGTAGATATCCTCTGGCGTTAGCGCCGTTTCTTCGAAATACAGATCTTCATCAGTCATAAGTGCCTCCTCTTGACCAAGCTAAGGCAACTGACTCGTTTGGCAAGGGCTTCTAGCGCAATTAATTTGGTCCAATTCGCAAATAGCCAGCGACAAAGATTGGTCGCTGAACACATTGCAAGCGCTAGCGCTCCTCCACCTTGTTCCGGCTTTCAGTGCAATGCGTTCTTGCCGCTTCCCTTGCTCTTATCGCGAGCAATTGGCTCAATTGGAGCAAGATGATGAGCACGAAATTCTTCAAAGAAGCAAACGAGCACTTCACCAACATGTTTGGCATCAGCATCGACGAAGCGGGCTTCTCAGAAGCCGAGTTCAAACAGCGCTATGGCGATCTTTCAGCTCTCGAAGCAGCTCACCAAATTGGTCGCGACTACGACCTGGATCGAGTCGATCACGGCTGGAGCTGAGCAATAAAAAAGCCCCGAATTTCCGGGGCTTTCTTCGTCTGCAGCGCGGCAGGTTCTACCAGAACTTCTGCAGGACAGTCTTGCCTTCAAGATCAGTCTGGACGACCTTGTATGTCACCTTCAAGCCTTTGACGGCAGTGTCAACAGTGTATTCAACCTTGCCGACCACTTCGCCTTCGGCGCTCAGGATTGAATAATTGTCGACGTCTACGTTTCCCATAAAACCTGTCTCGCGCGAGCTGTCTAGGCGAAGCGTCTCGCCGTCCTTCAATTGCAAGTGTTCTGAAAAAGACATCGGCGTTCTTCTTGAGTGAGTGCGTCGTTGGGGTCAGTCAATCGGCGGATCAAACGAAGCAAGCTTCGGTGGGATCTTGACGCCAGCTTCTTCCATACACACGAAATTGCAACCTTCCTTCTCGCTGATTGGGGCGAGACTCCGCGCGTCGTAAGCCTTGAAGAATCGCTTGGAAGGTGCCTTGTCTTCGATGACCACCAGGATCGGCCGAGACTCTCCCAGGCACACGGCAGTGACTCTTCCGACACCCAAAGGCGGGGTGATGATCTTCTGCCCGGACGTGACCTTCATCGTCACCTCTCCATCGTAGTTCCATCCGCCAACGCGGCCATCAGTTCGGTTTTGATTGACCCCCGTGTATTCGATGATGCTTGGGCCGCACAGGCCCTTGGCCGTGTTGTTGAACCTGTCGAAAGCCAAGTTACCAAGGTCCTGAGAGTAGGACGACTGCGTAATGCTCAGCAGGAAAAGTCCCGCGAATACGGTGTGTGATTTCATCCTTGATCCCCTTGTTGCTCAAAGCGAGCAAGCAGATCACAACGTAGATCACCCCCGACTTCAACCCCCCCTGCGCCAACGCCCCCCAGGGGGCTGGCTGTGGAACGGGCTATCGCCCATCATCAGGCCGAGCCAAGCGGCCCTCATAGCTCATGCGGGCGAAGCCGCAGCGCAGCTGCCGGGTGGAGCGATAGCCCCAGCTTACCCGCCGCCCCCTTGCAGGGGGCAAAGGCGGAAGGGGTGAAAAGTGCTGACGAGCTTGCTCTTTCCTTGATCCAAAAAAAAGCGCGACAGCGCCCTTCTTTCCTTTAGCTTTAAACCTAAAAGCCTTAAGGGGCTGGAAACCACTGTGCCACAAGCGATTTCGGCTGTTTCGGTTCTAGATATATCGCATAAAGTTCTTGAAATATCGCAGTGATGGTTCTCGATATATCGCAGTGCGGTTCTAGCTATATCGCGCAAAGTTCTCGATATATCGCAGGAGAATTTAACCTAAGCGTTTAACAGTTTGCCGTTTGAAGTTGACAAAAGTTGATATTGGCCTATTCCTTAATTGATGTCATTTTAAGGAGATGGTTTCGTGTGTAAAGAAGATATTTATTCTAAAATTCCATTGGGGCTGGCGCGATCCGCCCTTTTTGGAACGTCTATGGCAGTGAAGAGTGAGCGCGTAGAAATTCATCTCGAAGACACCAGCTTAGCCGTTCAAAATCTACGCGCCACCAAGGTGAGCTACACAGGGCCTGTGCTCAATCAGCATCACTCTTTGCTGTGGCAGAGCATCATTTCTGCATATGTCGAGCAGGAGACCGACACCGTTGAAATCAGTGGGAACGAGTTGCTGCGAAGGATGGGTAATAAATCGACCTGCTCGCAGATGCACAGTCGCCTGGTCAACATGCTCAGAGATCTACGAAGCGGGGAGATCAGCTATCAAACGGCAACACACGACTACATCGGAGGGTTGGTCTCTGGAGTGAAGATTGCCAGAGTCAACGTTGGGACGAGGGTTCGGAAAGGGAACATCACGATCACGATCAACAACGAATTATCCAAGCTCTTTGATGATGAAGTTCTGGTCAATGATCTGACTCGCAAAGTGTCGCTTGGGAATAATCAGCTTGTATTGTGGCTTCACGACTTCATTGCTACTCACAAAGTTGTTCCTCCAATTTCGCTTTTGGAGTTAAAACGCCTGGCGCGTTCCGGGTTCGAGTTGAAGAAATTTAAATTTGAAGTCAAGAGGGCGTTGGTAGTTTTGTCTGCCCCGGAGTGTGGACTAGTTACCGGTTTCTCGATTAATAAGCACAACGTGCTTTCTGTCAGCAAATCTCGCACCAACGTCGTCATCCTTGATCAATTCCGAGCGGCAAAGGCTTCCGGTGACGCCTCAGCGTCCTCCGAAAAGAAGGGGTCAGTCTTGGCGCGTCATCAACGCGCAATGCGAGCGAAGGTCGCTTTATGACTATGAGACGGCTAAGCGTAAAGGAGAGGGCTCGATTGGTGCGAAAGCTCAAGCGGGGCGACGAGAAGCATTCGTCCCTCGCCCGTGAGTTCGGTCTGACCAGGCAACGGATCGGTAGCATCTGCATCCAGGTCGGCGCACCTCGTAGAACTGAAATGCTAGAGAAGAAGCGTCTCGAAATCGCGGCGTTGCTTGTTAGAGATCCTGGGCACTGTCTCGCCCAGCTTGCACGAGAGCAGCAGGTCTCAGGTTCTCTTGTTCAGAGCGCTAGAAAGATGGTCGGCCATGAGCCAGTTTCGATAAAGAGACTTAAGAAGCGTGAGGAAATAAAAGCTCTGCTGCGCCATGCTCTCAAAAAAGGTATGACACGGAGTGATGTTTCCGGTGTATTTCCTAACTCTCGAAAAATAATTTCCGATGTCGCAAGAGAGATGGGTATATCTCTTGGTCCGTCCGGACCATTGATCAAACGGCTAAGACCAAGCGGCGATGATTTGATTTGACAAAGGCCACTTAGAGTGGCCTTTAGTTTATCTGGATCCAATTCTCGCAAGAGATGACTCAATCGTTCGAATGCTTCCGATAGCCTTCGCCGCGAAGCAGTCAAGTCCGATCATCAAGCAAGCGATAAGAACTAGCCATGTGATCAGGCGTCTCATGCGCCCGTTCCCAGGGCACTACTGATCAAGCGGCCAATTCCGGACAGCGCTGCGTAGCATCCAAGCAAGGCAAAGACCGTAAGCGTTGCCATCGAGCCTAATGAAATTAAAAGGCTTTCGTGGTTGAAAAGATATTTGAACATGATGATCTCCTTTAGATGATGGGGCTTTGAGTGCCTTTCATTGATTAAGAGGCCGATTGAACTTTTGTCAAGTATTTGGAGTAAAAACTATTGACAAAAGTTTGAACTGCCTTTTCTTCAATCTAGGGAATAACCCTAATTGGAGATCAGCATGAAAATCAAATATGACATCGACACAACGGTCAAGTTTTATCAAGTTCATTTGAACCAAAAAGAAGAGCGAGCATCGCGTTTAAAGAACCGAGCTAAAGATCGAGATAGACGAATGATGGGTCATTGGAACCGTCAGCGCGCATCACAAGTCCAAGCGGTGCTCTCATGAAGATATGCATGTTGAACGGTAAAGGGGGAGTAGGGCGCACGACTCTCACGCTCAATCTCGCTCATTGCTTGCAGTGCACCTACCCAAGTTCCAGCGTCTATGTCGCTGACTTGGACGTCCAAGGTTCATCCCTCGCCTGGTCAAGGCTGGCCGGGGAGACGGCCTTCACGGTGGGTGTCGTGAAGTCACGGGCACAGCATGACTTCCATATCTTCGACACCGCCCCAAAGCTTCCTGAGAATGGTCTCCTGCCTGACGCTGACGTCTACATCATCCCAACGCTCTTGGATGCAGTGAGCTTTGTCGTGTTCTTGAAAACGATGGAGCTCGTGCGAAAGAAAAGCTTGCCTCACATCGTGGTGGCAAACCGCTTCAATCCCGACCGCTCAGAGCATCGGCAGCGCTTCGCACAGCTTCCTCCCGGGGCGCTGATCGTGAGGGATCGGGCAATCTTTGCCTCGTGTTATGGCTACGGGGAGACTGTCTTTGATCGGGCGGGGGTGAGAGCCAGCCACGCTCAGCAGGACGTCAAAGCGATTGCGCGAACAGTGAGAGGCTTTGATAGCCGAGCCTGGGGCGATTTATGAGAAAGGTCCCAAACCTCGACACCGCGCTAGACGTCATTCATCAGCCCGGGCATCGCAGCGAGAAGCGGGTCAACGTCGAGCTGAGGTCCGCGCCCGAGCTAGGTGACCACGAGTGCCGGCGGTCCTACTTTGACCTGGAAGACCGGCCCAGAGAGGGGAGTGAAGCCCTTTTGCAGCTCCATCGCACAGCTCGGCTCCGCGACTACCGCACTCCTGAGGGCGTTCGCACAAATCGTTCAATGATTACCGTGCCGCCGCGCCTCAGAGACACAATCCAAGAGTTCTTGGATGACCCTAGCGAGCCTTGGACAACAGGGCTGATAGCCCTTGCGGAATACGGGGCGCAAGTGCTGAGGAGCGAGCGGAAGGTCTTGAAGGTCACTCGTGCTCGATCAGCGGGTGACGCATCTGAGTAGCTCAACGGAAGACCAGTTCATCGAAGCTGCCAGAACGGGTGACCTGGTCACGTTGCGTGAGCTGCTGGACCAGGTGGACCCAAAGGTCCAGGACTCGAAAGCTCTGGCGGTCGCAGCAATGAACGCTCGACTCCAAGCCGCCCTAGTTCTCTATCCACTCTCTGACCCGCTGGCCATCGAGCATTGGTGTCACCTGCGCCAAGGCACAGACCCTGATCTGATCCTGCGGATGATCGAGTGGGCGAGGGCAGGGAGCGTTGGGCTAGGTAGCCCCAGCGAATACAGCAAAGCCATGGCGATTGCTGCGGAGGAGCAGCATCAGGGCCTCATGGAGCTTCTCTATCTGCACTGCTGTCCTGGGGAAGCTGTGAGCTATTGCTGGGAGAGAGCTTGGTTTGCGGCATCTAAACGCCTGGAAGCCTATTTCCTGCATCGGGCGACACCAGCTCTAGATGCGCGTGCTGAGGTGCGGCGGTTGTGAGGGCAGTCTTTGCTCTCTTGGTTATTTGTTGAAGTTTTTATATTAAGGGGTATTGACAAAAATGCGATTGGCCTTTTACTGGAGAAAAGGAGATCACTATGACTAATGAAGAACAACTAATTCGAGCTGCGCAAAAAGGCGAGGAGGGCGATGTAAGTCGACTAATTCGAGTGGCTGACGCAAAATATCATAATTCACTGGCACTAAGGGAGGCGTCACGGCAGGGGCACAAAAAGATCGTTGAAGTGCTCCTCCCTTATTCAGACCCAAAGGCCGAAGACTCAGAGGCATTGAGGAATGCCGCAGAAAACGGGCATAAAGAAATTGTTGAATTACTGTTTCCTTTTCCAGATTCAGAGGCTCGTGACTCACTTGCACTGAGATATGCCGCAAATAATGGGCATAAAGAAATTGTTGAATTCCTGCTTCCTTTTTCAGATCTAAAAGCAGATGACTCACTTGCACTGAGATATGCCGCATATAATGGGCATAAAGAAATTGTTGAATTACTGCTTCCTTTTTCAGATCCAAAAGAAGATGGCTCAGATGCGTTGAGGTGTGCTGCAGAAAGCGGGCATCAGAAAATTGTTGAATTACTGCTTCCTTTTTCAGATCCAAAAGCAGATGACTCAGATGCACTGAGATGTGCTGCAGAAAACGGGCATAAGAAAATTGTTGAATTACTGCTTCCTTTTTCAGATCCAAAGGCGGGTGGCTCAGCTGCACTGAGATACGCCGCATTTAAAGGAAATAAGGAAATTGTTGAAATGCTTTTGCCGGTATCAGATCCGAGCGCAGAAGGCTCAGATGCCTTAGCAAGCGCGGCATTTAAAGGGCATAAGGAAATTGTTGCATTGTTAATTCCCGTGTCTGATGTAGACACCGCTTGTAAAGACCTTGATGAAAAGAGGGTAGCGATGGTAAGAGCCGTAGAGGCAAAGTTAAAGATGGCAGAGCTTCAGGCCTCAACTGTCCAAATACCACAAAGCTTCATTCAATGCGTTGATCAAGCAAGGACTGACAGCCAGGGAACGGTGGCAACCCAAAGAGCCAAAGCTCGAAGATTGTGATGCCCCAACTTAAACATCAAAAGGCCCCCAGCAGGGCCTTTTTTTATGGCCAAATTCCGTCCCCTGCACCGACGCCCAATGGACTGGCACCAACTGAGGCAAGCCCCAGCCCGCCCAGTTTAGGACGCTAATTTGATCTTAAAAGCTTGACAAACGTTCGATCTGCCTTTTGCTTGATTTATCCACTCAATAAAGGAGATCACATGAAAATCAATGCAATTCAACGGCTCATCTGCAAGGCTCGTGAGGCCGGAGTTATTTCGATCAAAGAGGGTGTCTTTCTTTCAACTGGAGCAAGCATCAAGGAGAAATTGCTTGTCTGGGATGAGGCAGCGTCTGCAAATGTCGTAGACGAAGAGCTTTGGATCTACACAGATAAAGGGCTGTTTATGCCGCTGGGTCAAACGCCAGAGCGCGAGCTCAATTGCTATGTATAAGAAAAAACCGCCGAAAGGCGGTTTTTTAATGGCTGCATCTATTGACAAAAGTGCCATCTGCCTTTTACTGAATTCATCCACTCAAAAGTAAAGGCATTCACACATGAATACTCAATCAAAGAAAAAGCATTCAGTAACAGCGTCTCAATTCAGTGCGGCATTTCAAGCGCTGGCTCGATACGAAAAACGCCAAGCGCGATTAGAGCACCCGGAGGGATCATTTGACAGAGCGGCGCGCTGGTATCCTTCGGGAAGAGATAGCCAAGTGATCTCTTTCGTGCGTGAGCCGTCGAGGTCCTTCCCCAACTCTTACAACCTCTCCTGCCGTAGTCTTGCTCACTGCGAACGCTATGAAGATGCCGATCATGATGTCGTTCTACTTATGAGGCGAGCGCTTAAAAAAAACGACATGACCGCGTCAGATGACGGGGCGAGAGAATACTTACAAGACTTGCTTACCTGAAATTGCAATCATTAAGGCAAACATTCAATAGGCCGCCGAAAGGCGGCTTTTTACTGCTTTGGGTGTTGACAAAAATGCGACTGGCCTTTTACTGAGGAAAAGGAGATCACTATGACTAATGAAGAGAAACTAATCCAGGCGGCGATGTATGGGCAGCTAGAAATCGTTAAAGGCCTTATCCCAGTCTCAAATGCTAAGGCGAATGACTCTGAGGCGTTGAGAAGAGCTGCGGAAAAAGGCAATAGGGAAATCGTCAAGATGCTGATTGCAGTTTCTCAGCCGACAGATTTAAATTCCAGGGCCTTAACTGAGTCTGCAAGACATGGCCATAAAGAAATTGTTGAGATGCTGCTGCCCGTATCGGAGCCGCTTGCAAACAACTCCGACGCGTTGCGAGTAGCTGCATTGAACGGAAAAAAAGACATTGTCGAATTGCTGCTCCCTGTCTCCGATCCAAAGAAGCATATATCCATTTTAGTGGGGGCTTCAAAAAACGGCCATAAAGAAATTGTCGCCGAGTTACTTTTGCCAATTTTTTCAAGTAACAATAGAGATGAAAACGCTACGGCACTGAGCGAGGCTGCTCGCAACGGACATAAGGACATTGTTGAAATGTTACTTCCGTTCTCCAATGCTAAGTTTTCAGATTCAGGTGCGTTGAGAGAGGCTTTCAGAAAGGGGCACAAAGAGATCGCTGAGCTGCTCATCCCGGTATCAAATCTAAGATCTGACTTCACGAGTGGTTATCGTCGAGCTGTTCACTGCGGAGATAGAGAAATTCTGGAATTGCTTTTATCGATTTCCGAGCCGGGCATGGTTCGCGCCGAAGACTTGAATTGTTCAATTAAGCATGGAAATAGTGAAATAGTTGAAATGCTCATTCCGTTCGCCGGTCCAAAATTTGACTTCATAGAAGCATTGAATTACTCAATTAAGCATGGAAATAGTGAAATAGTTGAAATGCTCATTCCGTTCGTTGGTCAAAAATATGACTTCATAGAAGCGCTTGATTATTCAATCTATCGCGGCTTTGGTGAAATTACTGAAATTCTGATACCGTTTACTAATTGCGATCAATTATTAGATAGTTTGTATGAGAGGGGTGATTTTAAAGCTGCTAGATTTTTGAATGTGGCGCAGTCAAAATTATGTAAGGAGGAGCTTAATGCAACAACCGTGCAAGTTCTGCCGTCATTCAAACAATGCGTTGAGCAAGCTAAGTCTGACAGCGAGGGCGCGGTAGCGGTTCAAAAAATCCAGGTCCGAAGGCTCTGATGCACTTATCTAATCGTCCAAAAGCCCCTTAGCTGGGGCTTTTTGTTTTGTCTGCCATTCGTCGCCTTGCGCTGCGCCCTCAGATGCCAGGTAGCTTGGGCAGGCCTAATGCGCCGAAATAAATTCTCCAATCTTGATCTTAAAAGCTTGACAAAAGTTGGATCTGCCTTTCAATGAATTTACAAAGGGAGATCACTCATGAACACTCAAATTAAGCTCAAAGACATCACGACCGCTGAGCAGCTGAGAGAGCGCATAGGCAAAGACGGTCTGGGACTGCCCAAGCTTTCGCTGGGGATCTATTGGAAGCGCTTCAACGGCTTGATGACCACCAATCGAACCAGCCAGCAGCAAATTGAGACTCGTGTCGAGTTCTGTTGCTTTGACGGCACCAAATCCGTCCGCCGATTCGTCTAACCGAGGAGACCAAATGAATGCTTATATCTCAGATGTCCAAGTTTGCCTTGCAGCTAAAGAGAGCTTTGGCCTTTGCTCTCCAGCTGAATTCCTTCACCAATTAACGGGCTATGCTCAGTCTGATTTTGATCATGCTTTTGACAGAGCGGCACGCAAGGGCCTAGTCAACGTCTACGGACGAGACACGGTTCTGATTTCGGGCAAAGGCTCACTTTTCTTGCAGAGCCAAGCCATCGAGGATCATAAATGGCGTGCTGTTGAACGGGTCAAGCAAAGGCTGGTAGAGAGAGAAGAGCGTCGGCGTTGGGAAGTCCAGCAGCTCATCAAATCAAAGATGGACTTCGCTCGAGAGCTTCGAGCGGCTTGACCAGGATCATGGGCCGCTGGCCCACCGCGCCTTGGGTGCTTCGCACGCGATCAATGATCGCCCCAGACGGGCCCGAGTCGCTTGCTCACGAACCAGGCCTCTTCCGCTCAATGGCATCCCATCGATCTGCTGCCGCACGGTAGATGAAGCCTAAGGCAGGAAACGTCAGCAGCATTGCTGCCGCAACCGCGAAGTAGGATCTAAGTGGCTGCACATCTCCGTCTTCGTCTGTCCAGCCCCAATCGTCCGGCATCCAGAAGAGTGCGCTCCGGGTGCCTCCATATATCATGATCGCAAGTCCCAGCCACGCCAGGCCAAAGTAGGTCCACTTTAGGGGTGACATGCCCGACTGGATGTGGGCGCGGCGAACGAACGCTTGTGGCTGGAAGTAGGCACTCCAAACGTAGTGGATCAAGGCAATAAGCGAAGCGGTGCTGACAGCACCCGCGATCATTGTAATGACAGACATCTGCCCTCCTGGGCGGACTGAATTAGGTGCGTAGATCACTCATTGCATGTGCAGCAGTCTACCGCCGTGAGCGCTCATTGCGATGCCACCTATGGCGAGCGAATTCTTGAGAGAAAGCGCTAAAAACCATTGCTAAAGAATAGTTTTGCGTTTTAATGAGGTTGTTCAAATAATTAGGAGATCTCATGTTTTTATATCACTGCACTGACAATGAAAATCTTTGCAAAATTCCATTAGATGATTTTACGAAGGATAACGTCATTCGTGGACTGTGCTTTTCTGATAACGCTCTAGATCACTTTGGTGACGTAACGTATCGAATAGAGCTTAAAGATGAGTGGAATATGCTCACTACCGATATGCTTCATAACCTGGATGAATCACCAACCAATTCTATTGACTACATGTCTGACAGGCATGGAAACCCGTTAATTGTTAGAGAGGAAGATATTAGGTCTGCGTTCGAAAAAGCCTGCCTTGAATTCGATTACGATAAAGAACAGTGGGAGAACCTGTGGACATGCGCGATTGAGTTTGACGACTGTAGTGGCAACGATGAGCTTATTGAATATGCCAATGGAGAAGATCCAGCCTGGGATTTGCAGAGCATACGCGGCCGAACCGCCTATCATCTTGGTCTGGCCGGAGCTGTGATTTCAGATGAGAACGGAACTTCATACATCATCTCAGATAGCAGCCTTCGGCTTGATCGAGTCGAATACGATGACGAGAACATGGAGGATGGGTGGTGTGTCGTGGAAAGGTGCTCCCATACCAAAGGCGCTGATGAGTCTACGTTGACCCAAAAAGAGTTCCAGACAAACTCAGTGGAAATTCCCCCGAGCTTCAAGGAATGCGTTGCAAGCCGGCATAGTCTTGGTCCGGCATCTGTAACGCGAGTTACCAGTTCCCGTCGTCTTTGAGCTAGCGCACACGGTGCATCGGCCCAGTGTCAGATTTTTCTGACACCCCTCGTCTTCACGTAGCGCTTACAATGCGGTTGTCGTCAAGGGAACAGGGGAAGTTCGTGCGCCCATCGTGTCGTCTATCGGCAGGTGTTCCAGATGCCACACTCTAAAATTCGCAGGCGAACGCGGGTCGTGCACGGGCTAGCTCTTCTGTGCTTGGGGCCTCTCGTGTCTTGGCTCGCCTTCGGGCTACTTGTGGAGTTCCAGGAGTCGCCAAGTTCAGTGAGCACGATTCCGTCAACTTGGGGCTACTACCTCGGGATCACGGCGATCCCGATGATCTTGGGGTTGATTCTTGTCGCATTTGTGCGCCCAGCATATGGATGGCTGATCTATGCGCTCGGCGCTGCATTTATGCTCTACGGACAGGCTGCATTGTCGGCCATGCCAACTCCTTACTGACCGGACCAAGCCATGCTGAAAGAGTTCCCCAAGCCGTTGGCTGCCACCATTGGTGATGTCGTTGGCTCCTACTACTACAGTCACCGACGCTTGGAGACGATGCTCTACGAAGCAGGCGCTTCTGGCGATGTTCCTGAGGGAAATTGCGTTGACAAGGTTCAAAATTGGCTTGTGAGAGAAGGGAAGGAGGATGTCTCTAAGGCCTTCACGATCCTTGGCAAGCTCATTGAAACGCTGATGGATGGTGAGGTCTCGACCTGGGATCCCGACAAAGAGCTCACCGCTCGCAAGCGAATCAACGAAATTCTTGCTCGCTATCAACTGTCCTATGGATTTGGCGGCCGCATTCTGGGCGCTCACTCTGTCACTGCTCCAAGCAAGGCCTTCGGCGAGGCTTTGAAGGACTTCTCAGTTGCAGAAGTGGAAGAGGAATTTGAGCGAGCGGTTAGGTTCATCGATAGTGATCCGGCTGCTGCTGTGACGGCAGCATGCGCAATCGTTGAAGCTCTTTGCAAACACTACATCGCCACTGAGCGCCTGGACCTACCCACGAGTCAGACAGTGAAGCCCCTGTGGGTTGTCGTTGCTAAGCATTTGAAGCTGTCGCCTGAGCAGCTGGAAGACGATGACTTGAAGCGTGTGCTGTCGGGGCTAAGTTCCATCATTGATGGCCTCGGTGCTTATCGAACGCATGCGGGCAGTGCCCACGGCCAGCACAAACGCGCCTACAAGGTCGCTCCAAGGCACGCCCGTCTTGTTGTCCACTCAGCTCATTCTTTGTGCCTGTTTGTGGTGGAAACTTGGCAGGCCCGGAAAGCCCTGGCCAAGGGGAGATAGGGACATGATCGAACCAGACCGAAAAGCAGTATTAGCGGCGTTGCCCGAGCTCAGCTCAGTCATCCTAAGCCCCAGTTTTGCAGTGCTGACGACAGATCACGAGTGCTGGACATGCGTGGCAGCGACATCGGTCAGCGCTCTCTGGGTGCCAAGCTTCGTTGAGCGATTTGATGATGGCGAAGAACTCACCATCTCAGATCCAGCGGTCTTGAGGTATGTGGAGTCGATCAATCTTCCCGCCTCACAGCACATCTCAGCAGCTGCACCATGGATGCTGATGGCGACGACGAAGGGATCGGGCACGCGCTATCTGGCCAACCGTTGCCAAGCGTGTGGTGCTATCCAGGGCGATTTTCACCTGTTTGGGGTAGACGGTCCGTTTGGGTTGGTCACATTGGAGAAGCGAGGCACAGATCACATCAAAGTTCACACTTTCGATTGCCCAATAGAAGCAGTTGCTGGGATTGCCCAAGCAACTTGGATTGATCAGATCTCTGCAAAAGCTTTTCAGCCATGTTAGTTTTTCAGCCTTCCAGCTGAGCTGATAGCCTCGCTTTTGCGGGGCTTTTTTATGCCGGGTGCCGATGCTGAACAAGCATTTATGGAAAGGGACGCCTTTCACGTGGACCAAAACCTCCAATGAAAATACAGTTCTCATCGAAGTCTGGCATGGCGTCAGATAAGTGGAGAGCTTAATGAGTTACATCAATTTGAGTGAACTGGATTCAACTGGCAGGAATAACATCCTGATGGACGTGGAACTTGCACATGTGGTCCAGAACTATTCTTATGGAGACGATATTCAGTTTGAGTATTCGCAGGTTTTCATCATTGTCAGTATGAAAGTTCTTGAGCAGCTTCGATGCACATCGGATGAGAGTGCGGACCTTTCATTCTCCTTCTATACCCAAATTGGGACTGCACTTGTGAAAATCAATGTGACGGTAGTTGATAACGATGCTTTGGGGGAGTCGATCACCACAACTATCGAGTTGGAGGAGGTCATGTATGTTGAGTAATTCGACCGCTGCTCTTCTGCAAGGGCGAACTAAAGCTTATTTTGACTCTGAAAAAAGGGGGGAAGCATGAATGAGTTGCTCCCAGGGCTTGATTTTTCCGGCTACATCCAAGGCAGGGCCGAGATCTGCAACAAGATTAGGAGAGGCTTTGATGAAATTGAAGATGCGATAAAAATGGCCAAGGATGGCAAGCTTTTTGATCGGAGATTGCACGAGGGCAAACGATATCTCAGTCGCACAGAGAGCGAGCTGATCGACACTATTGATCGGTCAGCATGGCGCTACTTGATGGAACAAAGTGGACTTTGGTCGTTTCTTAATGATGCAAGGCGCAATGAATGGACGCGAGGATTGGGTGGGTATGATCCAGTTCCTGAGTTCAGTTCAGATAATGTTGAGGCTACTTTTCGCGAATACTATGAATCGCGGGAGCAAATGCGAGACGACGGATTAAGGGATATTTTTTTGGAACTTAGTCGTAATTATAAGTGCAATGAGCATCACTATCTCGCGGAAAAGTGCATTGTTAAGTTGTCTGACTGGACTGGTGGCTTTGATCAATCAAGTGTCAATGTTATCGATGATTTGGCAAGGGTCATGTGCTCACTTGATGGAAAGCCGGAGTTCGATCATCGAATCACTACATTTAGGATGCTTACACAGAATTGCTGGGAGGACGCACCTTGGAATGATTACTTCTCATTGAAGGTATTCAAAAACAAGAACGGACATATCAAGTTTAAGCGACTGGATCTATTAGAAAGATTGAATAATGAGATTGGAAGGGTATTTTCCAATGCACTGCCTCCCGAAATTAAGTTATGAGGTCTTGAAGTGCTACTAGCCGAGCCTCCAGGACGGCGCAAGCGCCGTCTTGGAGAGCATCCTTGATCCGATTTTGGTGATAGAGAGCGAGCCGCTGGCTGCGGTTGGTCTCAACTTTTGCGGCACTTTTCCGACGCTTCCGCAGTGCGTCAGGCTTGTTAGATAGCGCGCGTGTTGCATCAGGGCAGCGGGCGAGCTCACCGAACTTGCTGGCATGACCAGGCCTCAGGCGGGACCTGAGTGCAGCGACTGACCGAACATGGTCCGGCCAGAAGTCTTGCCACTCGCTACCGGGAGCTACCGCGTCTTTGCTTGGGAGGGGCACAGGCACGACGAGTGCGTTGAGCTCGATGAGTGACCAGATCAAGGGTAGGAAGCGCCCTGGATCTACCTGGTAGACGCTCACGGCTTCTCCCACCAGCGCTAGGCGGGCACCCTGAAACTTGGTCAGCACACGAGCAGCACCCAAGCTCTGAGCGTCACCTGAGCGCGCCCCGAAGCCGATCAGGGCCAGGTCAGAAGAGTGGTGTGCGAAGACACGAAAGCGCGGCTCAGCCCACCGCTTAGCCAGGTGCCTCAGCACAGTGCACTTCATCGAATTGCGGGTGTGAGGCGTCCAGTGGTTGGCAGAGCGTGCTAACAGCTCCAAGCGGCTATGCATCAGGTCCGTTGGGGAAAAGCCCAGGACGCGGCCGTGCGATGGAAGGGGTGGGGCAGCAGCTGGGCTGCAGAACGGTTCGCCAAGGCTGAGCAGATCTGAAGTGCCGCGCCTTCGATTGCAGCGCTCACAGCACAGGAAGCAGTTGGAGAAGTTGTCTGGTCCGCCAAGCTCAACGGGAACGATCTGAGCAACGACGATTGATGATTGCTGGGAGAAGTCACATGCGCAGATGGGGCAGGAGGCCTGCATCGATCTCAACTGCTGGCGAAGCTTTGCTGGCAGATTGAATGACTGTCGAGCTGATAGTTCAGAGATGGCTTGGCTGAAAATCGCAATCGGATCATCAAGAGAACTTTGCTTCGCTTCGTTCACTTGCTCGATCCTACTTTTGTCTGTCGTCTCCATAAAATTTGTCGTCTCCCGTTCTTGCTTGATCTCATTTCAGTGAAGCAGAAATTGAGATCGGCGCAAGAGTCAGCATCGAAAAGAACGACCAGGAGCGAAAAGAAAAGGCAGAAGCGTCGGCTGGCGGAACGGCAAAGGCATCGTCATTTTCACAAGTCTAGATCATACACATGACGCACCTTTGGGTGTTCCGCGCTGATCCCCGCGCGCCCTGTGTAGAGACTCTGAGAGCTTTGCATCGCAAGGATTTAAAGAATCCCCCGACGAGGGGCTTTTTTAATGCCTTCAATCACCCTTATCAACTTTCTCTAAGTATTTATCAGCAGCCCCCTTGCCATTTCACCGAATCGCCTTACGGTCAATTTATGTCAAACGGAGAATTTATGAAGCTGATCAAAAGAAATGTATTGCTTGAGAGTGATCAATTGAGATCACTCAGCGCAATGGCAATTCGGAAAAGAACAAGCGTCAATGAGTTGGTGCGACTAGCCGTCGATGGACTGTTGAACGATCAGCTGTTCAAGGAATTCACCGAAAAAGCGATGTGTGAGCTGAAAGAATTTGCTGATAGGGAAGAGCGGCGATTGGTTGAGGCGCGGAGAGAGCTGATGCTCGATTTTAAAGCAGGCGTCAGTGCATTCAACCAACAGTCAGAGCGACACATCGAAAGGTCTACTGATCTCACGAAAACATTTGTCTTAAATCTATCGGCAGTGTTGGGTGGGGATGAAGTTGCGCTCAACCCGAAAACGAATACGAGCCTTAGCGAGACCGACGACATCATCGGTCAGGCTTTGAAAAATCGCTAACCCATTTCATTCATCAACTAAGGAGAAATCTATGAAAAAAACTAAATTAATTATGACTGCCTCATTGATCACCATGCTCTCAGGCTGCGCAACGCTTGACCAGCTTTCAGGTGGAGGTTCAGACATCAACAAGGGCACAGTCGCTAAAGGGGCGGGCATCGGCTGCGTAGCTGGTGGGGCACTAGGCGCGATCTTCGCTGGCAAGGACGGCGCGATGAAAGGTTGCGCTGCGGGTGGACTGATCGGCGGGGGCATGGCTTACAAGCAAGAGATCGCAAGAGCGCAGGAGGCAGCTAATGCGGCTCGCTTGGCAGGCATGCGAGCAACGGTGGACACAAAGACCGAGACCTCAGCAGAAGGCAAGGCTGTTGAAAAGTTTCAGGGCCTGGTGGTCGAATATGACCCTGCATCTGTGATCAATCCTGACCAGAAAACTAAGGCTTTCTTTGACAAGCTCAGCACGATCTTGAAGTCATCCAAGAACGAACTGACCGTTCGAACGGAAGGTGGAGCAGGGTGCTTGGCTGTTGTCGGCGAGTTGAACGGCAGAGGTGCTTTGACAAATCACAAGCTCAACAATCAGTGCGGGAAGGTTCCATCTCACCGAATTTTGATTTCGCCTTTGCCTGATTTGAAATGACGGAGGAAGTTCAATGAGCATGAGCGAATTTGAACGACGACGCCGGCGAGCAGCGTTGGAGCAATCCAATGCTGCTCAAACTCAGTTGGAGCAGAAGAACGAACAGGATGAGACAAAGTTAGTTTCAGATCATCAAAAGGCGGCGCTTCAACACGCAGCCAAGCTCACTGGTCGGTTCGCCAAAACGGTTGCAGCAGCAGCGATTGCCGGCATCGATCAAGCACAGCACAAGGCTGAGGCAATCAAAGCGGGTCGAGCACAAGAGCGAGCCGAGCAGGAAGTGTCGAAGCGGCCTGAGGTCAAAGCACGGGAACCTCACCAGGGAGGGCTAGAGATCAACCAAACGCGGTGTCCCGTCATCCATGCTTCTGAGAGAAGAATTATCAAAGAGACCAAAGCTATGGTCGAAGGCCGTTCCAGGTTGAAGCCAGTGATCTTGGCATCTATCGTTTTAGTCTTGATGCTCTCAGTGGGCGGGGTGTGGTTCCTGATGCATCAGGAGCGTGCGGCGGAACCAGATCCACCTCGCGAATACGACTTAGGGCCAGAGAGATCTGCGCCGCCTTCTGTCATTCGTGAGGATCCAAAGTCGCCTGACTCTGTCCAGGTCACTGAGTCAATTCAGCAAGTGGTAGAGACGTCAGCGCTGCCAGCGGTGGAAGAGCAGAACCGGGTGGAAGACTCACGGCCTAAACCTTTGAACGCACCTCCGTCCAATTCGGTAGTTCCTAAAAAACGATCAGAGCCAAAAGTAAAACCAGATGCACCTGGGAAAAGACAAAGTGACTGGGTGGACAAAGCAAGCGATGACTTAGACCAATTTGCTAAGCAACTTGAGTGAAGAAAAAGTCGCGAGTTGGACTTGCGGTTTTTTTGTTTTGGCTTATTGGTAAGGAACTCAAACAACTAAGGAGATTTGCATGTTGTCACTACTCACGCAGTTCAGTCGAAAGGCCGGGCTTTCATTTGCATCCAAGTGGAATCACTTCCATGGGCGACTTTTCATTGGCACATTCGATGAGCTTGGTCCTCTACACCCGGATGTTATAAAAACGTATTACTACTCTCATCTAGATCGCATCCCATCAATTCCGCGCGATGTCATGAAGCTTCAATGGCGCGAAGACTGCAAACTCGCAGATATCTATCGACGTAATCAAAGGCGCTATGTTGCGCTGGTCAGCACGTTGGCGAGTGGCCTTGTTTGCTTTGGTCTTTTGATGCTGCTCAGTAGCGCTGTTCTGGTGGGAAAGGGCACAAGCGCGGTTAAGAGAGCTCTGAGCAGTGATCAAGAAATCGAAAATCCTTGCGTAGATCCTGAGTCCAAAGCGTGTCGTCAGGCATTGAAAGATGCATATGGAGACCGATTATGATGACTCTCTTTGATCCTATGCAGTTTGCGGGAAAACTTCCCGGTCTTAAAAGATTCGTGGATGTCAAATCTCGCATCATGGAAGAGACTGTCTATGAAGCAAACGAAGTTGTTGGATCGTTCGACAACATGGAGCGATTGCCAGGACGGCTGCTTGAGGATGTCTTACCAGAAGAAGAGCGGGAAGTTCAGTCCTTGGGTGCAGTTAAAACCTGGCATCTTCCGTATGCGAAGTTCGAAACCATCCACGCTGATGGAATAGGCATGCCGTCAAGCGATGATGAGTGGCTCGAAATGGGTGCTGTTAAGAACTGGCGAGTTCCCGACAGCATCCAGGTGTTAGAGCCATTTAAGCCGTGGTTTCCCAAAGTTCCACGTGATTTGGCCTACAAACAAATCGAAACAAGCACAACAAAGAGCGGTGAGCAAATTTATGGATATGTCCTAAGCCAAGACAGTCTGTCGGGCTCAGAAAGTTCTGTTATGCCCATGTTCCTCGGGATGCTAACGGTGATTTCATGCGTTGCCTTGATGGCTTGGTTCGTGCTCCCGGGCATGCTCGGAACTTTGGCAAGCCTTGCGATCCTGGCGTGCGCCTATCCTTACCTCATATCGATCAAGCAAGAGGACGGTGGCAAAAAGGCTCTCGGCGCAGCGGTATTCGCATTGTTCTTGCCGTTCGTGCTAAGTGTCGCAAGGCTTAAAGCTAGTGGAATACCAGGCGGGGCAGCGGTTGCTGGTAACGCTCTTGCAGCTAACGCACTGAGTGACCCAAGCACCGCCCTTATTGGTGCAGGCATAGCACTAGGTGGATTTGTGTCGATCTCAATTTTTATTGCAGCGTTCTACGCAATCATCTGGGGAGGTGCTGGATGGAATGGGAAGATCTTAGCTTTCAAGCGTGCTTTAAAGCTTGAAATCTATCTCGTAGTCTTTCTCGCTGTCTTTCTTTATATGCCTTTCCCCGTCAACATCATCTTCGTCTATGCAGTTGCGTGCCTTTGTCCATTGGTCTACATCAAGCGGCTTGACTTAAATCGCGATGTGATTCTGACCCAAAATGGCAACGACAACAGCATGGGTGACTATGATCTGGCGGATAAGAATCGACGTCGCGACCTTCGTGAGCAACAGGCTAAAGACGCGATGAAGGACAAAACGCCTTTCATTGCATTGGGTAGGCCAACTGGTTACCTACATCTAAAAGACTATCGGCACGCTGCGACGGGTGACGTCATGGGCCTTACAGTGCTCGATAATTCCAAGCATAAGTTGACAACGGGACAGGTGGGGTCGGGCAAAACTTACATTGCTCGCAAAGAAATGGCAGACGTCAAGTGTGCCCGTGTGCGCGTGCCTCTTAATAGACCCACGATCTTGCATGTCACAGAAGACGTGTGTCTTGAATCACAGCAGTTCATCGAAACGCGCATTGGCGGCTTGGTTGCAGACGCAAAGAATGTGCTTGTTGCAGAGATGGGTAGGATCATCGACAAGGCAATTCGTCCAGGCATTGACTTTGCTCTCTGCGAAGACCTAAATCCGTCTGAGTTTGTGCAATCGATTAAAGAAGCGTTAGACAAAAACACGAGCACGAACAAAGATGGGGCCAATGGCATCTGGGATAAGGCCGCTAATATGGTCTATGACCATGCATTGACCATCGTCTATGCGCTTTACAAGAGTGAGCTCTTCACCCGTGAGAACTCTGCCAAGCAGTTGAGCGAGTTGCAGCAGGGTCTCATTCGTCTCGAAGTTGATCGAGCGTTGTATCCACAAGAGCGTGATGCGTTTGACCAAACGATTGCAAGAGTTGAGAAGAACATTGGGCTGTTGGAGGCTCATCTACGGACTGAGCGCGATTGCCACTGGATCGTAGACAATCATCAGCGATTCATTGAAAAATTGAATGCGATTCGAGTTGTAGGGGGTGTGCCAAAGCTCGATGCGTATGTCCGTGGAGCTTTCGTAGCAATCATCAAATCAGGCTACCTGGACGTTGCAACAAACAGCGCTCAGATTACCGGATCCATCGCTTACTTTGAAAACGAGTGGGCACCAATGGCCCCGGAGACGCGCACCAGCATCACCTTCAATTTGGCGGTGATGATCCAAGCTCTTTTCCGTGGTGAGCACTTGAAGAACGAACATGGAGTGCCCTGGACGGCTATTGAAAAAGGTGTTGATCTTCGTGGTGTGTTGTATGGGGATTGGGTAGGTGTTGATCTTCCCACCGACACCCATGGATTTGCCGGTGAAATGGTTGCCGAGTTGGTGAAGCAGCGTGTTTTCCGATACGTAAAGATGCGTCCCAACAATTGGCTCGAAATCGGTCAGTCCTTCATTTACTACTTTCTTGATGAAGCCCACCTGATGGTTGGTCAATCAGATCGCAAGTTGATCTCTACGTCTAGAAGCAAAGGATTTAGCTTCAATCTATACACTCAGAACATTTATAGCTTCTTTAACGCGCTGGGTGAGAGTCAAGCAAAAGAATTCTTGGCGAACTTCTCTAACAACGTTTGTTTCTTCAACGCTGCGAGTCCTGAGACCTACGGTTATTATCGGAATCTGCTGGGCAAGGAACGACTGACAAACTTCAAGACGGCACCTGTTGGCATCAACTATCTGGCTCAATCTAGAAGCTATGCAGCGTCACCGATCCATGACCGGCACCATCCACGCTACAAAGAAATGCAAGAGCTCCGCCTTATGGGCGTCGGAAAAATTCAGAATGCTGGCGCGAGCGGTGAGAAGAGCACCTTCCACAACAACAGCATGGATAGCGATGTTAGCTTCACAAGCTATGAAGAGATCAAGCAAATTCAGGGCTTCCGCTTGCAAAAAACGTCAGGCAAGCAGTTGGAGGATGTGCTGAGTGAAGATGACTTCTCTAAAAATCTATTCCGGGGTCGAGCTCTGATCATCCTCAATCGGGCGGGATCTCTCAAGGCAGACTTCTGTGAGGTGTCTGGCCTGGACTTTGATGAGGTGGATGATTACCTAGAGAAGAGAGGATATGGCAAGGCTGCGTAAAAGAATTGGGGGCTTGCCCCCTTTTCTTTTTCTTGAATTGCCTTACAACTTGTCTATTCACCAATAAAGGAGATGATATGAATTTAAAAGAGCAGTTGGATAAGCGAAATGCGTTCTACGCCAACAATCCCCAGCCCCAGGTCTTCAATATACATCGTAAGGCATATGAAGCTGATTTGATCGAGATGGAGCAGGGTGTTAAAGCCTCGATAGAACAGACGCGACATTTGATCAGAAACGAGAGTGATCCGTCCAAGCTTAAAGGGATGCAAGGCGCTTACGTCAAACCCGATCTTGAAAAGGTAGAGGCCAAAATGGCAGATTCCTTTGAGTCGCGTATCGCAATGCGTCGTCTAAGTCAGGAGCAAAGTCAAACCCAAGGTGAGAGCGCTTATCAACGGCAATTCATTACGAGAGAGCGAATCGACGAGTCCAGGCAACATGAGGAACAGTTCAACGCATTCATTCGTGAAAAGGGATGCGTTCCTGTCGAGGGCGAGATGGAGAACTTCACTGCCAAGCCGACGATCACTAAGTCTGAAAAGCCATGGGAGCAAAAGTCCAAAGCACAGTCCATGTAAAAATAGGCCCTTCGGGGCCTTTTTCTTATACCTCCATCTCTTGACTTTAGTTGCATCTGCCTTTGACTGATTTTACTCAAACAAAGAACGGAGATGCACAAATGATCAATGCTATCGAACGCTTGCCAATCATGCAGCGTGACCTTGTCAGGATCATTGCCTGTTCTAATCCTTGGCAAAAAAAGCTCTTTGAAGTGGCAAACACAGTGTGCTTGGGTAGGTCGGATGGTCCCCATGCCGTTGATGACATCACATGCGTTTTCCTCCATAACCTTTCGATGCTTGATCATCCGAGCGAGTGGATGGGTGATCACCGCTACGAAGCTTCCAGCTACGTCGATCTACTACATAGCCTTTTGATGTTCGGCGCTGATCCGAACGCACAGCTAAGCAATGGGCGCAATCTCTTGGATGTGCTCACCGCCGAAGGCCGATATTGGCGCTGGAAAGACGTAAACGAGAACATCCCAAGCCTTGTGCTTGGTGCTTTCTCCCTTGGCGCTGTCGCATCGGCAGATGCAGCTAAGGCAATGATCCTTCCTGTGTATCCGCACATCCACGCGAATCACGTTGATATGGAGTCAGCTCTAGTCTGCTCCCGTATTGACTTGCTACATCTTGATCGCTGCACCTCTAGTCCATCTGGACAAGCATCTGCGAAACGTCTATGAAAGTGGCGGTCTACAACGCATTCGGCAAAGTCCCGAACTTCATCCCGCCTAGCCAACCCGTTCGCCGGGTTGACCATGGTGTAGCGTTGTTCCTGATCCTGCTTCTAACGGTCTATCCAAGCCTCACCTGGCTCGCCTGGCAGCTGCCTGATAGCCCACTGACCCCGAGCCTGTCCTTTGACCTGGTGGGGGCTCCTGCTGCCATCCTCAACAAGCTCACTTTTGGGACTGTCTATCCAGCTAGAGCACATGAATACGTCAGCCTCATGTGGGAGCCCTGGAAGGTCTGGATTCGTGTTGGCCCATCACTGGCCGTCAGTTTGGCCGTGGCGTCTTGGGTAGGTGCAAAGGCCCTGCAACCCCGATCAAACACGTGGCATGTATCGGGCCCAAGGCTCCTGGAAGGGAGGGATGCGATCAGGGCGGCGCATCGCCGGTCGATGACGCCGAAGCAGATCAGGGAGGATGGATGGCTAGGATGAGCTTGAAGCTCCACCCAGAGTTGCACCTACCCAAGTCCCATTGGTCGAGGCACACGCTTTTACAGGGCTCGGTGGGAAGCGGTAAGACCCAGATCCTGTTGCCGATCATTGAGCAGATCATCCGGGCCGATCACAAGCTGTTTTTGTTCGACACGAAGGGCGACTTCACGAGCTACTTCAAGAAGCCGATCATTGTTTGTCCCTTCGACGAAAGGAGCTATGTATGGGATATCGCAGCGGACTGTCGCTATCCACTTCAAGCAGCAATCTTGGCGGAGATCCTTATCCCAGGTAGTGCAGACCAGAAGAATGGAGACTTCTGGACAACGGCAGCAAGGCAACTACTTGTTGGCGCAATTCGATCTCTACAAGCCGAGAAGCCTCTCCAATGGACCTTTGCTGATCTTGCAGAGCGCAAGAACAGAAACGCTGAGGACATGCTTCCAACAATCCAAGAACATTTCGCCACAGCGGCAAGCTTGGTGGAGAACACTGAGAGCCAGACCACCGCTTCATTGCTTGCCACGCTCGTGGCTCAAACGAAGCTGATCGACGACCTGGCGATGGCCTGGCCCGTGCGCAAAGAGAATCGCCGCTTTGCCATCACGGAGTGGGCTCAGGACGGCTATAGAGGGCGCAAGCAAGTCATAGTCCAAAGCGGCCCGGAAGAAGCTATGACCAAGGCTTACATCAGTGCCTTGGTGAACCTTGCTGTCCCTGAGATCATCTCGCCCAAGCTTCCAGACGCCGAAAAACACCGCTTCATTGGGTTTGTCTTCGACGAGCTGGCGACGGCCGGCAGGCTCAACATTGGTCCGCTGATCGACAAAGGCCGAAGCAAGGGAGTGGTCTTTATTGGAGCCTTCCAGGACATTTCTCAGGTTAAAGCGACTTATGGGGACGACTTCCAAAGAGCTCTGACATCCATGGTCGGCACGCACGTGATCTGCCAGTTGCAGATGGGCGACACGAGAGACAAGGCTGCTCAGCAGCTAGGGAAGCATCGTGTTGCGTATCGAACGCATGATGAGAAGGCCACAGTGCATGAAGAGAGCAGGGCACTGATCAGCCCGGGTGAGCTTACAGACCGCCTTGGCCCGCGCAAAGGCAGGCAGTATGGCCCGCATGGGTTTGGGGTGAGGGCAATTGTCCAGATGGGGGGTGACCCACTCCTTCTCGACTTCCCAGGTGTCGTCATGAAAACCAAACGCCCAGGTCAAATTCCAGCTCGATGGATGACTCAGCCTCACCAGCGCAACACTTTGGCAATTCCCGGACCTACCCATGTCGCCGCAGCTTCCAGTGCCCTGCCAAAGCGTGTCGGGATGACGAAGGCTGAAATCGATGAATTCTTTGGCTGATCGTTGCTCTAACAGGTGCTAAATTGACCTTCTTGACTCCATAGGGTGAAAGGTATGAGTTCAGTAGCTCCTAAGATCTTCATTTCCTACTCGCATGACAGCGAAGACCATAAGCTATGGGTCCGCGCCCTTGCTGATCGGTTAGTTAAAAATGGCGTAGATGTGGTTCTTGATCAATGGGATGTCCGCCTAGGTAGTGATTTGCCGAAGTTCATGGAGGATGGTCTTACCGAAGCTGTAAGGGTTCTTGCAATATGCTCCAGGCAGTATGTTGAGAAAGCAAATGCGTCTAAGAAGGGTGGAGTTAGATACGAGAAGTCAATTCTGACCGCTCAGCTCATGCAGGATATGGACAGCAATCGCGTCATTCCTGTTATTCGTTCGAACGATGGCGAAGCACTCGTTCCGACGTTTCTGTCATCCAGGGTCTATCTGGACTTCAGAGATGACGCGGACTATGAGGCTAAGTATTCTGAGCTGATATATGAGCTCTATGGGCAGCGGATTAAGCCTCGCCCTGCACTCGGCAAAAGCCCATTTGAAGCCCAACCCGAAATCTACCCTGTCGCGTCGTTTGGCCCTGAAAAATACACTTCAATTGCACCTTCGGGAACTGTTGAGTTTGATTACTCAAACAACAACGGACATTACATATTTGGTGAGGGGGAGGCGCTTTTTGAAACCAAGTGGGGAACCTCGGGCGCAAATTCCATTTACGCACTGGACGATAGAAGTAGCATACGGGCACTGGCCCTGGTCGACGATACAAAGGATATTGCGGAAATCATGGATTCGAGGAGATATGATTTTACGTCGAGGCATCGATCTCCTCAACTAGGTGAAATTGTTCTATGGCAAAACACGGCGGGCTATTTCTTAGCTACAAAAGTATTGGAAATTCTGGCGCGGGGCTATAATTCGGAGAGGCATCTTGTTAAGTTGGAATATAAGATCGCAATGGATAGGGGGGTGGCGTTCAAATAGAAGTGCTGTCGCTTTGTGGGACTTGCTTGACTAATGCCCGTCATGCCTTTTACTGATCCCATTAAACTATGGGAGATCGGGCTTGATTGGAATTACAGGAATCACTGCTCAGGGCAGGAACAAAGACGGCAAGGCAGTCGTTGAATACCTGCTCGCTACCGAAGGCTTGATTCGCTACTACAACGGAGAAATGCAGGAGCTTTCCGGCTCTTACTGGGGCGGCAAGCTCGCGCATGAAATCAAGCTCGCTGGCATTGCTGTGGACGGTAAGCATATGCTTTCGCTGTGCGACGGATTTCATCCCTTCACTCATGAGCCGCTTTGCCAGAACGCTGGCGAAAAGCCGGTCCTAAAGCCAAAGTTCGATGCGAAGGGTGCTCCGCTCTTGGACGAAGATGGCAACCAGGTCATGATTGAACAGGGCGGTCACCGTGTTGGTTACGAGCTCACGTTTAGTGCTCCCAAGTCGCTCTCAACTGTCTACGCCTTGGGTGATCAAGAAGAGCGAGAGCAGATCTTGGAGGTTCAAAGGTTGGCCGTTGAAAAGGCATTTGCTTTTATCGAGAGCAAGGTTGAAACACGAAGGGATCACGCCGGCAAGACTGTTATCGAAGTTGAGGGCTTGATTGGCTCCTTTCACCAGCATCTCAGTTCGAGAAATTTGGACCCTCAAGTCCACACGCACGTCCTGATCTATGCCGTTGCGAAGGGGGTCGATGGGAAGTGGGGCACATACGATAGCCACGAGATCTTCGCTCATCGCAAAGCTGCTGATGAAATCTACAAGAACGAGCTCGCTACGGGCTTGAAAGCCCTGGGCTACAACATTGAACAGCACGTTGAGCTCAATGCGCTCGGAGAAAAGACCGGGGTTCGCACATGGGAGATTCCTGGCACTGAGAAATTATCGAAGCTCTGGTCAAGTCGTCGCGAAGACATCTTGAAGCATCAGCAAGAAAACGGCGGGACGATGCAGCAAGCGTCTCTTGCCACACGCAAGCACAAAGATGAGCCTACTTTTCTTGAGCTGGTTGAAGCCTGGAAACAGGATGCTATTGAGTTGAAGAAGCAGCACCCCGAGCTTCTGACAACCGTTGCTGAGATTAAACAGCAGGAGATCACGACTGAATTCGTCCCTGTTACTGACGAAGAGATCTTGGAGCTTCTCCACCAGAACGAAGCAATCTTTGATGAAAAGGAACTTCGCTTTCGGTTGGGCCAAGCCAATTCTGGGATGATCGACTCTATCCAGCTGGACGTCATGGTCTCGGACTTCATCCAGCGCAACAACCTTGTGCGTGTCTGCCCTGCGCGGATTCACGTTGACGATATGGGCTCAACGCTGGCACGCCGGCATACAGAGGAGCGCTTCGCAGCACCCTGGATGGTGTCCATGGAGCAGGAGATCCTGCACAAGACATTGGGCCGTGAAGGCGAGGTTTCCCAACATGTGCCGCTCTCCAAGCTCAACGATGCCATTCAGGCCTTCGAAGCCGCAAAAGGCTTCCAGATCAGTGCAGAGCAGCGGGAAGCTGTGGAGCACCTCACCATCAACACGGGGGGCGTGGGCGTGCTTTCAGGGCTTGCTGGAACTGGCAAGACAACAGTGAGCCAGATCTATGCAGAGGCCTTCAAAGCCGATGGCCGCACAGTGCTTGGAGCTTGTGTTTCGAACGAAGCAGCCGAAAAGCTTCACCAGGAATCGGCACTTCCATGCACCAGTGTTGCCAAACTGATCAGTGATTTGGGCAAGTCCAAGCTCAAACTGACGGATAAGCATGTCGTCGTCTTAGACGAAGCTGGGATGGTGGACAGCCGCCAGACTCGGGACCTGATGGCCTATTGCCAAAAAGCAGGAGCAAAGCTCATCTTGCAGGGTGACCAGGAACAGATCCAACCTGTCGGTGCGGGCTCTGGCATGTCCATTGCAAAAGAGGCCATTGGCGACGCAAAGCTCACCGATATCCGCCGTCAGAAGAACGCACAGGACCGTCATACAGCAGGGCTTTTCTACAACTATGACGCTGATGGCAAGGTGCGGAACGCCGACAAGGTGCAGTCACGCGGTGACATCATTGAGAAGAGCAAAAAGATCTTCCAAGCGCTTGCAGACAACGGCCAGGTAGACGAGTGGGCAACTGCTGAGCAAGCCAAGAAGGCTTGTATCAAAGCCTATTTCAACAGTCTTGCACCTACCCAAGAGCGGCTGATTTTGGCTCACTCGAACGAGGATATGCAGGATCTCAATCGACGGGTCCGTCAGGAATTGAAAGCAAGGGGACGGGTAGGCAGAGAGGACTTCACATTCCGATCTATTGGCAAAAATAAGGTGTTTCGTGATCTCACATTGAGCCGAGGTGATCAGGTCATCTTCAACGTCAAAGATGAAGGCCTGGATGTCATCAACGGAACGAAAGGGATAGTGAAAAGCATCAAGCAAGGCAGTGCGGGCGGGGTGAGCCTTGGCGTTGAGATCGAGCGCAACGGGGTCACGAAGACGATCCGCTTTGACTCGCATGAATACAGTGCTCTTGATCTGTCCTATTGCTCAACAATCCATAAGGCCCAGGGGCAGGGCAAGACTGACATCTTCCATCTCGGACATGCTGGAATGACCGACAACCAGAGCGCTTTGGTGGCCTTTACCCGGCTGACCAAAGGCAGCTACACGCTGTTCGCCGACTCTATGAGCTTAGAACAGATCAAAGGGAAGCTTGGGCAGCAACGGCTCAAAGAGAACGCCATTGAGGTGAAGAAGCCCATGCGGGTGAAGCAGCCCGACCTGAAAGGCGAGTTTGAGCAGCTGGGTCAGCAGCTGGGGCAAAAATTGAAGGTCAATTCCGATTTCGTGGCACGTTTGACCGCTCGTCGGAAAAGACAAGCCCGGGTGGCACTAACACGTTGATTCTGCTCTAGATATGGTGCAGCATGGCCTTGCCGGGGTTGGCCTGGTCAAAGGAATCGACATGAGCCTTCTTACCAAGTTCTCCAACATCTTGAGCCAGCAAAACAAACAAGCTGTGGATCAGGGACTCAATAGCATTCATGGTGACCAGGTCGCCCACCAAGCCGACCGAGCACGAGAGTATCGAGGACAGGCACGCACTGCACAGTTCGAGAACGTGCAGCTTGGGATCAATCTGGGCAACGCAACGAGCGAGCTTGAAGTCACGAAGAAGGCGCTCTTGAAGTCCAAGTGCGAGACTGCTCGGATGCAGGGGTTCGTTGAGAACTACGCAGCGACGATGAGTGTCATGAAGGACGTCATTGAAGACCTTCGTCGCGATGAGTCCCAATTCCGTGGGCTTGATGACAAGGCTTTTGCCGAAATGCTCAACGACGCGGTCGAAAAAGTGCGAACTTCGCCTGACGGAAAACAACTCGGGAAGCATCGTGTCAGTCATTTTGTGGAAGGCTGTGAGTTCACAAATCCTGATGGTGGCTTTATTTTTGAGTATCCTCATTTCATCTAATAGATCCGTGTTTCATTTCAGCCGCCTTCGGGCGGTTTTTTTTGCCCAATGATTGACAAACGAATGATCTGGCTTTTGATGAAAAGACCCATCAGAGGAGATCGTCATGAAAAAAATTCCAAATCCACTTTTGCTCGCAGCCGTTGTGGCGAGCTTCGTTTCAATGCTGATCCTTTGGCCGAGCTATGGAGCTTCGCCCTTCCAACTCTCTACATACATGGCATCAGCTGCCCTTGCACTGGCTCTGTGCTTGACGCGCTTGAAGAAGATCTTGGTGGCAGAGCGAGTAAAGGCCAAGCGATGAGGTCTCGAGGCTTTGCACTCGTCGAGCTCAGCCTTGTAGTGGGGCTAGCTGCGATAGCCGGTGTAGGCGCCTGGATGGCGTTTGGTCCAACATCCGCTGGCACCAGGATCCAACAAGAAGCGGCGAACCTCGCGCATCTGGCTGACACCATCGCTGCTGACTTCGCTGTCGCAGATGGGCGCTATCAGAGTGTTAGTTCAGCAAACGCCGTTGAGCGCAAGTTGGCCCCGTCTGCCTGGGTAGTCGGCAAGGAACTGAACTCTCGTAGTTTAGGCAGCATCGAGCTCTCACCCCTCAATGCAGGGCAGGGCTTCCGAATCACCGCGACTGCAGTCCAGGCGAACCTGTGCCTAGGGCTGGTGCAGAGCTCTGCCAGGGCGTTTTCGGAAGTCCACGTCAATGGCGTGCTGGTCTACTCTCGCCGTTCTCTCAATCACGGTGCGTTGGCCGAGAGCTGTGCTGAGGGTGGCGAAGTAGCATTTGACCGCAGCTAGAACACAAAAGCAGCAATCCTATTTGCGGCCTGTGGTGAAATAGTTGTCAGGACTGTTTGCCCCTCTGCACGTCCGTGAGACATCAATAGATCGCTGTGAGTTAGCAAACCCGTGCCTGAGCTTGGCTAGCCTATCAGCGGCCCCCTCGAAATATGCACTAGCCAGGAAGTAGTCAGCAGCTGCCTCTCTCGCCAGACGTTTGCTATCGAGCGACGCACTGGCACACAATAAATTCTCGGGGTGCTTTTCGGCGTAATCGCTGACAATCAAGCTCTCTTCAAAAGCTTGCTTCGTTTGTAGTCTGAGTCTCGGCAGCTCGCGCTTCATCTGTTCAAGAAACTTGGGTGATGGTCCGCTTTGAACTTCAATCTGATTGGTGTCCGTTACGGTTTCAGCCATGAAAAAAATGGTTAGCGACAGCGGTAGGAACATTAGATACAGCTTCATCATGATCTCCTTTTTTGGTTGAGTAACACTCAGTCAAAGGTGATCTGGTCTGTTGTCAATGCTTCTGCGGGCAAAAAGATGGGGGCTCCCCCACTCAAAAGAGGAGCCCCCGCCTGGGAAGAAGGAGATCGGATCTCCCCAGGTTTGAACAATAATTAGTGGCCGAGGTTGACTGAGATCCCGATGCCGCCTTGGATCGATCCGCCGCCCATACCTTTTGAGAAGCCTGCTGAGAGGTTGACCCTCTCACTCACGCGGGCCTTCCAACCCACCGCCACAGCAGCCTTGTTGCCATAGAATCCAACGCCAGCAGTGGCATGGACTTCACCGATGACGCCAGAAGTCTGTGCACCCATCATTGAAGCGAATGCTGCGGACTGAGCTCCCTGGATCTTGACCTCACGTTCCAGGTTGCCAATGCGTCGAGTGGTGTCTTCCCAACGATCCGACCACTGTTGCTGCATGTCATAGAGCTGACCGCCATTGACCGCGTCTGTTGATCCCTGAGAGATCGAGCCGTTGCCCACCCCGGTTACCCGGTTGCCACCGGCATTGATTCCCTCGGAATTGATGATGGTCTTGGCTACCTTGATCGATCCTTGATCGCTCAGCTCGATTTGATCTGAGAGGCTCACAGAAGTGCTTCCATCTGCCTTGGTCTGAACTTCGATGTTCTTGCCAGCTGCAACCTTCGCAGAACCGTCTTTGCCGTCCTGGCCGGGTTCGCCTTTATCTCCCTGCGCTCCTGCCTCACCTTTCTCACCTTGAGGGCCTTGTGGACCTGGTGTGCTGGATCCACCACCGCCTGGCGCGTTCTCCAAGCCTGTCACCCGGCCATCCAGGTCTGCTAACGCATCGCCGACTGTGTTGTAGCTCGCACCGCTCAGGAATTCGTAGCTCGGGGCGACAATGGTGTTCGTGACCGCGTTGTAATTGGCACCGCCACCCAAATAGCTGGTGGTCGAAGAGAGAGCGTTTTGGGTGTTGGTGACTTGAATGGAAACGCTGTTGAGCTGACCCATGTTGACCGCGTCAGTCTCATCCTGGCCGCTCGCGATGTTCGTCAAGCGAACGGGCTGACCAGCCGCACTGCCAAAGCTCGCGGTCATTGACTCAGTGCACGATGCACCGTAGCCAATGGCAATACAGTCCTGGCCGGCCGTTGCGTAAGCACCCAAAGCCACCGACGAGTCGCCAGCAACGGTTTGATGTCCACCTGCGAAGGCGGAATCACCCGCTGAACTGAGGCTTCCGATGACCGTCGATCCATAGAGCGAAGCCGCGCTATCAGCGCCGATTACAGTGTTGTAGGTGCCAGCTGCCTTGGCCCCGGGACCTGCTGCTACGACCGACTGACCGCTCGCTTGGGTGGCATCCGTGCCATCTGATACGGGAGAGGTCGCTTTGAAATACGGAGAAGCTGACCCACTACTTGGCTTGTTGTCCAGGGCAGTTAGAGCAGCTCCCACGGTCGTGTAGGTGCCAGTAGAGAGGGCGTAGCTAGGGCCGGTGAAAGCACCGTTCGTGAAGCTCGCTCCACCACCCAATGATGCAGCAAGTGGGGCAATCTGACTCACGATCACCGCGTCATTTGCGGCCTGACCAGCTGCAACATTGACGATTCGGCGACGCAAGTTGCTGTCACCGACAGATACGGTATTCGCACCCCCATCTGTTGAGCCATGGCCTAAAGAAACAGCGTTTTGGGAGGATGCTTCGCCACCAATAGCGATTGTGCGAGCACCAGTAGCTTGCCCGCCGATGGCAATCGCTGAGCCAAACATGCTGCCATTGGCCACTGCGCCTGAGCCAATGGCAATGCTGCCGATGGTGCCGGCGTAAGCTCGGTATCCCAGGGCTACCGCTTGCTGACTAGCGACAGAGAAATTGCCGATTGCCGAACCGCCCCAGGCAGATGAGGCCGTATCGCCAAAGGCAACGCCGCCGTCTGTATTGGTAGCCCGATTCCCAACGACAGTGGCCGTTCCGATTGGGTTGGCATCGATGGAGTTGTCTGTGACTCCTCCGGTAGTCAGCCACGCCGAAGCGCCGTTGCCGAGCACGAGACAGCCGACTACACCATTGTCCCGGCATGTGGCGTTCTGAGACCCCTTGATGATCATTTGGTCGCCGACTGTGTCAGCCATGGCCGGATTGGCGAAGGCAGCAAGTGCGAACGACAGCGCAAGTGAGAGTTTGCGGAAGGCATTCATTGCTTCACCCCTCCGCATACGAAGCTGGGTCCAGGCACTGCGCTGATTTTTCCGTCTTTGCTTGGCTTGGAGATCACGACCTCTTGGAAGCTCGCTCCTTTCTTTGATGCAAAGGTCGCGGTGTAGCGCCCGTCTCTGCCTGTGCGTGCTTCCGCTACGGGAGACGTTCCCTGATTTGCTCGAATGACGATATGCGCATCAGAGACCAGTTCATTGGCAACAATCAGTGCGCCTTCGACTGTGCAAATGCCGTTTTGAAAGGTGACTGTTGGCTTGACGGCCGCATTGAATGCTTGAGGATCAACTGTTGTGATCACTGTTGCAAAGGCTGGTGCCGATAAAAGGGCAAGTAGTGGGATAAATAATCTAAACACTGGATCTCCGTTTCGTTGAGTTGCCTTCAACAAAACAGAAAAAATCTAAAGCGCAAGACGTTGATCACAAAAAAACCGCCCGAAGGCGGCTTTCTTTTCTGGCGAGATGATCTCAGTAAGAAATCGTGATTTGACGTTCTGCTGTGTAAGTGCCAACAGCTGCATAGGTTGCGTCCGTGTTGACAGTGATGCGAGTGCTAAACACTTGTTCTGCGCCAGTCCCAACGGAGCTCAATGCCGCGTTGTTTGCGGTAGTGCTAAAAGGTTGCCAGTTCGACGGGCCCGTCAAGCCAAAGCTTGCGCGTGCCTTGATCTCTTTTGAAGTCGCAGCGTCAGTCATCGCGAAGTTGCCAGATGCATCCGCTGTATCCATTTCAACGGTGTAGGGGAGATCTTTGTTGCAGGTGACAGTCAAATCCTGGACCGCAGAGAGCGCGACCAGGACGCTTCCCTCGTCTTTATCGCCGAGCTGCATGAAAACATCCTGCGGGATAGCCATGGTGCAGATCGCTGCTTGAACGGCAGTGACGTTCATTGTCTGTGTGTCAGTCGCAGCAAAAGCCGGATTTGCAGCTGCCATCGCTAATCCAAACGCTAAGCCGGTCGCGACAGTGATTTTACTTTTTAACATCGATTGATCTCCTTCATTGATAAGCGGAATTGCTTAGGATCCAGTCGAAGTTAAGGCGAATTTAAATTTGCGCAAGTCATTCGCACTCAATTTCTTCAAGATCTTTATCGTCCTTATCGATGGGAAGGACACCGCTGCAAGTGACGCTATCTGTTTTGATCGTGATGCTTCTGCCAGGTTTGTAGGTGGGAAGGAATATTCGGCCGTCATCAGCGATTGGAACTTCCAAGTCGTCTGCGACCGCGACCCCTGAACCACGCACGATTTTCCCTTGGAACATCGCTCGCAGTTCTAGCGGTTTGGTGTAAGAGACTGCGAAGGTCACTTTGCTTCCAAACAAGCGCGTTGGCGTCGTTGTCTGGGTCCGTTGATTGATCTGTGCATCGAGAGGCAAAGAGCTTACGTCTAGGCCGACCTTCGACGTCCGGTAAGCAGACAACGGGAAGAGGGTGTAACCCCGCTTATTCGTGACCTGGCTTGATCCGTTGGCGTTGAGCTTCGCGTCTGATGTATCAGCAACTTCGACGAGAGCAAAGGAGCGATTGAGAGTGCGACCGATAAGTGCGCCACCTTCGCCCAGCCAGACTGAGCCTTCATACCGGCCTGACAGGCTCGTTTGACCTTCGCGCATAGTGGACTGTGCTTGTAAGCGTCCTGCGCGGGTGTCGAGCCCGGCATTGGCGTAAGAGCCCGTGTCAGACGTCCCCAATCCATAATTGATCTTTCCAGCTCGGCCATTGAACGCCACGCTTCTGTGGTCATCGCTGAACGACATGCTCGCTCGCTGTCGGTTGCCAAATGGCCGGGTGTAGAACACATAGAAGCCGCTCTCATCGCGGTCTCGATAGAGCTGGACGCTCAACGTGCTCTTGGCACCTGAGTAGCGTCCGGTGAGGCTCAGGCGCTCGTTCTGAGCCCCTGTGGAATAGGTGTTCGAAGACCAGGACAATCCAACCTGGAATGGGCGATGGGTGTATGAGAGGCTCGCCAAGTTGCTTCTGGTGATGACAGATCCGCCGCGCCATTGATCACTGAGCTGCCAGCTGTCCGTTGAGCGTTTCTGGGTCTGAGCGTTGATGGACCAGTTGCGAGTCTGATAGCTGTAACCAGCAGAATATGACAGTGAGCTTTGCCCATCTGATTGGCTTGCCAAGCTGCTTAGATTGAGAGCGCCGGCCGTGCCCAGGACGATGGTTGCATCCAAGCCTAGGTTCGCGTTCCTCCCCATCAGCTGCGCAGACGATCCAAGCGTAAGGAATGAGCTGACGCCTCTGCGGTAGAAGCCCGCGAGCGCAAGATCTCGGTAGTCGTTACCAATGGATCCGAAGCGGCTCAGGCCGCCAGTCACAGCCCATTCTGATGCCCCGGGGCGCAGGGCACGGTTGGTAAAATAGAAGTCACTCTGGATGATCTGTTCGCGTCCAAACTGGTCTCTCAGGACGACAGACGACGAGTTCAAGCCATTGAGCATCGATCCCTGCTGGATCGAGTAAGGGCCTTGATCAAGGTTGAGCTGGCGTTGCCTCTCATTGCTGAGATATATCTCGGCAGTAGTTCTGCTATCGGCAATGCCAGCGATCACAGGAACAGGGTAGAGATCGCCGGTGAGTTCGCGTTCTGTCCCAATTTTGAACCCGAGCAAATTGGACGTAGATGTGATGCCAAGCGAGGGCGTAAAGACATCCCCGATCTCCACCGAGAGCCCCTTCTTAAGGAGGTCCCTAGTCCAGATGGTCAGACCCCGTGTGTTGGAAGAACCACCAGGTTGAACGTTCAATTGCCCCGTGTTGATCAGCACACCACCTGCGAGACCTGTTCGCATGTCATAGCCCCATGACGCTGCCCATGTGCCTCTGTATGAGCGGATGACGGCGAGATCTTGGTTGATCAAGATGCCCTTCGGTGCGGGGTCTGCTTCTACAAGCGCGTCCGCTGATCCCACGACCTGAGGCTTGAAATATTTGCCAGGCACTGTGAGAGCGACGAGCTGCCTCTCACCGTTCACTTCCACCCCGACACCGAGGGCTTTCATGCTCTGGATAGAGGCGAAGTGGCCGACCAAGCCGTAGCTTTTGAGCTTTGCGGATGGGACGAGCAAATCGCCGTCATCCGTTGTTGTTGCTAGAAGTGCCTCATCTACTGTTTTCCCATTGATCGAGATGGCATAGATGCTCTCGGCACCATATGAACTTGAACACCAAAGAAGAGGGGCTAGCGCAAAGGCGCGCCAAGCCATTACTCAATCACGATCTCAGCGGCAACGCCATTGATCAAAGCCTTGACCGATGTCGCCTTGCCTTTAGAAATCACCATCTCCTCCCCAGGGAGCAGATAGCCGACGAGGCCGTCCTTACGATACGTCCCGTAATCGATGTTGGCGATTTGCGCAGTAATCGCGCTTGAATTGCGAAGAACAATGGTTGAGCCGGAAGCCTTCGCGGTGATCGTGGCTCGATCAGATGCACGCCAAAAAATGGGGAAGTTCATGTTTAAAACGGGTTCGACGCCTGTGATCTCCAGCTTTTTGACGTTCTTCTCTTTCACGACGACGCGATAAGCAAGCTCAGCACTTGACGTCTCGCCGTTGATGAAGCGGACCACTTGAGATTTGCCGCCATCGAGATAGAACGAGCTCGGAGCGAAACGGATCGCATCAATAGGTGTGCGGGCCTGCTTTCCATCAACTAAGGTCCATTTAAACGCTTGGAGCTGGTATTCCTTCTTTTCATTCGACGTGTTGACGACAGTCAATGAGCCATTGTTCTTGCTCGGGGTGATGGTTTGAGCCAGGGGCGAGACTTGCATTGCATTTGATGCAAATGGGCATAGCGCTAATGCCGCGCTTAATAATAGACATTTCATCGGATCTCCGGGTTTTTTTGAGTGTCCTTCACAAATAACGGAGGTCTACGCAATGTCAAGGATTGCGCAATAAAAAAAGCCGCAACGATGTGCGGCTGTGTGATCTGAATTATCATTAAGAAAAAGAGTAACGATAGACGTCAGGCGCTGCCATGCATGCTCTGCTTTGGCGCTGAACGGTCCAGCCCCACAAAGCAAATCGTTCCTTTCCCATTGCGATACAAGTTGCCTCCAAGCCCATTGGGCACCAGGTCGAAACCAGAGCTCGTTCAAGAACCAAAGAAGATGGTTCGCCAGCGCTCGCGATGAACTTGGGTAGGATTTGCCCGTGGCGTTTCGCCCATTTGGACTGACCGCACTCAGCTCTCATCTCGACATGCGGGTAGTCTTTAGGAGACGTCCACCGGCCGCCCCAATTTAAGCCAAGAATTTCAGCCAGCTCGCCGAACCGCTCATAGCCTGCGATGACGTGCGGATCGCCCAAATTCCAGCTCGGCTTTCCATTGACATAGATGGCGGCATCCAGGGCTAAGCCATAGTTGTGGCAGCTTGACCAGGCTCCAACACTGGTGACGCCCGATGCAGAGGCGAGTAGGGCGGTTTGACGTTCAGGGCTTCGATATCCTTCAACTGGTCTTAGATCAAAGCCTTCATCTGTCATGACCTCTTGAATGGCTTCGATCTTTTCTCTGAGATCAGGATGGACGCCTTTCCAGACCCGTTCTTGAGCTGGGTGGAAAAAGCGATAGATACGTCCGCGTGGCTTCTTGGTAGGCTTCAGTTTTTCGGCTTGGTTCGAGTTGCTATCGGATACGATTTCTCCGTAGAACAGTGGAGACGAGGATCCGAAGATGATGCCACTTGAACCCTGATCAAAAATTCGAACCTGGGCAGTGCTCGGGCTCATTAGGAATTTAGATGACGTGAGCTGTTCCAGATAGCTTTGTTGGGTAGCAAGAACGGTAGATGGTGCGAGGAGTATGAGTAAGCTTAAAAGCAGTTTGCGCATTGGATCTCCGGTTTTATTTGAGTGTTAATCACAAATAAGCCGAGGCCGCGCGATGTCAAGGATTCAGGCGTAAAAAGGCCGCCATTGGCTGGCGGCTTTAAGAGCTGGTGTAACTTCGAACTTATTTGCTTTTCATGCGTGCATTGAAGGCGAGAGAGATAGCGGCAGTCATATCTTCACTGCTCAAAAGAAGCAGGGATCGAACCACTTCCTGGATGCTGGTCTCAACATCTCCCCGGCTTTCGAGCTCATCGATCTTCTTCCCGAGTTCTACGGGATCGGGATTGAAGTAGCGCATGAACATTTTCAAGTCTTTGTGCCCAGAGATCTTCGCCGCTTCTGCTGGGTTGAGATAGTGGCCAAGTTCGGTGATGCGGGTATGACGAAGATCGTGAATTCGCGCGGTCAAGATGTCGGGGTTGTCTTGGCTAGTTGCGACGTCCGAACGTGCCCGGTCCCAAGCCTGGGTTATCGTGTCTGGCCGAGACCTTTTGCCGCGACGTGATACGAAGACCGGACCTCTTTTTTCTGATGACGACTTATGCCGCTCTTCCAAAAGGCTCAGTGCATCTTTGTTGAGCGGAATTGTCCGTTCAACATATTTGCCATCATTGGCCTTTGTTCCGCGCAGTCGTGCGGTCTTGTTTTTAAAGTTGATGTCTGACCAATCAAGCTTAATGCACTCAGAGCGTCGAGCCGCAGTAAAGCGGGCGAAACGGATGACATCAATGGTTGCCGGATCTGTTCGTCCTTTTTCCAAGCGATCAATGATCGAGTTCCACTCGTCTTCTGTGAGGGTCCTGGATCGTGAATCGTCTTGATTCAGGGATTTGAGTGTGGCAATGGGTGAGCGGATATCGATCTTCCAGGCGTCATAGGCATGCTTAAAGATCGTTTGGATTGTGGTCAAGGCGCGCTTCTTGCTTCCCGGCACAATTTCGCGAACGGACCCGTCTTTCAGGACTTTGACGTAGAGATTGACGAAAGAGGTTGGGTGCTTGCCCAGGAAATCGTCACTCGTGAGGTCCTTGGCGAGCTTGCTGGTAAGGAGCGGCATGCCTGTTTTATGCAGCCCCAAGCCCTTGCCGGTGCCCAAAAACAACATGATGTTCGACCGGTCAGTCTTCACAGAAGAGTGTTTGATCACACCCGAATCGATCTCATCCACATAGCGCCGCAGGAGGTCTCCAAACGTCCAGGCGTCGGCCGTGTTGGCGAAAGGGGTCTGCCGGAGCTCGAGGGAGGCGTGTTCACGGCTCACGTAGGCTTCGGCCATGAGCCTTGCCGTATCGATATGGTGCTCGGTCCCGACCTTGGCCTTGGGATCGACTGGGTAGCGTTTGAGTGGGAATTTGAGGGCCTGGCCGTCCAGGGACCGCCTGATCCGGGCCTCCCACCGCAGTTGGCCATCGGTCCGCAACGTCACGCCAGCCGCAAGGCTCACGGCCTGGGAGGGCTTGATCCCTGAGGGCAGGGCACCGGAAAACGACTTGATTCTGCCCTTCTTGACGACCTTCTTCTCTTTGCTCACGAGTCCAACCCCTGTATCCTTAACGGGCAACTGCTGCAAGGCCCCGTGGCACAATTGGATAGCGCGCGTCTCTCCTAAAGACGAGGTTGCTGGTTCGAACCCAGCCGGGGTCACCAATTTAGGGCACTCGCCACAAGAGTGCCACAGCGTTGCCACCTTTCACGCCTAAAGCCTTGCAGGGCTTAGGTTTGAGGATAACGTGGTTTTCCCTCCTAAGGGGAAGGTCGCCCGTTCGAATCGGGCCGGGGTCACCAGAATCAAAGCATTACGCCGAGTGGCGTGGTCGTAAATGCAATGTTTCGCTACGTCTTGGATCGCCTCTGGCACAGTTGACGCAGAGGCTCACGGTCGCCGGCGGCACGCATTCTGATGTTGTCGCATCTCGCATGCTTTTGCTGCGCATCTCCGCCTCTGCACTTACCCTTTCCGATATCGATTCCGATACCGAAGGGGCGGATTCCGTTGGCCTGATCAACCTCGGCCGTAGTTGCCTGGCTTTCATGAGCAGCCAGAATGCGGCATCCCCGCCTACGTAAGGGGCGCGATGGCCGACGTTGCCGTCATTCCCACCTCCCAACAGCCGACATCAGGTGTGGGAACTGTCGGGGTTGGCGGAATGACGGGAACGGCGCCAGGCCAGATGCGGGCGTATCGCAGTGATACGGTCAGGGCATGAGCATCTTCGGCGGCATCCTGTCCTTCGGCATCGCGCTGGCTGTCTTCAGTTTGTTGTTCGCCGTCTCGATGACTTTCACGGCCCCCATCATTGGAACGGTGAGAGCAGCGATGCTGGCTGTTGCCGCCCTGTTCCGAGGGGTGGGCGAAGAACCCTACATGGACAACGTTTGCCCGGATTGCAGGGGAGTGGAAGGGTGTACGCCGCATTGCCCCGCAAGCGCGGCCGATGATGCCGCTGCGCCTACAAGGACGACTGAGCACACTGGACAAGGCTTCAAGGCCCTTCCGCGGTTTGACCGCAGGAAGTAGCCGACTGCAGGTGACCGACTGACGGGGCGCAGGGTAGCGCCCGGCCGCCCGCGGTTCCAGCGGCATCCGGCGCCAACGAACGTTTTACACAGCAGGAAGAAGCACTGGATACAGTGCGCGATCACTCAGGGGATTGGCCATGCAGCACCGACGTAACCGGCAATGGATCAGCTGCGGCATCACCCTTGCGACGCTGCTGCTGGCACCGCTCGCCGTCGCCGCGCAGGCCATGACGGCAGAAGGACCGGTGGTCGACATGGCGGCCGTGCAGGTCACTGGCGAGCAGCCCGGTCCGGGGCTGTGGAGGGTGAGCAACACGCAGGGCCACGTGCTGTGGCTGCTGGGTACGGTGGCGCCGTTGCCGGCCGGCGTGACCTGGCGTTCGGACCAGGTGCAGCAGGTCATCGCCACCTCCGACCACGTGCTCGGTCCGCCTGGCTGGACACCGGACGTCAAGCTCGGCCTGCTGCGCGGCCTTACCCTGCTGCCGCTTGCGATGAAGACCGCCAGGGATCCACAGGGGCGCACCCTGCAGCAGATCGTGGCGCCGGAAACCTACGCGCGCTGGCTGGGCTTGAAGGCCACCTATCTTGGCCGCGATGGCGGGGTGGAGAAGAAGCGCCCGATGATTGCTTCGGGCGAGCTGTACATGGCCTTCCTCAAGCGCCAGGGCCTGCGCGACAGCGGGCAGGTCAACGAAGCCCTGGAGCGGGCCTACAAGGCCAACAAGCTGGAGCCGGAAGAGGCGCGGGTGAAGCTTCCCATTGCCGATGCGCGGGGCGCCCTGAAGGAATTGCAGGGTACCGAGGTGGACGACCGTGCCTGCTTTGAACGCACCTTGGATACGGTCGAATTCCAGGCCCCGGTCCTGCGCGAGCGTGCCAACGCGTGGGCATCGGGGGATATCGGGGCCCTGCGCCGGCTGGCCGTGATGTCCATGGCGCGCACCTGCCGGGACGTGGTGCAGGATTCGGCATTCGCGCGCAGCCGCGGTTGGAACGACTTGCCGCAGCAGGCGCGCACGCAGTGGGTGGGCCTGGCCGAAAAGGCGCTGACCCAGCATGCGAGCACTTTCTCCACGGTACCGGTCAGCCTGCTGCTGGGCCCGGAGGATTACCTCGGTGCGTTGCGCGCACGCGGCTATGAGATCGAGCCGCCGCCGGAATGAACTGCTGACGCTGACGCTGACGCGCGTAGCGCTCAGCGCAGCGGCATGCGCAGGGTGAAGGTGGTCCCGATAGCCTCGCCGGACTGCACGGTCAGTGCGCCGCCATGCGAAACGGCGATCTGCGAAGCGATGTACAGGCCCAGGCCCAGGCCGGAATCCAGCCGCTGGTCGCCGGTGCGGTGGAAGGGCTCGAACAGGGTCTTCATCGACGCCTCGGCAATCGCCCCTTCGTTGCGCACTTCCAGCACCAGCACGGTGTCGTCGGCGTGCCCGCGCAGTGTGATTGGATCGCCCTTGCGGCCGTGGATGGCCGCGTTGATCAGCAGGTTGCTGACCAGTTGCGAAAGGCGGTCCGCATCACAGGTCACCACCTCGGGCAGTGCCAGTTCAACGATCAACGGACAACCGGGGTAGGGGGCCAGTGCCTGCTCGGCGGTGTTGGCCAGCAGCGCAGACAGGTCACGCCAGGGCCGCACGCGCAGGGCGATGCCCGAGCCCAGTCGGCCGCGTGCGAAATCCAGCGTCACATCGATCAGTTCCGCCATCCGGTCCGCGCTGTCGTCCAGGTGCCGCAGCAGGCTCTGCTGCGCCTCGCTGGTGGCCGACAAGGACAGCAGGTCGGAGGTCACCCGGATCGCCTGCAGCGGGTTGCGCAGGTCATGGGCCAGCACGGCGATGAACTCCTCGCGCTCCTTGCCTTCCTGGCGCAGCGCGCTGTTGAGCACTTCGGAGGCCTGCAGGCGGCTTTCGGGGGACGCGTTCGGATCCCGCTTGTCGCCGTCGTGCTGGTCACCGGTGTCGTGCGCTTCCGCCGCGCCGATCTGCTCGGCCACCACCGCACCCAGCGCACGCATGGCGTGCACGATTTCATCGGTGATCACGCGCGGCTCGGGATCCAGCGTGCACAGCGTGCCGAACACCCGCCCATCGGCCAGTACCACCGGCACCGAGATGTAGCTGCGGAAGCCATGCAGGGCCGGGATTGGACTGTCGCAGCGCTTCTGGTCCTGGCGACAATCGCCGAACCAGATCGCTTCCCCGGTCGCGGTCACGTCGCGGCAGAAGGTGTTGATCAGATCCAGCCGAAGGCCGGCGGAGATGCCGAGCCCAGCGCGGTCCAGTGCGTGCACGGCGCGCCATTGCTGCTCACCGACCTCGCCGATCAGCGCCACACGCATGCCGCTTACCGCACAGGCAAGTTCCAGGCAGGAGTGGAACGAGGGCAGGGGACCTTCCTTGGTGGATCTGTCATGCATAGGGCGGGGCATGTCGTTTCAGGAACACTGGGCCGAATGTCAGCCGCGATGGGTCGATTGTGACATTGCCATTCGGATCCCGTTCCCTGGCGCCGCGACGCATCCTTAACCGTTCATCCGTTTGGCCCGGCTTGCTTGGCGCTCGGGTGTCGACGCTATCTCAGCCCCGTGCCGGAGCGGGTAGTAAAGGCACGTTCCGCCGCCTGGAAACTCAGTCGCGTCTGATGGGCTGGGTGCGTCGAAGGCTGCACGCTGGCACCGCGACATCTGACACCCCGTTGGCATGGAGTTTCGCCATGGAATACATGATCGCGCTGTTGAAAGAAATGGCGCTTGTCCCGGTAACCCTTCTGCCGATCATCAATCCGCTGAGCATCGCCTCGATATTCGTCTCCACCGTTGGCAACAAGCACACCCTGGCGCGCGTGCTGGCGCGCCAGATCGGGATGAATGTGGCGTGGGTGATCATTGCCTCGATGCTGGTCGGCACCTACGTGCTGACCATCTTCGGCATTTCGCTGGCAGTGGTGCGTTTCGGTGGCGGCCTGCTGGTGGCCGCCAGTGCCTGGCGCATGCTAGCCCCGCGCCCGGATACCTCACCGACGGTGCAGGAGACCGAGGCGGCGGGTATTGCCGACAATCAGTTGATGCAGCGCAGTTTCTATCCGCTGACGTTCCCGCTGACCACTGGCCCGGGTGTGATTTCCGCCTGCATCACCTTGGGCGCGCACGGGGAATCGATGAATCCGCTGCATTTTCTTTCCGGCGCGATCGTCGCGGTTGGCGGCGCACTGATGGTGGCAGTGGTGATCTACCTGATCCTGCGCAATTCGATCGTGGTGGTCACCCGCCTGGGGCCCTCAGGCGCGGTGGTGATGCAGCAACTGGTTGCCTTCGTGCTGTTGTGCATCGGCATCCAGCTGGTGTGGTCGGGCTGGCTGGACCTGAGCGCAGCCCATTGAAAGGGAGCGGCTGCTCAACGTGCGGTCAGCAGCTCCACCAGCTGCCGCAGCCGATACGGCTTGGGCAGGAATTCCACGTGCCCCGGCAACGGCGGCAGCTGCGAACGCGCATAGCCGGAAGACAGGATCATCCGTGCGCCTGGCTGGGTACGGGCAACGTGTTCACTGAGCTCGATCCCGGACATCCCGTTGGGCATGCTGACATCGCTGAACACCACATCGTATTGATGCTCGCCAGCCATCATCGCCAGCGCTTCGTGGCCATCGGCGGTGGTGTCGACGTTGATGCCCAGGTCCTGCAGGGCCAGGCCGATCATGTCGCGCAGGTCTTCCTGGTCTTCGACCATGAGTACGCGGATGGAATCAGTCATTGGCGGGAACCTCCAGGGCAGGCAGCAGCAGGCTGACCGTCGTGCCACCACCTTCGGTGCTGGACACATCGACGAAACCGCCGCATTGGGTGATGAAACCGAACACCTGGCTCAGGCCCAGACCGCTGCCCTTGCCGATGTCCTTGGTCGTGAAAAATGGCTCGCTGGCCCGGGCGGCGACATCTGGCGCCATGCCGTGGCCTTCATCCTGCACGCGGATGGCGACGAAATTCCGGTACGTGGGCGTGTCGGCCTGGGGGTCAAGGCGACGCTCTATGTCGCCAATGATACAGATCCGGCCGCCATTGGGCATGGCATCGCAGGCATTGCCGACCAGGTTGGACAGCGCCGCCTCCAGTTGCCCGGGATCCAGCAGCACGTCCGGCAGGTCGCTGCGCAGCTGCAGGCTGAGCGAATGATGGGCCAGGCAGCGCTGCTGGAGCGCGGCCATCGCCGGTTGCAGCCAGTTCGCGGTGGTGACGCGTTCGCGTACCAGTGTCTGGCCAGCACCGAAGGCAAGCAGCTGCCGGGTCAGCAGCGCGCCTCGGTCGGCCGCGGCCTGCGCATTGCCGATCAGGCGTTCGGTGGTTTCATCTGAAGCGCAACGCAGGGCAATCAGGTCCAGCGCATTGTGGATGGTGGTCAGCAGGTTGTTGAACTCGTGCGCCAGCCCGCGGCTGAGCTGGCTCACTTTTTCGAACTGCTGGGTGCTGGCGAGCGCCCGCTGCGCATCACGCAGCAGCACCTGCGCCTGGTAGCTTTCGGTGATATCGCGGGTCACCTTGACGAAGCCGACGAGGTGCTCGGCTTCATACACCGGTTCGATGACCACGCTGGCGCGGAAACGGCTGCCGTCACTGCGCACGCGCCAGCCCTCACCGGCATAGCGGCCTTCGCTGGCGGCGATGGCAAGCGAGCGCTCGGGCTCGCCGGCATCGCGGTCGTCGGGGCAGTGGAAACGGCTGAAATGGGTGCCGATCACTTCCTCGGCGCTGTAGCCCTTGATCCGCTGCGCGCCAGGATTCCAGGTGCACACCACGCCGTCCGGATCCATCAGGTACAGGGCATGGTCAGTGACGCTCTCGATGAGGAGCGTCAACTGTCTGGACGTATCTGTCTGGGCGGTGAGCTTGGAGACGGCGTTTACCACGGGACTGCGCTGAAACCCCTGAGGCCGGTGACGCTAGAAGCGACAGTGTGAAGGAATTGTGTACGCGGTCACGTGCCGAAAGTCGTGCCGGAAACGACGGGCATTCAGTTAACATCGCACTTCTTTGTGCCGAGATCTCCACCCATGACGTCAGCTTCAAGTACGCGCGACCCCTGGATATGGGGCCTGTCGGCCGCCCTGCTGGCGGCAACCGCTGCGCTTGAACTGGTTGTCCCGCTTGGGTATGCGGTCTGGCTGGCGTACTTCCTGGCGATTGGCGTGACGGTGTTCCAGCGCCATGCCGGGCTGCCGCTGGTGGTCGCCGTGGCCGCCTGTGTGTTCCTGGCGGTGGGCTACAACATTGCGCCTGCGAGTACCAATTCAGCTTTTTCATACGTCAACCGCAGCATTGGCGGATTCGCCTTCCTGTTGATCGGATTGATCGTCAACCGCGCAATCCAGGCGCGCCGTGAGGCGGCCGAGGCGCTGTGGCTGCAGGAGAGTGAAAACGTCGTGGCGATGAGCCTGCGCGGCGACCTGGGGCCGGAAAAGATCGCCGAGGCGGCGATGACCACCCTGGCCGAGCAGCTGAAAGCGCAGACCGCGGTGATGTACCGCATCGAGAACCATCAGCTGTTGCTGACCGGCGGCGTTGCGTTGCCGGCCACCGTCCCGCAGTCGCTGGGCCTGAACGAAGGGCAGCTGGGCGAGGTGATCCGGGAAGGCAAGGTGCGCCATCTGCAGGAAGGCGAAGGCAGCGTGCTGCAGATCAGCAGCAGCCTGGGCAGCACCTCGTTGCGCGAACGCGTGCTTGCGCCGATCTTCAGTGATGACCAGATCGTGGGCGTGGTGGAACTGGGCCGCATCCGCGCGGGCCGTGCGCCGCAGCTGGACCGCGAGCTGCTGCAGCGCTGCGCCGACACCATCGGCATCGCGCTGCGCGCGGCCGTGTTGCGCGCGCGGCTGGCCGAACTGCTGGAAGAATCCCAGCGCCAGAGCGAAGAGCTGCAGGCCCAGCAGGAAGAGCTGCGGGTGGCCAACGAAGAACTGGAAGAACAGAGCCGCAGCCTGCTGCATTCGCAGACCAACCTGGAGCAGCAGCAGGCCGAGATGGAGCAGACCAACGTGCAGCTGGAAGAGCGCACGCATGAGCTGGAAGGCCAGAAGCAGGCGCTGCTGGTGGCGCAGGCGCAGCTGGTGCGCAATTCCAATGAGCTGTCGGCCGCTTCGCGCTACAAGTCCGAATTCCTGGCCAACATGTCGCACGAACTGCGCACCCCGCTCAACAGCTCGCTGATCCTGGCCAAGCTGCTGTCGGACAATCGCGATGGCACGCTCAGCGACGAGCAGGTCAAGTACGCGCAGGCCATCCTGTCGTCCAACAACGACCTGCTGGCGCTGATCAATGACATCCTGGACCTGGCCCGCATCGAGGCCGGTCACGTGGAACTGGCCGATGAGATCGTCGTCGTCGAAGGCGCCCTGCAGCGCCTGCGCGAGACCTTCGAGCCGCTGGCGCGGGAGAAGGGCCTGGCGCTGGAGATCGTCGCCGACACCGGCGCGCCCAGCCAGTTCACCGCCGACAGTCAGCGCCTGCAGCAGATCCTGAAGAACCTGCTGGCCAACGCCGTGAAGTTCACCGAACACGGCACGGTCAGCCTGCAGGTGCAGGCCGCCGGCCGCGACCGCGTGCGTTTCGTGGTGCGCGACAGCGGCATCGGCATTGCCGCCGAACAGCTGGACGCCATCTTCGAGGCCTTCCGCCAGGCAGATGGCAGCACCCGCCGCCGCTACGGTGGCACCGGCCTGGGGCTGTCGATTTCGCGTGACCTGGCCACCCGGATGGGCGGTGACATCCGCGTGGAAAGCGAGCCGGGCCGCGGCAGCACCTTCATCGTGGAACTGCCCTTGAGCGGTGCGCCGGAACAGCCCGACGCGCCGGCCACGCTGGGCAGCGCGCACGCGCCTCAGCCGATGGTCGCCTCGGCGGCGCCACCGTCACCGGTTCGGGCAGGGGCCAGTGGCGGCTCGCCGGCGGTGCGCAGCGAAGCGGTTTCGCCGTCGTTGGGCGCCTGGAAGACGGCCGTGGCCCACGGCGCCAGCGCCCAGCGTAGTGAGCGCCTGATCCTGGCAGTGGAAGATGACGCCGCCTTCGCCGAAGCGCTGGTCACGCTGGCACGCGAACTCGATTTCGACTGCGTGGTGGCCACCACCGCCGAGGAAGCCTTGTCGCTGGCGCGCGAGCTGCGCCCCAGTGGCGTGCTGCTGGACATCGGGCTGCCCGACGTGTCCGGCCTGAGCGTGCTCGAACGCCTGAAGCGTGACCCGCTGACCCGCCACATCCCCGTGCACGTGGTATCGGGCATGGAGCGCAGCCAGCTGGCGATGGAACTGGGTGCCATCGGTTACGTGATCAAGCCGGCCACCCGTGAGCGACTGGTCGAGGCGATCCAGCACCTGGAAAAGACCAGCCAGCGCGACGTGCGCCGCCTGCTGATCGTCGAAGATGACACCGAACTGCGCGGCAACCTGGAACTGCTGCTGGGCCGGGAACAGCTGGAAATCACCGCCGTCGGCACCCTCGCCGAAGCCGTGCAGCAGCTCAGCAGCGCGACCTTCGACTGCATGGTGACCGACCTGGCGTTGCCCGATGGCAGCGGTTACGACCTGCTGGAGTTCATGGCCGGCAGCGAGGACGTCAGCTTCCCGCCGGTGATCGTCTACACCGGCCGCGCGCTGGGCCGCGAAGAAGAACAGCGCCTGCGCCGGTATTCCAAGAGCATCATCATCAAGGGCGCACGCTCGCCGGAGCGCCTGCTCGATGAAGTCACCCTGTTCCTGCACAGCGTGGAAGCCAACCTGCCCAGCGACCAGCAGCGCCTGCTGCGCGAAGCGCGTCGCCGCGATTCGGTGCTGGATGGGCGCACCGTGCTGCTGGCCGAAGACGATGTGCGCAATATCTTCGCCCTGTCCAGTGTGCTCGAGCCGCTGGGGGTGAAGCTGGAGATCGCCCGCAACGGTCGCGAAGCCGTTGATCGCCTGGCCAGCATGGAAGTGGACCTGGTGCTGATGGACATCATGATGCCGGAGATGGATGGCCTGACCGCGATGCGCGAGATCCGCAGCCAGCGCCAGCACAAGGACCTGCCGATCATCGCGCTGACCGCCAAGGCCATGCCCGACGACCGCGAGCGCTGCCTGCAGGCCGGTGCCAACGACTACATCGCCAAGCCCATCGACGTCGACAAGCTGGTGTCGCTGTGCCGGGTGTGGTGCTCGCGGCAATGAACGAGCAGGAGCTGTTCGACCTGGAACTGAAGGTGCTGGTGGAGGCGATCTACCAGCGCTACCACTACGATTTCCGCAACTATGCGGTGTCCTCGCTGCGGCGTCGGATGCACCAGGCGATGCAGCGTTACGAATGTGCGCGCCTGTCGGATCTGCAGCACCGGCTGCTGCATGAGCCGGAGCTGTTCACCCAGGCGATGCAGTTCTTCACTGTGCAGGTGTCGGAGATGTTCCGTGACCCGGCCTACTTCCTGGCGCTGCGCGAGCATGCCGTGCCGGTGCTGAAGACCTATCCGTCGATCAAGCTGTGGGTGGCCGGCTGCAGCACCGGCGAGGAAGTGTGGTCGCTGGCGATCCTGCTGCAGGAAGAGGGGCTGCTGGACCGCAGCATCATCTACGCCACCGACATCAATCCGGCCGCGCTGGCCGCGGCTGAATCGGGCACCTATGGCATCGACCGCATCGCCCAGTTCAGCCGCAACTACCTGCAGGCCGGCGGCCAGGGGTCGTTGTCGGACTACTACACCACCGGCTACGACGGTGCGGTGTTCGATCGTCGCCTGCGTCGCAACGTGGTGTTCGCCGACCACAGCCTGGCCACCGATACGGTGTTCTCCGAAGTGCACCTGGTGTCCTGCCGCAACGTGCTGATCTACTTCAACCGGCCGCTGCAGGACCGCGCCGTCGGCCTGTTCCGCGAAGCCCTGGTCCATCGCGGCTTCCTGGGCCTGGGCAGCAAGGAATCGCTGCAGTTCGGCGAGCACGGCAATGCCTTTGAAGCCGCTGCGCGCGAACAGCGCCTGTACCGGAAGGCGGCCTGATGGACGGTCCGGTCCCGCGCGTGTTGGTGATCGGTGCTTCGGCAGGCGGCGTTTCGGCGCTGCAGCGCGTGCTGGGCGCGTTGCCGGCGGCGCTGCCGTGCCCGGCGCTGGTGGTGCTGCACATACCGCGCGACCGACCCAGCCGCATCGCCGAACTGCTCGATCCGGGTTCGGCGCTGCGGGTGCGCGAGGCCGAGGACAAGCAGCCGCTGGAGGTGGGCACGGTGACCTTCGCGCCCCCGGATTACCACATGCTGGTGGAAGACGAAGCCTCCATCGCGCTGTCGCTGGATGAGGCTGTGTTGTTCTCGCGTCCGGCCATCGACCCGTTGTTCGAATCGGCCGCGGCGGTGTTTGGTGCCGATGTCCTGGCGATCCTGCTGACCGGGGCCAGCAGCGATGGCAGCGAAGGCGTGGCTGCCGTGCGCCAGGCCGGTGGCAAGGCCTGGCTGCAATGCCCTGAAGATGCCGAGGCGTCGATGATGCCTGCCTCGGCCCTGCAGCGTGCCGGCGCCGATGCGGTGCTCACGCTGGATGAACTATGCGAATGCCTGAAGGAATTGAAATGAACCTGCTTGCTCCTGCGCCGGTGGAAGACGCGGCGCCGGTCAACATACTGATCGTTGATGACGTGCCGCAGAACCTGGTGGCGATGGAAGCGCTGCTGCGTCGTGATGGCCTGCGCATCCTCTGCGCTGCCTCCGGCAACGAGGCGCTGGAACTGCTGCTGGAACACGAAGTCGCGCTGGCCCTGCTGGATGTGCAGATGCCGGAGATGGATGGCTTCGCACTGGCCGAACTGATGCGAGGCTCGGCGCGCAGCCGCGACGTGCCGATCATCTTCCTGACCGCTTCGCCGCAGGATCCGGTGCGCGCCTTCAAGGGCTATGAAAGCGGTGCGGTGGATTTCCTGCACAAGCCGATCGAGCCCCAGATCATCCTCGGCAAGCTCGGCGTGTTCATCGAGCTCTACCAGCAGAAGCGCCTGTTGAAGTCGCGCAACGAAGCGCTGGAGCGCGCGCTGACGCTCAACGAAACCATGATGGCCGTGCTCACCCACGACCTGCGCACGCCGCTTTCGGCGATCCTGCTGTGCGCGGACAAACTGTCGCTGGACATCCCGGCCGATGCCAGCGCGCAGCAGACCCTGCGACACCTGGAGACCAGCACGCTGCGCATGGCGCGCATGGTCGACCAGCTGCTCGACTTCTCGCGCATCCGCTCCGGCGGGCTGCGCCTGGAGCGCACCCCGTGCAATGCGGCCACCGTGATCGATGCGGTGGTGCAGGAAGTCGAGCAGGGCAACGCGACGGCGGCAATCGAAGTCGTCGCGGTGGGCGATGCGCGCATGCAGGGCGACCCGGACCGGCTGGCCCAGGTGGCCTCCAACCTGATCGGCAATGCGCTGCTGCATGGCGGGCAGGCCCCCATCCAGGTGCATGTGGATGGCGAGGACCCGGCCCAGGTGGTGCTGCGCGTGCGTAACCGCGGGCAGATCGGTGAAAGCCTGCTGCCGCGCCTGTTCGAGCCCTTCAAGGCCAGTTTCCACGCCAGCAAGGGGCTGGGCCTGGGCCTGTTCATCGCCGACCAGTTCGTGCGTGCACACGGTGGCCAGCTGCAGGCCCGCAATGAAGCGCAGGACGTCGTGTTCGAAGCCCGCCTGCCGCGCCGGGCCTGATTCGGCCTTCATTGCGCGGCCGCCATGGCGGCGGCAGACTCTTGCCATGCACGCGCCACGCTTCCATGTCCGCAGTTATGGCGACGCCTCCGGTGGCGATCGCCACGATTACGCGCAGTGGGTGTTGCCGCTGCATGGCGAACTGCAGTTCGAACTGGACGGACACGGTGCGCGGCTGGACGCCCTGCAGGGCGTCTTCGTGGCACCCGGCGAGCACCATGACCAGGTCGGGCAGGGCGACAACCAGCACCTGATCATCGACTGCGATGCGGCCTGGTTCGATGACCACACCCTGGAACATCTGCGCGGACAGCGCTGGTTGTCGCTCCCACAGGCGCTGCGCACCTCGCTGCAGGCGTTGCCGGCCGGGAGCGCCGGCGAGCACCTGCTGCCGCTGCTGCTGCAGTCCTTCGCCCCCCATGGCAGCGGTGCACGTCTGCAGGCCCTGTGCGCGCGCATGCAGGCCGCCCCTGGCGACGCTTGGCCGGTGGAGCGCATGGCCCGGCTGGCAGGGCTCAGCAGTAGTCATCTGCACGCCCGCTTCCTGCGCGAGCTGGGGCTGCCGCCACAATCCTGGCTGAGCGCGCTGCGGCTGCGCTGGGCGCGTCATCTGCTGCGCAGCACCCAGCTGCCGATCAGCAAGGTCGCGCAGCTGGCCGGTTACTCCGAACAGAGCGCGCTGACCCGTGCGCTGCGCCGCGACACCGGACTCACCCCGTTGATGTGGCGACGCCAGACACCGTAGGCCGGGTCAAGACGCGCGCCACCGGAGCGCACTAGACTTCGCGCCTGTCAGCTGCAGGTGTGTGCGATGAATCGTTCGATGGGCGTGGGGATCAGCAACGGCGTGATGGCCGGTGCGCTGTGGGGTGTGGTGTTCCTGGCGCCTGCGGTGCTGCTGGCGTTTGATGCCCTGCAGCTTTCGGCCGGCCGCTACCTCATCTACGGGCTGGTGGCGCTGTTGCTGCTGGCGCCACGCTGGAAGCGGCTGGCACCGCAGCTCGGGATGGCCGAATGGCGCGGGCTGGTGTGGCTGAGCCTGGCTGGCAACCTGGTGTATTTCCTGCTGCTGGCCACGGCGGTGCAGTGGGCCGGCGGTGCCGCTGCTTCGCTGATCGTCGGCCTGATTCCGGTGGTGGTGACCCTGGTCGCGGTGCGCGAAGAGGGCGCGGTGCACCTGCGCCAGCTGGCGCCGGCGCTGCTGCTGTGCCTGCTGGGCGTGGCGCTGGTGGGTTACGAGGCGGTGGTGTCCGAACATGTGCAGACGCCCTGGCGGCAGCGCGTGCTCGGGTTGCTGTGTGCGTTCGGGGCGCTGCTGTCCTGGGCGGCCTATTCGGTGGGCAACAGCCGCTGGCTGGCCCGCCGCCCGGATCTTTCCGCGCACGACTGGTCGCTGCTCACCGGCGTGGTCACCGGTGCGCTGGCGCTGCTGCTGGTGCCCTCGGCGTTCCTGTTCAACGGCGCGGTGCACGCGCCCAGCCAATGGGGGTTGTTCTGGGCAGTCAGCGCCGGCGTGGCGGTGATCGCCTCGCTGCTCGGCAATGCCTGCTGGAACCGCGCCAGCCGCCTGCTGCCGCTGACCCTGACCGGACAGATGATCGTGTTCGAGACCCTGTTCGCGCTGCTGTACGGCTTTGCCTGGCAACGCCGCTGGCCGACCCTGCTGGAAACAATGGCGATCGGTTGCCTGGTGGCAGGCGTGTTGTGGTGCGCGCACGCACACCGCGCACCGCCGGCTATCACCGAACATGCCGGATGAAGGCCGGCCGAGCCTGCATGGTCTCCGATGCAACCTTTTTCGACGACGTTGGCCGCTGATCAGGTGCTGCGGTTTTTGCACTGCAACACTTGACAGCGGCTTGCCCTGCGGTGTTTTCTAGCGTCATGGTCCTTGCCGCCGCCCCCTTCGCTCCGCTCCTTGCCGCTTCTGCGGCAGGCAGCCGTGTGAGTTCGACGGCCGGCACCACCACCATTACCACCATTACCACCACCACCCGCAGGGTGCGGTCCGTCGTCTTCGCGTAACTCACGAAAACCACGGCCCCGCACCGAACCAGGTGGCGGGGAAACCTTCCACTGGCGCGATGCGGGGCCTCCCATCGAGGTCACCATGTCCATTGCCGCTGCTGCACCGTCCGCCGATTCCGCTCCGCCACGTTCCGCCGCGCAACCGCGCGTGGTGGTGCACAAGTTCGGCGGCACCTCCGTCGCCGATGCCGACTGCTACCGCCACGTCGCGCGACTGCTGCAGGCGCGTCCGGAAGCGCTGCAGGTCACCGTGGTGTCGGCCATGAAGGGCGTGACCGATGCGCTGATCGCGCTGGCGCGGTTGGCCGCGGCCGGTGACGCGCAATGGCGCGAACACTGGCATGACCTGCGCGCGCGCCATCGCGGCGCGGCGGCGTCGCTGCTTGGCGAACACGCCGGCGCCAGCGTGGAATGGCTCGATGCCCGTTTCGATGAGCTCGCCGAACTGCTGGCCGCGCTGGCGGTGATCGGTGGCCTGCCCGAGGAAGTGCTCGATCGCGTGCAGGGCCTGGGTGAAGTCTGTTCGGCGCACCTTCTGGGCCAGCATTTCCTGGCCAGCGGCGAGCCGTGCGCGGTGCTGGATGCGCGCGAGGTGCTGGTGGTCGAGCACGGCGAGCTGGGCGTCAACGTCGATTGGGAAACCAGCGCACAGCGCCTGCACGCGTGGCGACAGGCGAACGTGCAGCAGCGCGTCGTGGCCACCGGCTTCATCGCACGCGACCGCCAGGATCGCATCACCACCCTCGGCCGCAACGGCAGTGATTACTCCGGGGCGATCTTCGCGGCGCTGTTCAATGCCGATGAGCTGCAGATCTGGACCGACGTCGATGGTGTGCTGTCGGCTGATCCGCGGCTGGTGCCCGAAGCGGTGCAGCTCGAGGCGCTGAGCTACGACGAGGCCTGCGAACTGGCCTATTTCGGCGCCAAGGTGGTGCATCCGCAGACCATGTCCCCGGCCATCCAGCGCGGCCTGCCGATCCTGATCCGCAATACCTTCCAACCCGAGCATCCCGGTACCCGCATCAGCGCGGAGCGCTCGGTGCGTGGACCGATCAAGGGCCTGACCCTGAGCGCGGAACTGGCCGTGCTGAACCTGGAAGGCACCGGCCTGATCGGCGTGCCGGGCACGGCCGAGCGGGTGTTCTCCGCACTGCGCCAGGCGCATGTGTCGGTGGTGATGATCTCGCAGGGCTCGTCCGAACACTCCATCTGCTGCGTGGTCCGCGGCAACGAGTCCGAACGCGGTCGTGACGCGTTGCTGCAGGCCTTCGCGCATGAGCTGGCGGTCGGCCAGGTGCAGCGCGTGCAGCTGCGTGGCGGGGTCAGCGTGCTGGCGGCGGTAGGCGACGGCATGGCCGGCCAGCCCGGCGTGGCGGCGCGCCTGTTCGAATCGCTGGGCAGGGCGCAGGTCAACATCCTGGCCATCGCGCAGGGTTCGTCCGAGCGCAATATTTCAGTGGCGGTGGACAGCGGCGATGCCACCCGTGCGCTGCGCGCGGCACATGCCGGATTCTGGCTGTCGCCGCAGACCTTCGCGGTCGGGGTGATCGGGCCGGGCAATGTCGGCGCGGCATTGCTGGACCAGCTGCAGGCCGCGCAGCCGCAGCTGCTGGGCAAGGCCAACATCGACCTGCGGCTGCGCGCGGTGGCGTCCCGACGCGGCATGCACCTGGCCCCGCGTGCGTTGCAGGGGCCGTGGCGTGTCGCGCTGGCAGACGCACCCGGCGCCAGCGACCTGGACGCGTTCACCGCGCACCTGTTGTCAGCGCACCTGCCACATGCGGTGGTCATCGACTGCAGCGGCAGTGCCGAGGTCGCCGGGCGCTACGAAGGCTGGCTGGCGGCGGGCATCCATGTGGTGACGCCGAACAAACAGGCCGGCTCCGGGCCGCTGGCGCGTTACCAATCGATCCGCGCTGCGGCGGCGGCCAGCGGGGCGCGCTTCCGTTACGAGGCCACCGTCGGCGCCGGCCTGCCGGTGATCACCACGCTGCGCGACCTGGTCGATACCGGCGATGAAGTGCTGTCCATCGAAGGCATCTTCTCCGGCACCCTTGCGTGGCTGTTCAACCGTTTCGATGGCAGCCAGCCGTTCTCCGCATTGGTAGAGCAGGCACGTGGCATGGGCTATACCGAACCGGACCCGCGCGATGACCTGTCCGGCATCGACGTGGCCCGCAAGCTGGTGATCCTGGCGCGCGAAGCCGGGCGCGAGCTGAGCCTGGAGCAGGTGCAGGTGGAAAGCCTGGTGCCCGAGGCGCTGCGTGCCGGCAGCGTGGACGATTTCATGCAGCGCCTGGGCGATAACGATGAGGCGCTGCTGCAACGCCTGCAGCAGGCGCGCGCACGCGGCGCCGTGCTGCGTTACGTCGCCGCGCTGTCAGCGCAGGGCGCATCGGTCGGGCTGGTGGAAGTGCCGGTGGACCATGCCTTCGCCAACCTCAAACTGACCGACAACGTGGTGCAGTTCCGCACCCGGCGCTACTGCGACAACCCGCTGGTCGTGCAAGGGCCGGGCGCGGGTCCGGAAGTCACCGCAGCCGGCGTGTTCGCCGATCTGCTGCGGGTGGCCGCGGGCGAGGGAGCGCGCCTGTGATCGCACGTGCATTCGCACCGGCCTCGGTGGGCAATGTCGGGGTAGGCTTCGACATCCTTGGCCATGCCATCGCCGGTGTCGGTGACACGGTGACGGTGCGCCGCATCGCCGAGCGCGAGGTGCGCATCGAGGCCATCCACGGGGCCGACGTGCCGTTGCCACGGGAGGCTGCGTTGAACACTGCCGGTGCATCGCTGCTGGCGCTGCAACAAGCGCTGGAGCTGCCGTTCGGCTTCGCCGTGGAGATCGACAAGGGCATTCCGCTGGGATCGGGCATGGGCGGCTCGGCGGCCTCGTGCGTGGCTGCGCTGGTGGCCGCCAACGCACTGTTGGACAACCCGCTGGACCGCCACGCGCTGTATCGCTTCGCGCTGGAAGGCGAGCTGGTAGCCAGCGGCGGCCGCCATGGTGACAACCTCGGCCCGATGCTGCTGGGTGGGCTGGTGCTCAGCACCGCCGACCGGCTGGTGCCGATCCCGGTGCCGGCGCGCTGGCACAGCCTGCTGGTGCACCCGGATGCGGTGCTGGAAACGCGCCGCGCACGCGCCGCGCTGCAGGGCAGCTATGCGTTGGGCGATTTCGTGGCGCAGAGCGCCAACCTGGCGCTGGTGCTGGCCGGCTGCCACCAGGGCGATGCCGCGCTGGTACGTGCCGGCCTGCGTGACGTGCTGGTCGAGCCGCGCCGCGCGCCGTTGATCATCGGCTTTGATGCCGCGCGTGATGCCGCGCTGGCGGCCGGGGCAATGGGTGCCAGCATCTCCGGCGCCGGCCCCAGTGTGTTCGCCTGGTTCGAAGACCAGGCCAGTGCCGAAGCCGCTGCCGCGCCGGTGCAGGCGGCCTTCTCTGCGGCCGGCTTCGACAGCCAGGCATGGGTGTCTTCGCTGGCAGCGCCGGCGGCGGTGCTGCTGTGAACTCTTCTTCCTTACAGGATCGTGCGATGCGCTTTGTCTCTACCCGCGGCCAGTCCCCTGCCGTTTCGCTGAGTGCGGCGATCGCCGCCGGGCTGGCTCCGGATGGCGGCCTGTACGTGCCCGAACGGCTGCCCGCGCCGCGCGATTGGGTCGCAACGCCGAGCCTGGCGCAGACCGCCGCGCAGGTGCTGGCACCGTTCTTCGAAGGCGATCCGCTGGCCGCCGCGCTGCCGGCGATCTGTGCCGAAGCCTTTGATTTCCCGGTCCCGCTGCGCCCGCTGCCGCGCCGGGGCGACCATGTGCTGGAGCTGTTCCATGGGCCCACGGCGGCCTTCAAGGATGTCGGTGCGCGCTTCCTCGCCGCCACCCTGGCACGCCTGCGCAATGGCGAGTCGAAGCCGCTGACGATCGTGGTAGCCACCTCCGGCGATACCGGTGCGGCGGTGGCGGCGGCCTTCCACGGCCAGCCGGGTCTGCGCGTGGTGGTGCTGTATCCCGATGGCCGGGTGTCGCCGCGGCAGGCGCACCAGCTGGGCTGTTTCGGCGACAACATCCAGGCCTTCCGCGTTGCCGGTTCGTTCGATGACTGCCAGGCGCTGGTCAAACGGGCGCTCGGCGATGGCGAACTGCAGGCCATCGTGCCGCTCAGCTCGGCCAACAGCATCAGCCTGGGCCGGTTGCTGCCGCAGATGAGTTACTACGCCCACGCCGCGCTCCAGCATCAGCAGGCGGGCAGGGCAGCGCTGAACCTGGTGATCCCGACCGGCAACCTGGGCAATGCGATGGCCGCGATCCTGGCCCGGGCGATCGGCCTGCCGATCGGGCGCATCGCGCTGGCAACCAATGCCAACGACGTGCTGCCGCGCTACTTCGCCGGCGCTGACTACCAGCCCGCACACAGCGTGGCCACCACTGCCAACGCCATGGATGTCGGCGCGCCGAGCAACTTCGAACGGCTGCACTGGCTGTTCAATGGCGATGACGCGGCGCTGCGCCAGGCCTTCACCGCAGAGGCAGTGGATGACGTGGCGATCCGCGCGACCATCGCCAGCGCGCATGCCGGGAGTGGCGAAGTGTTCTGCCCGCACACCGCCACTGCGGTCACCGTGCTCAACACGCTGCGCGCCAAGGGAGCCAAGGGGGACTGGGCGGTAGTGGCGACCGCGCACCCGGCCAAGTTCGAATCAGTGGTGGAACCGTTGATCGGCGGGGCGCTGGCGGTGCCGCCGGCGCTGGATGCGCTGCTGCGCAGGCCGGCACATGCCGAGCCGCTGGCGGCCGACTACGCGGCATTCCGTGCGGTGCTGCAGGCCGGCGTCCCGATGCCCTGACGAGAGGCCGCCGAGCATGGCTCGGCGCTACCAGGGCGTGGCGCAGGCACGTCGAGCGTGGTGCGGTAGCGCCGACCCATGGTCGGCGAGCGCGCAGCGCGGCCTGCGTCGAGCGTGGTGCGGCAGCGCCGACCCATGGTCGGCGAGCACGCAGCGCGGCCTGTGTCGATCGTGGTGCGGTAGCGCCGACCCATGGTCGGCGAGCGCGCAGCGCGGCCTGTGTCCGGCTGCACGCCAGCTGTCTGTCGCCCGCGTGGAGCGCCTTACCCGCTCGCCAGCGTCCGCAGCGCCGGTTCGTCCAGCAGCTCCACCACATTGAGGTGGGGCAGGGCGATCAACGCCTGCTGGCGCAAGCGGGTGAAGGTGCGGCTGACCGTTTCCATGGTCAGCCCGAGATGGTCGGCGATGTCGCCGCGGCCCATCGGCAGGGTGACCCGCAGCGGATCACCGCCCAGCCGTGCCTCGCGCTCGGCCAGCCGCAGCAGGAAGTCGGCCACCTTTTCGGTGGGTTGCAGGCGGGCCAATGACAGTGCGGCATCCTGCGCATCATCCAGCGCCTGGCAGGCGCGCTGCAGCAGCTTCCGTTCCAGATGCGGATAGCGGCTGCGCAGCTCGCGCATGTGCGCCACCGATACCCGGCAGACCCGGCTGTCGGCGATGGCTTCCACGTCGTGGCGATGGTGGTCGCTGCTGCTCAGGCCCAGGTAATCGCCGGGCAGCACGAAGCCGGTGATCTGGCGGCGGCCGTCAGAGAGCGTGCGCACCAGTCGCAATGCGCCGTGGGTCAAGGTATAGACGTGCTGGCGCGGCTCACCACTACGGGCCAGGGTCGCGCCCATGGCGACCTGTTGGGACACGGTCACCGCTTCCAGTGCCTGCCCTTCTTCGGGCGACAGCGCCGAACACACGGCCAGGTGGCGCACCGAACAGTGGGTGCAGTCCAGCGTGGTACAGCCGGCGGGGGCGGGATCAGGACGCGACATGGCGTGGGGACGAGGCGCGCAGCAGGGAAGCGCTCATGATACGCCATGTGGCCCGGTTGGCCTGGCGCGGGCGCGGCAGGCGGCGCAACCGCTACACTATCCGCCCTTGCCCTTCCCCCGTTTTTCGCAGGAGCCCCACGTGATCAAGCCCCGTACCCCGCCCGGCATCATGGAACTGCTGCCGCGCGAGCAGATTGCGTTCCAGCGCATGCTGGACGTCATCCGCCGCAACTACGAGCGGTTCGGGTTCCTGCCGGTGGAAACCCCGGTGTTCGAGCTGTCCGACGTGCTGCTGACCAAGTCCGGCGGCGAGACCGAGCGCCAGGTGTATTTCGTGCAGTCCACCGGTGCGCTGGCCAATGCCGCGCAGGCCGGTGATAGCTCCCTGCCGGAACTGGCGCTGCGCTTCGACCTGACCGTGCCGCTGGCCCGCTACGTGGCCGAACACGAGCACGACCTGACCTTCCCGTTCCGTCGTTACCAGATGCAGCGCGTGTACCGTGGCGAGCGCGCCCAGCGCGGCCGATTCCGCGAGTTCTACCAGTGCGATATCGATGTGATCGGCAAGGATGCACTGAGCATCCGTTACGACGCCGAAGTACTGGCGGTGATCCATGCGGTGTTCTCGGAACTGCGCATCGGCGATTTCGCGGTGCAGCTGAACAACCGCAAGCTGCTGCGTGGTTTCTTCCAAACCCTCGGCGTGGCCGAAGGCGAGCGCCAGCTGGCGGTACTGCGCGAAGTGGACAAGCTGGACAAGCGCGGCCCTGACTACGTACGCGAAACGCTGGTGGGCGAAGGTTTTGAGATCCCGGCCGAGCAGGTCGAGCGGATCCTTGCCTTCGTCGCGGTCCGCTCCAGCAGCCATGCCGATGCGTTGGCGCAGCTGGACGCGCTGTTGGCTGATCCGGCCGCCAGCGAGACGCTCAAGGTGGGCGTGGCCGAACTGCGCGAAGTGCTGGAGCTGGTCAAGGCGCTGGGCGTGCCGGAAACCGCGTACTGCCTGAATTTCTCCATCGCGCGCGGCCTGGATTACTACACCGGCACCGTGTACGAAACCACGCTGACCGACCACCCGCAGATCGGCTCGATCTGCTCCGGCGGCCGCTACGAAGATCTGGCCAGCCACTACAGCAAGTCCAAGCTGCCGGGCGTGGGCATTTCCATCGGTCTGACCCGCCTGTTCTGGCAGCTGCGCGAAGCCGGCCTGATCGCCGGGATCGAAGACAGCAGCGTGCACGCGCTGGTGGCGCTGATGGACGACGCCAGCCTGGCGCAGTCGCTGGACATCGCCCGCCGCCTGCGCGTCGGTGGTATCAACGCCGAAGTGCAGATGGAGCCGAAGAAGATCGGCAAGCAGTTCCAGTACGCGGCCAAGGCCGGGATCCGCTTCGTGGTGCTGGCGGGCGAGGATGAGCTGGCCCGTGGCGTGGTGGCGGTCAAGGACCTGCTGCGCGAGCAGCAGTTCGAGGTCTCCCGCGAGGATCTGGCCAGCACCCTGCAGGTGGAACTGGAGCAGGCCAAGGTCATGCCGTGAGGCGGTTGGGAGCGGCGGCAACGCTGCTGCTCCTGCTGACCGCATGCCGCACCGATCCTGCGCTGCATGGCCAGCGGATCGGTCCGGGCCAGTACCGGCTGACGGCCGACCGCTGCCATGTGCTCGACCGGGAGCAGCTGCAGCGTGACCTGCGCGGGTTGGCCGCGCAGAAGTGCCCGCGCGGGGCAGGGGAGCTGGAGGCCATCCAGTCCGTCCCGAGCCGCCAGGGCAGCCTGTTCGGCGAGTGCCTGCGCAGCGGCGCCCTGCGCGCCGAGGTAAGGTGCCGGTAAGTTACGACCGCCGTTGCTCGGTACGCCCTTCATCACCCGATACCCCAGACAAACGCCCGCTCAGCGGGCGTTTTTCGTTCGCGCCCCTGAACCAACCCGGTCCGGACAGCAAGCCGGTTTGACCCTGCGCCTCTGTTTGCGCTAATGTAATAGCGCGCTATTACATTGATACGATGAAAATCCGTCCCGCACCCCGAGAAAAAGACGCCCAAGCCGATCTGGCCTGCCTGGCTGCGGCCTTCGCCGCGCTTGCCAGCCCCGAACAGGTCACCGCCTTCCTGCGCGACCTGTGCACGCCGGCCGAGCTGGAGGCGCTGTCGGACCGCTGGAAGGTGGTGCCGCTGCTGCAGCAGGGCGTGCCGTATCGCGAAATCCATGAACTGACCGGCGTCAGCGTTACCACCACCGGGCGCGTGGCGCGTTCGCTGGAGCATGGCCATGGTGGCTACGCCGCCGCCATTGCTGTCACCGCCACGCCTACGCCCCCCGAATCCGAGTAAGAGAGCCTCCCCCATGAGTGCAACCCAGAACGCCCCGGCCCGTGACCGGCTGCGCATCGCCATCCAGAAGAACGGGCGGCTGGCCGAGCCGGCGCGCAGCCTGCTCACTGCCTGCGGGCTGAGCTGGCGGCAGAGCCGCGACAAGCTGTTCTGCTACGGCGAATCACTGCCGGTGGACCTGCTGCTGGTCCGCGACGACGACATCCCGGGGCTTATCGCCGATGGCGTCTGCGACTTCGGCATCGTCGGCCGCAACGAGCTGGACGAGCAGGGCGCTGCCCGCCGCCGGATCGGCCTGCCGGACGCCTACCAGGCGCTGCGTGGCCTGAATTTCGGGCAGTGCCGGTTGATGCTGGCGGTGCCCGAAGAGTGGCAATGGACCGGCGTTGATCAGCTGGCCGGCAAGCGCATCGCTACCAGCTACCCGGCGATCCTGGCCGACTGGCTGGCCGCGCGCGGCGTGGATGCGCAGGTAGTGGAGCTGTCCGGGTCGGTGGAAATCGCGCCGCGTCTGGGCACCGCCGACCTGATCTGCGATCTGGTATCCAGCGGCGCCACCCTGGCCGCCAACCAGCTCAAGCCGGTGGAAACCCTGCTGGAAAGCGAAGCGGTGCTGGCCGGCCCGGTAAAAACCCCCGACGACGCCCGCGCCGGCCTGATGGCGATGCTGCTGCGGCGCCTGGATGGCGTGGTCAAGGTGCGCGACAGCAAGCTGCTGATGTTCCGCGCCGCCCTGGACCGCGTGTCCGAACTGACCCGCCTGCTGCCCGATGCCGACCCGCTGGTGCAGCTGCCCGACGACGGCGGCCACCTGCGTCTGCAGACCATGTGCCACGGCGCTTTGACCTGGCAGCGGCTGGAAGACCTGGAGCGCGCAGGCGCCCAGGGCCTGATGGTATTGAGCGTGGAGCGGTCGCTGGCATGAATCGTCTGAACTGGTCGGAACTCAATGAACTGGCCCGCGCCGAGGCCTTGCAGCGCCCCGTGCAGGCCGTCGCCGCGCAGACCCGCGAAGCGGTGGCCGCGCTGATCGCGCAGGTACGTGCCGACGGCGATGAGGCCCTGCGCGGGATCACCGCACGCTTTGATCGGGTGCAGCTGGATGACATCGAAGTGACCGCCGCCGAGTTCGAGGCGGCCGAGCAGGCCGTGGCCGCCGACCTGCGCGCGGCGATGGAAGACGCCGCTGCGCGCATCCGGCGTTTCCACGAAGCCGGCATGAGCCAGGGCTATACGGTGGAAACCGCGCCGGGCGTGCACTGCGAGCGGATGATCCGGCCGATTGGCCGGGTCGGTCTATACGTGCCGGCGGGCAGCGCGCCGCTGCCCTCCACCGCACTGATGCTGGGCGTGCCAGCGGCGTTGGCTGGCTGCCCGCAGGTGGTGCTGTGCACGCCGCCGCGCGCCGATGGCAGTGCCGACCCCGCTGTCCTGGTGGCCGCGCGCCTCACCGGCGTGCAGCGCGTTTTCAAGCTGGGTGGCGCGCAGGCGATCGCCGCGATGGCCTATGGCACGGCCAGCGTGCCGGCCTGCGACAAGCTGTTCGGCCCGGGCAACGCCTTCGTGACCGAAGCCAAACAACAAGTAGCGCAGGACGGCAGCGTGGCCATCGACATGCCGGCCGGTCCGTCCGAGGTGCTGGTGATCGCCGATGCCGGCGCCAACCCCGCCTTCGTCGCCGCCGATCTGCTGTCCCAGGCCGAACACGGCCCGGATTCGCAGGTGCTGCTGTTGACCGACGATGCCGCGCTGTTGCAGGCGGTGGAAGCCGAAGTGGAGCGCCAGGTGGCGCTGCTGCCGCGCCAAGCCATCGCACGCCAGGCACTGGGCGCGTCGCGCCTGATCCAGGTCGATCGTCTGCAGGACGCGTTCGATATCAGCAACCGCTATGCGCCGGAACACCTGATCCTGGCGCTGCGCGAACCGCGCGCCTGGCTGGGCCAGGTGCAGGCGGCCGGCTCGGTGTTCCTCGGCGATTACACCCCCGAAGCGCTCGGTGACTACTGCAGCGGCACCAACCACGTGCTGCCCACCGCCGGTGCGGCGCGGGCCTGGAGCGGGGTCAGCGTGGCCAGCTTCCAGAACACCATCAGCGTGCAGAGCGCCAGCGCGGAGGGCATTGCCGCCATCGGCGGTTGCGCGCGCATCCTGGCCAGCGCCGAAGGCCTGGACGCGCACGAACGTGCGGTCGCGCTGCGCATGGAGGCGGTGGCATGAGCGCGAGCGTGCAGGACGTGCTGGCGCTGCTGCGACCGGACCTGCAGTCCTTCGCCGGCTACAGCTCGGCGCGCAGCACGGCGCTGCAGGGCGATGTGTGGCTGAACGCGAACGAATCGGCATGGGCCAATCCGGCCGATGCCAGTGGCAGCAGCCGGCGCTACCCGGATCCGCAGCCGCCCGCCCTGCTGCAGGCGCTGGCGGGGCTGTACGACGTCGGCCCGCAGCAACTGCTGGTCGGGCGCGGCAGCGATGAAGCCATCGACCTGCTGGTGCGCGCGTTCTGCCGCCCCGGCGTGGATGCGGTGCTGGCCACGCCGCCGGTGTTCGGCATGTACGCAGTGTGCGCGCGGCTGCAGGGCGCACCGCTGCTGGAGGTCCCGCTGGTGGAGGGCCGCGACGGCCTGCAGGTCGACATCGACGCGGTGATCGCCGCCGCACGCGGCCAGGGCGCGCGGCTGGTGTTCCTGTGTTCGCCCTCCAACCCGGCGGGCAGCGAGATCAGCAGCGCGGACATCATCCGCACCGCGCAGGCGCTGCAGGGCCAGGCCATCGTGGTGGTGGACGAGGCCTACATCGAATACAGCAGCCAGCCCTCGGCCACGACGCTGCTTGCCGCACACCCCAACCTTGCCGTGCTGCGCACGCTGTCCAAGGCGCATGCGCTGGCCGCCGCGCGCGTGGGCAGCCTGATCGCCGCGCCGGAAATCATCGCCGCGCTGCGCCGCTGCCAGGCGCCGTATCCGGTGCCGCAACCGTGTGCCGAACTGGCACTGGCGGCACTGCAGCCAGCCGCGCTGGCGGCCACCCGCGCCCGTATCGACGAAGTCGTGCAGGAGCGGGCGCGGCTGTCCAGCGCACTGGCGGCCGTGTCCGGCGTACGCCAGGTGTATCCCTCGGCCGGCAACTATCTGCTGGTCCGCTTCGACGACGCGCAGGGTGCGTTCGACGCGCTGCTGGCCGCCGGCGTGGTGGTGCGTGACCAGCGCGCTGCACCACGACTCGGCGATGCGCTGCGCATCAGCATCGGCAGCACCGACGAAAACCAACGCGTGCTTGCCGCGCTCTCGGCCTGGAGGGCCGCTGCATGACCCCCATCCTGTTCATCGACCGCGACGGCACCTTGATCGAAGAGCCCGCCGACCACCAGATCGACGCGTATGAAAAACTGCGCTTCGTGCGCGATGTCATTCCCGCGCTGATCAAGCTGCGTGACGCGGGCTGGCAGTTCGTCATCGTCAGCAACCAGGACGGCCTGGGCAGCGAGAGCTACCCGCAGGCGATCTTCGATGCGCCGCATGCGCTGATGATGCACGTGTTCGAAAGCCAGGGCATCGAGTTCCGTGACGTGCTGATCGACGCCAGTTGGCCGCATGAGAACCTGCCCACGCGCAAGCCGGGTATCGGGCTGATGACCGCCTACCTGCAGGACCGCAGCATCGACTGGGCGCGTTCGGCGATGGTGGGCGACCGCCCGACCGACATCCAGTTCGCGCAGAACCTCAACATCCGCGGCTTCCAGCTGCGTACCGAAGAATTCGGCGGCGAGTGGGACTGGCCGGCCATCGCCCACGCGTTGGCCGATGCGCCGCGCACCGCAGTGGTACAGCGCAACACCAAGGAAACACGCATCCGCGTCGAACTCGACCTTGATGCCCAGGCCGAGCCGCGGATCCACACCGGCCTGCCGTTCTTCGATCACATGCTGGAACAGATCGGCAAGCATGGTGGCATCTCCGTGCGCATCCAGGCCGAGGGTGACCTGCACATCGACGAACACCACACCATCGAAGACACCGGGCTGGCGCTGGGCCAGGCGCTGCGGGAAGCGCTGGGTGACAAGCGCGGCATCGGCCGCTACGGCTTCACCCTGCCGATGGACGAGACCCTGGCCAGCGCCGCGCTGGATTTCAGCGGCCGTCCGTACTTCGTGTTCGATGGCGAGTTCAAGCGCGAGCGCGTCGGCGACCTGCCCACCGAACTGGTACCGCATTTCTTCCGCTCGCTGTGCGATGCGGCCGGGTTGAACCTCAACCTGCAGGTGCGCGGTGACAACGACCACCACAAGGTGGAAGCCTGCTTCAAGGCGCTGGCGCGCGCGCTGCGCACCGCCGTGGCGCGGCAGGGCACCGAGCTGCCCAGCACCAAGGGGGCGCTGTGACCGAAGTCGCCTTGATCGATGCCGGCGGTGCCAACCTCGGCTCGGTGCGCTACGCGCTGGAGCGGCTGGGCGCGCAGGTCCGCCTGGTGCGCGATGCCGACGGACTGCGCGAGGCGCGGCGGGTGATCCTGCCCGGCGTCGGTGCGGCGGTGCCGGCCATGCAGCGCCTGCACGCGCAGGGCCTGTTCGAGCCGCTGCGCCAGCTGGAGGTGCCGCTGCTGGGCATCTGCCTGGGCATGCAGCTGCTGTTCGAGCGTTCCGAAGAAGGCGGTGGCGTACAGACGCTGGGGCTGATTCCCGGCACCGTGCGCAAGCTCGTACCGGCCACCGGCATCCGCGTGCCGCACATGGGCTGGAACCGCCTGTTGCCGCTGCGCGGGTCGCCGCTGCTGCGCGATATCCCCGAACGCGCCAGCGCCTATTTCGTGCACAGCTATGCCGCCCCGTTGAACGCGCACACCGTGGCCGCCTGCGACCATGGCGGGCTGTTCAGTGCGGTGGTCGAACATGGCCGCTACTTCGGTGCGCAGTACCACCCCGAACGCTCCGGTGACACCGGCGCCTTGCTGTTGCGCAACTTCCTGCAGGACACCGCCGAATGAGCTTCATCGTCTATCCCGCCCTTGATATCCGCGAAGGCCGCGTGGTGCGCCTGCGCCAGGGCGACTACGCCCAGGAAACCCGCTACGGCGACGATCCGCTGCCGCGCGCGCAGGCCTTCGCCGGGCAGGGCGCACAGTGGATGCACCTGGTCGATCTGGATGCCGCCCGCGCCGGCGGCTATACGCTCGCGCCACTGCTGGCGCAGATCCGCCAGCAGGCCGGCCTGCACGTGCAGACCGGTGGCGGCGTGCGCGGTCGCGCGGACCTCGAGCGCATCCTGCAGGCCGGTGCCAGCCGGGTGGTAATCGGGTCGCTGGCCGTGCGCGAGCCGGATGCGGTGATCGGCTGGCTGGCGGAGTTCGGGCCCGAGCGCATCACCATCGCGCTGGATGCCCGCCAGGACGACGACGGCCAGTGGCAGTTGCCGATCCACGGCTGGACGGAAAACGCCGGCATCACCCTGGACGTGCTGGCCCAGCGCTATGCCGCGGCGGGCATGCGCCACCTGCTGTGCACCGACATCGCCCGCGACGGCATGCTGGCCGGCCCCAATCTGGACCTGTACCGCCACCTGGCCGGGCTGCTGCCGGGCGTGGCGATCCAGGCCTCCGGCGGCATCCGCGACGTGGCCGACGTGGCTGCTTCGCGCGCTGCCGGCTGCAGTGGCGCCGTACTTGGCAAAGCCCTGCTGGAACAGCGGATGGACCTGGCCGAGGCACTGGCATGTTGAGCCGGCGCATCATTCCCTGCCTGGACGTGCGCGATGGCCGCGTGGTCAAGGGCGTGCGCTTCCGCGACCACGTGGACATGGGCGATATCGCCGAACTGGCGCTGCGCTACCGCGACCAGGGGGCCGATGAACTGGTGTTCTATGACATCGGCGCCAGCCCGGATGGCCGCAGCGTGGACGTGGCATGGATCGAACGCATCGCACGGCTGATCGACATCCCGTTCTGCGTGGCCGGTGGCATCAGTGACGTGGAAACCGCGCGCCGCGTGCTGCATGCCGGCGCCGACAAGATCTCGATCAACTCGCCCGCGCTGGGCCGCCCGGAGCTGATCACCGAACTGGCCGAGGCGTTCGGCGTGCAGTGCGTGGTGGTGGGCATCGACTCGGTGCGCGAAGCCGATGGCCAGTGGCGCGTGCGCCGCTTCACCGGCGACCCGTCCAAGACCCAGGCCGTGGCCGTGCGTACGCTGGACTGGGTGCGCGAAGTGCAGCAGCGCGGCGCCGGGGAGATCGTACTGAACTGCATGGACAGTGACGGCGTACGCCGCGGCTACGATGTGGAGCAGCTGCGCCATGCGCGTGCGGCCTGCCACGTGCCGCTGATCGCCTCCGGCGGGGCGGGCACGCCCGATCATTTCGCCCAGGTCTTCGACCAGGCCGATGTCGATGGTGCCCTTGCTGCCAGCGTGTTCCACAGCGGCGCCATCGCCATTCCAGAACTGAAGCGCTATCTGCGCGAGCACCAGATCGAGGTACGTGATGTCTATTGAAGTCTTGCCGGGTCTGCCGGCGCTGGAAAGCCTGGACTGGAGCAAGGGCGATGGCCTGTTGCCGGCGGTACTGCAGGATGCCGACAGCCTGCAGGTGCTGATGCTGGGCTATGTAAGTGCGGAGTCCCTGCAGGTGACGTTGCAGACTGGCCACATGACCTTCTTCAGCCGCAGCAGGCAGCGGCTGTGGACCAAGGGCGAGCAGTCCGGCAACGTGCTGGCGGTGCAGTCGATCGCGGTGGATTGCGATGCCGATACGCTGCTGGTGCGGGCACGCCCGGCCGGGCCGACCTGCCACACCGGCGCAGAGAGCTGTTTCCCGCAGGCACCGAAGGATTTCATCGGCCAGCTCGACCAGCTGGTGACCACGCGCGAGGCGCAGCGCCCGGCCGGCAGCTACACCACCTCGCTGTTCGACGGTGGCATCCGCCGTATCGCGCAGAAGGTCGGCGAGGAAGGCGTGGAGACCGCGCTGGCGGCGGTGGTGCAGGGCGACGACGAACTGCTGGGCGAAGCCTCGGACCTGGTGTTCCACCTGCTGGTGCTGCTGCGCGCGCGCGGCCTGGGCCTGCAGGACGTGCGCACGCTGCTGGAATCACGCCACCGCTGAGCCGGGCGGTGACGTGGCTTATCTGGCGGGCAGGTAGCGTGGGCGCTGTTCGTACCATTCGCGGGCACCGGCCAGGTGCCACTGCCGCTGTTTGCCGTCCAGCTCCACAGCGGCACCCAGCACGCCCCAGCGCAGGTAGAGCTCGCCGCGTTTGCCGGCCTTGCCCAGGTCCAGCCGGCCGCGTAGCGAAAGCCGCGCGTTTTCTGCCTGCAGGTCATCCACCACCCACTGGCCATGGCGAAGCCGCAGTTGGCCGCTGGCCTGCACCTGCCCGGAATCGACCAGCCCCAGCACCCAGCGTGGGTAGCTGCTGCGCTCGCCGAAGGCATCCAGCAGCGGGCCGGCATCACGCAGGGTGATATCGGCCACCGCATCGGCGCCCAGCGGGGCCGCAGCTGCCAAGTGCCCGCTGCGCACCGCCACCTCGCTCCACCAGCCGGCGTCTTTCGAGTCGGCCACGCGCACGTCCTGCAGGCGCACCGTGGTGCCGCCCAGGTCGAACTGTTTCTGGCTGAAATCGGCGCGCCGAACGCGGGCTTTGAGCAGCGCATTGCCGCGCATCGCCACTCCCGCTACCTGCATGCGCGCATTCTGGCCGCTCAGGTCGGCCCGGCCGGTACCGATGCGGCCGGTGGCGTCCAGTTCCACGTCCCCGCTGATCAGCCCGGTGCCGCCCAGCAGCTTGACCTGTTCGTTGCCCAGGTAGCGGTTGTAGCGGGTCAGGTCCGGCACCTGCGCGTTGTTGAAACGCAGCCGCGCACGCACGCCTTCCTTCAGTTCCTGCAGGCGGGCATCGCCGCTGAGTTCCAATACCAACGCGCGCCCGTCGAACAGCACCTGCGACGGCGCATCGGATGGGGCGGCGCGGAACTGGTCAATGTCCACCTGCATGTGCACCTGCGGCGTGCGGCCCTCGACAATCCGGCCCTGCGCCCGCGCATCGCCCTGCATCCGTACGCCGGCCACCTCCGCGATGGCGGCCACGTTGGGAATCTCCGCGGTGCTGCCCGCTACCAGCTGGCCATCGACCAGCTTCACGTCGGCCCGCAACAGGCCGCCGCCATCCAGCCGGAACCATGGCTTGCGCACGATCAAATCAGAGATCCAGTTCAGCGAATCAAACGTCCACGCCGCCTTCAACTGCCCGGACGTGCGCGGCAGCAGCCCGGACATTGCGTGGAAGGGGATTTCGCGTCCGGCGATGTGCAGGTCTGCATCCAGTTCACTGCCGCTGGCCTCATCGCGGGGCAGCCGCGCCTGCAGCCTGATGTCATCGGCAACGTCCAACTGCAGCGCCAGCAGTCCACGGTCCTTGGCATGTTCGCCGGCGTGCACCGGCAGGCGCCACACCATATGTCCGCCGGGCCGCAACGTGCCATGGTCCATCGCCAGCTGGCCCTGCAGGCGGGCCGTGGAGGGCACCGTGCCTACCGTGGCACGGGCACCGGCGGTGTCGATGCGTACGGCCTGGCTGCGCCCGTCGATGGCCAGCTCAGCGGTCAGGATGCCGAGCTTGCGCAGCCCCGGCGCATCGTCGCGGTAGTGGCGCGGGAAGCTGGCCCGCGCTTCGATGTGCGCCTGGTCCAGCAGGGTGGTGCCATCCCAGCTGATCCGCGCATCGTCGAAAGTGGCGTTCGAATCGAACAGTTCGGACGGGCCGCCCTTCATCTGCTTCAGGAAGCCCACCGTGGCGCTGGCCTTGCCGGAGATCAGCAGCTTGCCGAACTGGCCGCTGCGGATGCTGTCGCTGTGGATCGCATCCATCCGCACCGTCCAGCCACGATTGCCGCGCGGCGGCGGCGGGATCGCTTTTTCCACGCGTTCAACCACCGCGCGTACGCCGACCGCATCCACGCGCGGGATGTGGATCTCACGGCGTACCAGCGCCGGCAGCGAGATGAATGCACTGGCCCGTTCGGCGCTGAAGACGTAGACGGTGCGGTTGGCCTGGCCGCGCACGTGCACGTTCCACAGCACCGCATGGCCCGGTATCAGGGTCAGCGCCGGCCCGTTGCGCAGCTGGAATTTCTCCGGCTTGCGGTTGGTCAGCATGTCGAACAACGGCGTGTTGAGAAACACATTGCCGGCGATCAGGTACAGCAGGTAAAGCGCCAGCAGTATGGCCAACAGGATGCGCACCGGGCGCGGCCAGCGCCGCAATCGCTGCAGGCGCTCGGGAATCAGGGACATGGCGGGGCGCAGTTGGAAAGAATGCCGCCACTATCGGCAGTGGCGGCGCGCCATGGCGTGAAGGCGTGGCGGGTGCAGGGCTCAGCGACGGCGGCAATACGCCCGCACCGGCCCGTGATCGACGCTCCGGCGTGGCGCGGCGGCGGGTCAACCATGTAAAGGGTAAAGGGGTGGGTGGTACCTTCGCTGCACCGTGTTTTCCGTGATGCCCGATGACCAAGCTGTCCTACCGTCTGTCGATCCTTCTTGCCGCTACGTCGCTGCTGGGTACAGCCCACGCGCAGCCCGCCGCGACCGATCCGCTGTTCACCGCCGCCCCGGAATCGCTGCAGCCGCAGCAGGTGCGCTCGCTGCAGCAGCGCCTGTCGGACTGGCCGCAGCTGGCGTACTACCGCGAACAGAACGCCAGATTGCCGGCGCCGCGCAAGCGCGAAGCGCGCGTGGTGTTCTACGGTGACTCCATCACCGAGGGCTGGGGCCCGACCAGCAGTGAAAGCTTCTTCCCGGGCAAGGGCTACCTCAACCGCGGCATCTCCGGGCAGACCACCGCGCAGATGCTGCTGCGTTTCCGCCAAGACGTCATCGCGCTGGATCCTGCGGTGGTGGTGATCCTGGCCGGCACCAATGACATCGCCGGCAACACCGGCCCGGCCAGCCAGGCGATGATCGAAGACAACCTGCATTCGATGGTTGAACTGGCGCAGGCGCACGGCATCAAGGTGGTGCTGTCTTCGCTGCTGCCGGTCAGTGCCTACCCGTGGCGTCCCGGCCTGCAGCCGGCGGCCAGCGTGCGCGCGCTGAATGCCGCACTGAAGGGCTATGCGGAGCAGCAGCGGCTGGTGTATCTGGATTACCACGCAGCGCTGGGCAATGCGGACGGCGGACTGGACAAAGCGCTGGCCGAGGATGGCGTGCATCCCACGCCGGCGGGCTATGCAAAGATGGCCCCCTTGGCCGAAGCCGCAGTGGCGGCGGCATTGGCGCACTGAGCGATTCCATTACAGGGGGCTGGCATGGTGGGGATGCAGGCGTGGGGCGCGGTGGAAAGCGGGGTGGTGGGCGGTGCGCTGGCCAGCGTGCTGGTGGCCTGGTGGACGCGGCGGTTGCCCCGCCATTACAAAGGCTGGTCACGCGGCGCGTTGTCGCGTCGCCATCGCACGGAAATACGCATCGCCAATACGCTGTTCTTCGCCGGATTGCTGTTCGGGGTGGCGCTGTATCCGCTGGGCGGCTTTGCGCAGGATGATCCGCGGCCGTTGTTGCTGGCCTTCGGCTTGGCCTCGCTGCTGCCGTTGCTGGCGCTGATGGTGGTGCCCTGGCTCAGCGGGCGCAGCGTGCGGGCGGCATTCGTCGCCTTCAGCCATGGCCAGGGCACGCCGGTCTGGGCCACGTACCCACTGCTGGCCGCCGGTCTGGTGGGGCTGGGCTTTGCCATCGTCGGGTTCCTGCGCTGAGTGCCTTGAGGCGCACGGAAGGGCCCGCTACCGTGAGCGGATGACAATCACCCTGCGCAAGGAACGGCCCGCCGATGCCGGCCCGGCCACGCCCATCGCGTGGGGAGACATGCCATGACCGGGCGCGGCGTGGTTTCGCTGCTGGTCTGGCTGAGTTGCGTCCCAGGCATGCTCGTGCACAGCACGTTGGGGACGGCGCTGTTGGGCATGCAACTGGCCGAGCTGGCGTGGCCGCCGTCGTGGCAAAGCATCGGGTTGCTGTGTGCCGTCCTGGCCAGCCTGGCTGCCTGGCCGATGCTGGGTGTGTTGAACCTGCGCTGGCTGGAGAATCGTCCGCTGCACTGGCGATGGCCGCTGATCGGCACGCTGTTGGCCACCTGCTGGATGCTGCCGCACGGCTGGATTTTCGCGCTGTTCGTCGCCCCCGGGGTACTGTTCGCGTCTTACCTGTGCGTATGGCACCTGCTCGGTTGGCGGCGGGCCCAGCGGTCGCCGGCCGCTTCTTCCCACGCTGACCCTGAGCGTCCTGTGGACGCATAGCCACGGTGCCGGGAAGCCCGCTTGGGCAAGGCGGTGCGTTGCGGGCGGTATGCCGCCTGCGCTGCGGGCCCGGCGAACCTCACGACGCCAGCGCGACGGCCTGCTCCGATACCGCCAGCAGGATCGAACAGCGCAGGCCGTCGTCGGCAAAGCCGTAATCCACTTTCGCACCGATCTGGTACGGCAGGGCGCGTTCGATCAGCTCGCGGCCGGCGCCGCCGCCGCGGATGCTCGAGGGGTCGGCGGGCAGGTCGCGCACGCCATGCTCCTGCCAGTCCACGCGCAGCCGCGGGCTGGCAGCATCGGATGCCTCCGCGTCCACCAGGTTCCAGCGCACGTGCAGGCGGCCGCCCTGCTGGCGCAGGGCCCCGTACTTCACCGCGTTGGTGGCCAGCTCATGCAGGGCCATCGCCAGCGGCTGCACCGTGCCCGAACGCAGTGCCACTTCGGGCGGTCCTTCCAGCACGATCTGGGTGCCGTGCAGGGCCGGGTCCACGTGGGCGGAAAGTTCGGCACGCAGCAGTGCGTCGAACTGCACACGATCCAGTTCACCCAGCCGCGACAGCAGGCTCTGCGCCCGTGCCAGCGCGTCCAGTCGGGCGTCGAAACGGCTCGAGAAGTCAGCCATGTCGCGGCTGGTGGCCAGCGTACGGCTGGCCATCGCACGCACCACCGACATGATGTTGCGCGTGCGGTGCTGCAGTTCGTCCACCAGCATGCGCAGCAGCGATTCGTTGCGGGCACGTTCCTCTTCGTGTTCGCTGCGTTCGGTGACATCGCGCGTGGTGCCGATGATCGCCTCGACCTCGCCATCCAGCCCCAACTGCGGCACGAAGATGTAGTCGTACATGCGCCGGCCCAGCGGACCTTCGAAGGGCACGTCGCCGCGGATCGGACGACGCGTGGCGATCACCTGTTCGATCTCGCGGCTGTGCATGGCCGCGTGCCAGTCCGGATAGCCCAGTTCCAGGCAGTTGCGGCCCAGCGCCTCCTCTTCGGTCTTGCCCCACATGCGCAGCAGTGCGCGGTTGGCATAGGTGAAACGGTGTTCCAGGTTGAACACGTAGGCCAGGTCGGGCGAGCTGTCCAGGAAGGCTTTCAGCCTGCGCCGCTCGCGCTCGGTATCATGCAGCGCATTGCCAACCGCATCGGCGGCCTGCTGCAGGGCGATCTGCTGGTCTTCCCGGTCCAGCACCAGCGCGGCGATGCGGGTGGCGAAGCTGGCCACTTCCTGTTCCCATCCGGTAAGCGCGCGCGGCGTGGACAGGAACAGCAGCAGCCATGCCCGTTCGGGATGGGCTTGCCGAGGAACCGCGATGGGCCTGCAGGCGGGCAGGTCGTGCTGGCCGCACGCAGCCTGCCAGTTCGTGCGCCACTGCGTATCGGTCGCGAAATCAACGCCACCCGGTAGTTCCAGATCCGCCGACTTCGGCGCCGCGCCGGGATGTTCCAGCAGCGCGGTGATCGTCGGGTGCACGTTGCAACTGCTGCCGTAACCGGGCCGCTGCTGGCCGCCGGGTGTGACGAAAAAAGCGCTGCGCAGGCCGGGCTTCAGCCGTTCGATGGCCTCGGTGAGCACGCGCAGGCACTCGCGCGGCGGCGTACCCCGGGCGAGGGTATCCAGCAGCATTGCCTGCTCGCGGACCAGCTGTTCGGCACGCACCCGGCGGGTCATGTCCACGCACATGCCGCGCACTTGCCCCAGCGCGCGATCATGGCGGCCGCGCAGCATCAGCCAGCGGCGGCTGATGCCATCGGTCCAGGGCAGCTCTATCTCAAAGACCGGCTGGTCCGGTTCCTGCCGCAGGATCCGCCGCCACGCACTGCGCAATGTGTGCGCGCCGATGCCGGCCAACTGTGCGCTGGCCATGTCCGAGCCGCTCAGCTGGCGCGTTGCGAGGTCGAACTGCCACACGCCTACGCGGGTGTCGTCGAGGATGGCGTCGATGGCGAGCGCGTCGGTCAGGACAGGTTGCATGGCAGGCGCGGGCGTTCAGGGATCGCCTTTTTTGCCAAGCTTGCCGCCAACATGCCGTGAAGATGGCAACGCTCCAGTCAGATTCAGTTAAAGCGAAGGCGCACGCCCGCGTACACGCCAAAACCTTCGCCCGGCGTGGAGCGCGCTACATCGCGCCCCCCATCGTCATAGCCCGGTGTCACCGTGGCAGCGTAGTGGCGGTCACCCAGGTTGCGCAGCTCCAACCAGCCCTGCCAGCGACCAGTGGGCGCATCGAAGCCCACGCGGCTGCCGAAGATGAGGTGGTTGTCGGCACGATAGCTGTTGGCATAGTCGACGAACACCTTGGAGGCGTACTCGGTGTTCACTGCGGCATACAGCCCCGATGCGTGGTCGTAGCGCAGCTCGGCCTGGTAGAAATGCATCGGCAGGCCGGGCAGGCGGTTGTCACCGAAGCGCTCGTCATGGCGGTAGCGGAAGCCGCTGAAGGTGTACGCCTGGCGCAGCGAGAGACGCCCGGTTCGCCCTTGCCACAGCGTGCTGTCCAGCCCGGCCTCGATGCCACGATGCACGGTGGGGCTGGCGTTGTTCTCGGCGATGAACAGGTTCGGCACCGGCACGACTTCAACGCTCAACAGTTCGTGGTTGACGTGCGCGTAGTAGCCGGTGAGCTCCCAGCGACCGATGCGGCCCTCGCCGCGTGCGCCGAGTTCCAGCGTGGTCGCGGTCTGGTTGTCCAGTTCCACCGGCGCGCGCTGGCGGCCGGTAGACGCGCCGTTGCCGGCGGCGAAGTACTGGTTGGAGCCCCAGATCATCGACCAGGGATGGGCCGGCTCCACCGAGCGGCTGAGATTGCCGAACCACTGCGTGGCCGGCGAGACCTGCCAGGTGAAGCCGAGCCGCGGCGCGTAGTCCCAGTCGCGCTCGTTCAAGCGCTGATCGGTACGCGGCCAGATCACTTCCACCGTGCGGCGGGTCTGCACCAGCGCCAGCCCGGTCTGCACGCGCAGTGCATCGCTCAACTGTAGTTCGTTGCCCAGGTGCAGCGTGCTGTCGGTGCCGTGGTGGGAAAAGTCACGCGTGTGGGTGCCCGCCGCATAACCGTTGCTGGCCAGGCGCAGCGTCTCGCGCACGTCGGCATCCAGGTCATGGGTGACGCGCAGGCCGAGCGTGGTCACGCTGTCATGGCCGAACAGGGTGTGCCGGCGGCGGTAGTCCAGGGTGGCATTGAGGTTGCTGTAGTCCAGCTGCTGGCGGTACAGGCTCTCGTTCAAGTCCATCGGGTACTTGTGGTACACCAGCCCGGCCTGCAGCGAGGAGTCTTCATCCAACTGCAGCGTGGTCATGTTGCCGATCCAGGTGCTGCCCGGTTGCGGCCGCTTCGCGTCGATCGCCACGTTGGTCGGGTTGGCCGCGCGGGGGTCGTTGCGGATCTGCGCGCGGGTCAGTCTTCCCGGTGTTTCGTGGTTGGTTTCGCGGTAACGCAGGTAGAAGCGGGTCTGCAGGTCCGGGTTGATCTGCCAGCCGATGTTGGCCATTGCGCCCTTGCCATCACCGCTGGCATGCGTCTGGTAGCCGTCGAACTCGGTGTCGGTGTAGGAGAAGTAATAGTCCAGCGTGTCCTGCACGCCGCCGTAGCCCAGGCTGCGCTTCTGGTAACCGCGGCTGCCGGCTTCATAGTGAAGTTCCAGGCCCGGCGCATCGCGGCCACTGCGGCTGACGTAGTTGATCGCACCGCCCAGTGCCAGCGCGCCGCGCTCGAAGCCGTTGGCACCGCGAAGCACCTCCACCCGCGACAGCCATAGCGGCTCCAGCAGCTCGTACGGCGTGCCGCCGGCGGCCGTCAACGGCAGGCCATCCAGCGACGCCGCGATGCCGGAGGCATGCGCGCCGGGGCCGCGGTTGATGCCCGATCCGCGGATGGACACCTTGGTGCCTTCGTTGCCCGGAGACTGCGCACTGATGCCCGGCTGGTAGGCCAGCACATCGGCGGTACTGCCGACGCGGCCCTGCGCGACCTTGGCCAGGTCGATCACGTTGCTGGCGCCGGGCACACGCGCCAACGCCTTGCGGGCGTCGTCGGTGTTGCCGGCGGCGATGACCTCGACGCGGTCCAGGGTGGTGGGTTGGACAGCCGTTTCCGCATGGGCGGGCAGGGCGGCGAGGGCGCTCAGCACGGCAACGGTGAGCACGCAGGTACGTGGGCAAGCAGGAGTCATGAGCAGTAGAGCCAGCAGCGGAGTGGGGCCGCGGCCGGGGTGTGCCCTGTAAACCGCGTAGAGGCGGCGAAAGTTAACAGGGTGCTCTGAAGTTGTCGAGCCTCCTCGAGGCATGAGGACGGTTGGCGCTGGGAGCGCCGCGGCAAGGGCAGAAGCGTGACGACCAACGGTCGTCACCCACCAGGGCGAAGAGCGGACGGCTAACGGTCGTCACTACCGGGGAGCAGGTAGCGCCGAGCCGTGCTCGGCGAGCTCAGCGGCAAGGGCAGAAGCGTGACGACCAAGGTCGTCACCTACACACTGGGGTCAGCGCAGGATGCTGGGCAGGTCCAGGCCCTTTTCCTTCGCGCAGTCGAGGGCGATCTCATAGCCGGCATCGGCATGCCGCATCACGCCGGTGGCCGGGTCGTTCCACAGCACGCGGGCGATGCGCTTGGCCGCCGCTTCAGTGCCGTCGCAGACGATCACCATGCCGGCATGCTGGGAGAAGCCCATGCCCACGCCGCCGCCATGATGCAGCGACACCCACGTCGCGCCGCTGGCGGTGTTCAGCAACGCGTTGAGCAGCGGCCAGTCCGATACCGCATCGGAGCCGTCAGCCATCGCTTCGGTTTCCCGGTTCGGCGAAGCCACGCTGCCCGAATCCAGATGATCGCGACCGATCACCACCGGTGCCTTCAGTTCACCGTTGGCCACCATCTCGTTGAATGCCAGGCCGAGCCGGTCACGATCGCCCAGCCCCACCCAGCAGATACGCGCCGGCAGGCCCTGGAACTTGATCTTCTCCGCTGCCATGTCCAGCCAGCGATGCAGGTGCGGGTTGTCCGGGATCAGTTCCTTCACCTTGGCATCGGTCTTGGCGATGTCCTCCGGATCACCACTGAGCGCGGCCCAGCGGAACGGCCCGATGCCGCGGCAGAACAACGGGCGGATGTAGGCCGGCACGAAACCGGGGAAGTCAAACGCATCTTCAACGCCTTCTTCCAGCGCCATCTGGCGCAGGTTGTTGCCGTAGTCCACGGTCGGCACGCCCAGCGCATGGAAGGCCAGCATCGCGCGGATGTGGTTGGCCATCGATTCGCGCGCGGCTTTCTCCACTGTCTTCGGTGCGGACACGCGCTTTGCGTCCCATTCTTCCACCGTCCAGCCCTGCGGCAGGTAGCCGTTGACCGGATCGTGCGCAGAGGTCTGGTCGGTCAGCAGGTCCGGCTTGATCCCGCGCACCAGCAGTTCGTCGAGCACGTCGGCGACATTGCCGAGCAGGCCGACCGACAGCGGCTTCTTCGCCGTGCAGGACTCTTCGATCAGGCGCAGCGCTTCATCCAGGTCGTCGGTCCAGGTGTCCAGGTAACCGGTGCGCAGGCGCATTTCGATGCTGGTCCCGCGGCATTCCACCGCCAGGCACGAGGCGCCGGCCATCACCGCGGCCAGCGGCTGTGCGCCGCCCATGCCGCCCAGGCCGCCGGTGAACAGCCACTTGCCGGCCAGGCTGCCGTCGTAGTGCTGGCGGCCCATCTCCACGAAGGTTTCAAAGGTGCCCTGCACGATGCCCTGCGCGCCGATGTAGATCCAGCTGCCGGCGGTCATCTGGCCGTACATCGCCAGGCCCTTTTTATCCAGCTCGTTGAAGTGGTCCCAGTTGGCCCAGCGCGGCACCAGGTTGGAATTGGCGATCAGCACGCGCGGCGCATCGGCATGGGTGCGGAACACGCCCACCGGCTTGCCCGACTGCACCAGCAGGGTCTGGTCGTCCTCCAGCCGGGTCAGTGCATCGACGATGCCGTCGAAGCTTTCCCAGTCCCGCGCGGCGCGGCCGATGCCGCCGTAAACCACCAGTTCCTGTGGTCGTTCGGCCACGTCCGGGTGCAGGTTGTTCATCAGCATCCGCAGCGGTGCTTCGGTCAGCCAGCTCTTGGCGGTCAACGTGCTGCCGGTCGGCGCGATGATGGTGCGGGACGGGTCGTTACGGGTCATGCGGCGCTCCGGTTCGATGCGAATTCAAGGCAGGCGGTGAGTACCTGCGCCAGCGTGTGGCGCAGCGGCGTGGCGTGGTCGTCATCCAGCGGCGTGGGCCAGCTGTGCGCATCCAGCGCTTCGGCGGCCGGTTCGGCCATGTAGCCGCGGCAGGCCAGTTCCATCTGCAGGCTGTGCACGCCGCCGGGGATGTCGCTGTAATGGCGGGTGATCCAGCCGCCCTTGAAGCGGCCGTTGCGCACGTGTGGCATCCCGCTGAGCCGGCACAGGTTGTCCACCACGTCGGACAGCGCGTTGTCGCACGACGTATCGACCTCGCCGGTCGGGCCGGCGGTACCCAGGTTGAACTGCGGCAGCTCGCCATCAAACAGGTGCGGGATGCGCGAGCGGATCGAGTGCGCGTCATACACCACCACGGTGCCGTGGCGCGCGCGCAGGCGGGCGATCTGTGATGCCAGCGCGTCGTGGTAGGGCGCGAAGTACCTCTCACGGCGAAGCAGGATCTCCGCTTCGTCCGGTTCCTGCCCGGGCTGGTACAGCGGCTGGTTGTCGAAGGTGGTCAGCGGGCACAGGCCGGTGGTGTTCTGGCCGGGGTACAGCGATACCCCGCTGGGGTCGCGGTTTAGGTCGATCACCGACCGCGAAATGGACGAGCGCACCGTGGTCGCGCCAAGCCCGCGCGCGAACGCGTACAGCTCATGCACCCACCAGTCGGCATCGCGCCGGGCCAGCCAGGGCGACACGAAACGCCCGGCCAGGTCGTCTGGCAGTTCGGTGCCGGTATGCGGGAAACTGATCAGCAGTGGCGCATCGCCTTCATGTACCTCCAGCCACGGCGGCTGCGGGCTCATGCCACCGGCTCCACGTTGGGCAGCACGTCGGCCAGCCCGGCGGCCAGCGCGCCACTGCGTACCAGGTCGGTGGCGGCCACCATGTCCGGGTGGAAGTAGCGATCTTCTTCCAGCGTCGGCACCTGCGCGCGCAGCAGCACGCGGACCGCTTCCAGCGCGCCACTGGACTGCAGCGGGGCGTGGAAATCGCAGCCCTGCGCGGCGGCCAGCAGCTCGATGCCGACCACGTTGGCGGCGTTCTCGGCCATCTGCAGCAGGCGGCGCGCGCCGTGCGCGGCCATCGAAACATGGTCTTCCTGGTTGGCCGAAGTGGGGATTGAATCCACGCTGGCCGGGTAGGCGCGCTGCTTGTTCTCGGACACCAGCGCGGCGGCGGTGACCTGAGGAATCATGAAGCCGGAGTTCAAGCCCGGGCGCGGGGTCAGGAAGGCCGGCAGGCCGGACAGCGCCGGGTCCACCAGCATCGCGGTGCGGCGCTCGCTGATCGAGCCGATCTCGCAGATCGCCATCGCCAGCATGTCCGCGGCGAAGGCCACCGGCTCGGCGTGGAAGTTGCCACCGCTCAGCGCATCGCCGGTATCGGTGAACACCAGCGGATTGTCGGACACGCCGTTGGCCTCGATTTCCAGCGTGGTGGCGGCCTGGCGGATGATGTCCAGCGCCGCGCCCATCACCTGCGGCTGGCAGCGCAGGCAGTACGGATCCTGCACGCGCACGTCGTTGTCGCGGTGCGATTCGCGGATGGCCGAGCCCTGCATCAGCGCGCGCAGCGCGGCGGCAGTGAGGATCTGCCCGCGCTGGCCGCGGATGCTGTGGATGCGCGGGTCGAACGGCGTGTCCGAGCCCTTGGCTGCTTCCACCGACAGCGCACCGGTGACCAGGGCGGCCTGGAACACGACCTCGATCTCGAACAGGCCGGCCAGCGCATAGGCGGTGGAGAACTGGGTGCCATTGAGCAGCGCCAGGCCTTCCTTCGCACCCAACTGCAGCGGCTGCAGGCCGGCACGCGCCAGTGCATCGGCCGCACTCAGGCGTTCACCGCCAAGGAAGGCGTCGCCGACGCCAATCATCACGCTGGCCAGGTGGGACAGCGGGGCCAGGTCGCCGGAGGCGCCGACCGAGCCCTGCGCCGGGATCACCGGCACCACGTCGTGCTGCAGCAGCGCTTCCAGCAGCTGCAGCGTCTCCACGCGCACACCCGATGCCCCTTGCGCCAGGCTGACCAGCTTCAGCGCCATCATCAGCCGCACCACCGGCAGCGGCATCGGCTCGCCCACGCCGGCGGCATGTGACAGCACGATGTTCCGCTGCAACGTGGCCAGGTCTTCCGGTTCGATGCGCACGCTGGCCAGCTTGCCGAAGCCGGTATTGATGCCATACACCGGCGCGCCCCGGGCCACGATCGCGTCCACGGTGGCAGCACTGGCACGCACGGCCGGCAGGGCGGCGGCATCCAGCTCGATGCGCGCCCCGCGATAGACCTGCCGCCACTGCGCCAGCGGCACATGGGCGGGGCGAAGCACCAGGGTGTCGGGTGTTTCATGCTGCATTGAAGCGTGCTCCGTCAGAGGGGATCGAGCTGCCCGCGCACCACGCGCGCGTGCAGCGGGTTGAAGCCGATGCGGTAGACCAGGTCGGCCGGGGCGTCGATGTCCCAGATCGCCAGGTCGGCGTCCATGCCCACCACCAGCTGGCCGATGCGGCCGGCGCGACCGAGCGCGCGCGCGGCGTTGCGGGTGAAGCCGGCGATGCATTCGTCCACGGTCAGCCGGAACAGCGTGGCGCCCATGTTCATCGCCAGCAGCGGACTGGTCAGCGGCGAGGTGCCAGGGTTGCTGTCGGTGGCCAGCGCCAGCGGCACGCCGGCCGCACGCAGCGCCGCGATCGGCGGCGGGGTGGTGTCACGGGTGAAGTAGAACGCGCCCGGCAGCAGTACGGCGACCGTGCCGGCGGCCGCCATCGCCGCGATGCCGGCCGCGTCCAGGTGCTCGATATGGTCGGCCGACAGCGCCCCGTGGCGCGCGGCCAGTTCAGCGCCGTGCTGGTTGCTCAGCTGTTCGGCGTGGATCTTCACCGCCAGCCCGTGCGCGCGTGCAGCGTCGAAGACCTGCGCCGCCTGCGCGGTGGAGAACGCGATGTTCTCGCAGAAGATATCGACCGCCTCGGCCAGCCCTTCGGCGGCGATGGCGGGAATCATCAGGTTGCAGACTTCATTGATGTACTCCTGGGCGTCCCGCCCCGGTGGCACCGCATGCGCCCCCAGGAAGGTCGGCACCACGTGCACGCTGCAGTCCACACCCAGCTGGCGTGCGACCTGCAGCTGCTTGCGCTCATCGTCCAGGGTCAGCCCGTAACCGGATTTGATCTCCAGCGTGGTGATGCCTTCGGCGCGCATCGCCAGCAGGCGAGGGCGGCTCTGGCGTGCCAGTTCTTCGTGGCTGGCCGCGCGGGTGGCGCGCACGGTGGAGACAATGCCACCGCCGGCGCGGGCGATGTCGGCATAGCTGACACCCTGCAGGCGCTGCTCGAATTCGTTGGCCCGGTTGCCGGCGTAAACCAGGTGGGTGTGGCAGTCGATCAGGCCGGGCGAGATCCAGCGGCCTTCGCCGTCGATGCGCGTGGCCGGCTGCAGGTGCGCGCCACTGCCGGCCGCGCCCACATGCACGATGCGGCCATCCAGGCAGGCCAGTTCGGCATCGGCGATCACGCCCAGGCCGTCGCCCTGCAGGGTCATCAGGTGTACGTTGGTCCAGAGGGTGTCGCAATGCATGGGCGGCGCTACACGGATGAGCTTATATGTCTATACAATATAGGCGTCCCTTTCCGGTTGTCCAGCCATGACGGATTCGTTGTCTCCCCCTGCCTTCCACGCTGACCGCGCATTGCTGCCGCAGGGCTGGGAGCGCGATGTCCGGCTGACCGTGGTGGATGGCTGCATCGGGGAGGTGCGCACCGGTGTTGCGGCCCAGGCAGGCGACCAGCGCGTGCGGATCCTGGTGCCGGGCGTGCCCAACCTGCACAGTCACGCCTTCCAGCGCGGCATGGCCGGGCTGACCGAAATCGGCGGGGGGGACGGCGATAGTTTCTGGAGCTGGCGCGAGCTGATGTACCGCTTCCTGGCCAAGCTGGTGCCCGATGCGGTCGAAGCGATCGCCGCCCAGGCTTACATGGAAATGCTCGAATCCGGCTTCACCCGCGTCGGTGAGTTCCATTACCTGCACCACGATGCCGACGGCCAGCCGTATGCCGATCGCGCCGAAATGTCCGCGCGCATCGCCGCCGCCGCCGCGCAGACCGGTATCGGCCTGACTCTGTTGCCGGTGTTCTACGCGCATGCCGATTTCGGCGGCGCGGCGCCCAACCCGGCCCAGCGCCGGCTGATCCACGACGTGGACGGTTTCGCGCAGCTGCTGGACGGTGCACGCACGGCCCTGCGGCCGCTGCCCGATGCGGTGCTCGGCATTGCCCCGCACAGCCTGCGTGCGGTGACCGGCGAGGAGCTGTCCGCGCTGCTGCCACTGAACGATGGGCCGGTGCACATCCACATCGCCGAACAGCTGCGCGAGGTGGATGCCTGCGTGGCCTGGAGCGGCCTGCGCCCGGTGCGCTGGCTGTATGAAAACGTGGCGGTGGACGCGCGCTGGTGCCTGGTGCACGCCACCCATATCGACGATGACGAGCGTGCGCGCATCGTCGCCAGCCGGGCCGTGGCCGGCCTGTGCCCGGTCACCGAAGCGAACCTGGGCGATGGCCTGTTCCCGATGCAGGCCTTCGCCCGCGAGGGCGGCCGCTTCGGCGTCGGTTCGGATTCCAACGTGCTGATCGATGCAGCCGAAGAGCTGCGCCTGCTGGAATACGGCCAGCGCCTGAGCCTGCGCGGGCGCAATGTCATCGCCCCGGATGCGCAGCGCAGCAGCGGCCGTTACCTGTTCGATGGTGCGCAGCAAGGCGGCGCGCAGGCGTTGGGCGTGGCCGCCGGATTGCAGCCCGGCGCCAGTGCCGACCTGCTGGAACTGGACGCCGACCACCCGGCGATGATCGCCCGCGATGGTGATGCCTTGCTTGACAGCTGGGTGTTCGCCGCACGTAATGGCGCGCTGCGTTCGGTTTGGCGCCGCGGCCGCCAGTGCGTCGCAGACGGTCGCCACCTGCAGCGCGACGTCATCACCGCCCGTTTCGCCCAGGCCCTGCGCAGCGTGCTGGGCTGATCCTCTTTCCAGATCGAGACCACAGTGAAGGCCAGCAAGTCCGCCACGCTCAACCAGCGCATCCGCAGCGAACTGGAAGGCCGCATCCTCAGTGGCGAATGGGCGCCGGGATTCCGCATCCCGTACGAACACGAGCTGATGGAGCAGTACGGCTGCTCGCGGATGACCGTGAACAAGGTGCTGACCGCACTGGCTGAAAGCGGGATGATCGAACGCCGGCGGCGTGCCGGTTCGTTCGTGGCGCGGCAGTCACCGCACCTGGAACAGGTGGCGCTGGCGATACCGGACATCGCCATGCAGGTCACCGCGATGGGCCACCAGTACGCGTACCGGCTGCTGCGCCGTCAGTTGCGCGCCGCGCGCGATGGCGATGCCGGCGAACGGGAGCTGGCCGGTGAGGCGAGGCTGCTGGCGATGGATTGCCTGCACCTGGCCGATGACCGGCCGCTGGCGCTGGAACACCGGCTGATCAGCCCGGCCGGCGTGCCGGAGGTGCTGGAGGTGGATTTCGAAGTCACCGCGCCCGGCAGCTGGCTGCTGCAGAACGTGTCGTGGACGCGTGCCCAGCACCGCATCAGTGCGTGGGGGGCGGATGCGGCCAGTGCCAGGCTGCTGGATGTCAAAGCCGGCACGGCGTGCCTGGTGATCGAGCGGCATACGTGGCGTGGGGACCAGGCGATCACCCGGGTACGGCAGATATTCCTGGGCGATGCGTGGGATCTGGTGGCGCGGTTCGCGCCTGGGAATAATCGCTGATGGGTTGGCTCGGCTTCGGTGGGTGACGACCGTTGGTCGTCACGCTGTTGCCTGGAGTAGAAACGTGACGGCCCACGGTCGTCACCCACGCCATCCGTCACTACCGGGTTAGAGGGTGCTGCATTGGCGCCAGCGGACGGGTTCGTCCACGCCGGGGCGGGCGTTGAGCTGGATGCGCACGTTGCTCAGCGCGGGGTAGCGGGTCACCTGGTCGCAGATCATCGGCCATACCTGGTCCAGTTCGCCGGTGCGGTTCACCGCCAGTGTCTGCCGGGTCTGCCAGATGCCGCTGTGCACGCCAGGCAGCTTGCTCAGCGCGCGGGAGATTTCCTGCTGGTAGCGATCCAGTGTTTCGGTATCCGGGTTGAGGTCCGGACCGGCCACGGTCGCCTGCGTGGCGCGCGGCGCCGGATCGGCGGCGGCAACTGCAGGCACGGTAGCGGCAACGGCAGGCGCTGCAGGCGCGGCCCTGGTGACGGCCGGGGCGGGCGCCGGGTCTGGCGTGGCCACGTGTACGGTCTGGTAGCCCATGCCCACCAGCAGGCCCAGTGTGCTGGAGGCAAATGCCGCAATCACGATGCGCCGGATCGCCTCATGGCGGGCGGCATTCTTGACGCCCGATTCGATGTCACCGGGCAGGTAGGGCGAGAGCAGCGGCCACAGCCGGCGGCCATCCAGCACTTCCACGGCCTGCTTCTCCGCAATGGCCTGGCCATCGCCGTCCACCAGGCCTTCGGTGATCAGGATGCCGCCGCGGGCACCCGCCAGCCGCGCCGCCGCGCCCAGTTCGTTGATCGCCGCGGTGCCGATGCGGTACGCCAGCCCATGCTTGCAGGTCACCAGGAAGTGGCCGCTGGCGTCGGCCATCAGGAAGTCGCTGCGTGGCTCACGGGTGTCATCCTCGTGCCGGCTCATCTCGGTCAGTCCGCGCCGTTCGTGCAGGGCGCGCTTGACCAGTTCGGAGAAGTTGCGCCAATGCATGCCGGCCAGGGCCTGCAGGCCCAGCTGCATTTCCTTGCGACGCCGTTTGACCAGCCACAAGTAGCCGGTGGCGAGGACGAAACAGGTGACGGCCAACAGCAGGGCCAGTATCCAGGAGAACATGCAGGCAGCAACGCACAACGCAGGAAGGGGCGGACAGTGTACTGGGGCGTAGCGCTGATCGCGTCAGGGCGCCCCCTACAACTGGGCGCTGCATCTCAAATCGCAGGCACGAAAAACCCGCCATTACCGAATCCGTGAGGGGAGGGACAAACGGGGTAATGACGGGTTGGATGCAGTGTCACCCACCGCCTGCTGCATTGCAACAAAGCGGCGGGTAACACAGTGTTCCGGCAGGATCAGCTGCCGGTGGGCGACTGGTGGCTGCCCGGGGTCGGTTCCCCGCTTGCCGCGCTGGCCTGCCGGCTTTCCAGCCGATTCAACCGCGTGGTCAGCGCATCGATGCGGGCATTGAGCGTGGACACATCCTCGGCATTGGGCACGTGCAGGCGCTTCAGGACCCCGTGCACGCGGTCTTCGAAGGCTTTTTCCACCTTGTCCCACGTGCCGGAGGCCTTTTCACGCGCCTGGCCCAGCTGTTCTTCCACATTGTCGCGCCAGCCCGGGCCGTCTTCGGTGCTCTTCTCGCGGCGGCGGTTCTCGAAGGCTTCGCCTTCCTTCACCAGGCCATCGAAGAAGCGGCTGCCTTCGGCCTGCGCGCGGCCCAGCGCACCCAGGCCGGCCAGCCACACCTGCTGCGCCGAGTCGCTGAGCTTGCGCGAAACGCGCTCGGCCTGGTCCTGGAAGGACGCCTTGTCCTGGCCGTCGTTGCGGGGGTCGTGCTCGTCATACTGGTTCATGGGGTCTCCTGCATGGGCGGATGCAGGGACCAGACTAGCGCTGCAAATGCGGGGGCGGCGTGATGGCCGGCAACAGCGCCGGCCGGCAGTTCAGCCGACGGTTGGATCAGCCGAGCTTTTCCTTCAGCACGCGCTGGATCTCGCTTTCCACCATGCCCTTCATCGCCGACAGCAGGAAGCCGAGCTTGGCGGTCACGCGCACCGCAGTGGGCTGCAGTTCGATGGCACCGTCCACGCCGCTGCCGGAGAAATCCAGCACGTCGCCGCGCCAGGTGGACTGCAGGCCGAAACGATCGGCCAGTTTGGCGGCCACTTCCTCGATCGCCTGGCGCGCGGCCGGTGCGGCCAGGGCATGGGCGTGGACGATATCGATGCTGGACATGCGGGTTCCTTTGCGGGGTGGAGCGATGACAGGGCGAGCATTGTGCGCATCAGGCGCGCAAACGCCAAGCGAGGGTTCTTCTGCGATTGCCAGCCAACTGCTAGTCTGCGCCGCATGCCTAAACTGCTCGTGCACTACAGCCAACCCTCGCAACCCGACCAGCCGCTGGTGCCGGGCGTGCAGAAGATCGTGCGCCAGGCCAACGGCAGCATTCGCCTGGTCGAAGCCAGCCAGGGCAGCCTGCTGCTGGCCCAGCTCAGCCTAGACCAGCGCGGCCTGTGGCTGCAGGTGGCCGCCGGCGTGCGGGGCGTGCATGTCAACGGACGCCCAGTGAAGCGCATGGCGCTGCTGCGCGCCGGTGATGCGGTGTACGTGGAAGGGGTGGAACTGCTGATCCAGGGCGAAGTGGATACGCCGATGCTGCCGCCCTCGCCACAGGCGGCGGTGCAGTCCGACGAACCGCGCCTGCTGCGCGGCGTGGGCGGGCCACACCACGGCCGCGGCTATCCGCTGCACGGACCCTTGCTGGTAGGTCGCAGCAGCGAAGCGGACATCGAAATCGACGAGCCGGCCTTCGCTGAACAGCACGCGCGCATCGAAAGCCATGGCGAGCGGATCCTGCTGCGCGACCTGGGCACCGGCGAAGGCAGCCGGGTCAACGGTGTGGCAGTGCGCCACTGCTGGCTGCAGGGCGGGGACCAGGTGGTGTTCGACGGCCAGCACCGCTTCGTGCTGGAACTGCCCGACGACCCGCGCCAGCGCCCACTGCCGACCGAAGAATTCGTCTTCAACGACCTCGACGAAGCGGCCGAACCGCAGGCCCCGCGCCGCGTGCGCCGCTGGCCCTGGCTGCTGGTCAGCGCATTGCTGCTGGCCGGCGTGTTGAGCCTGCTGCTGTGGTTCGGCGCCCGCTGACCTGCCGATAGTGACGGCCGCTGGTCGTCAGATCCTGCCTCGGTGGTTGACGACCGCTGGCCGTCAGATCCTGCCTCGGTAGTGACGGCCGCTGGTCGTCAGATCCTGCCTTGGTGGGTGACGACCGTTGGTCGTCACGCTGGTGCTCCCTCACCGCTGCGCTCGCCGAGCACGGCTCGGCGCTACCAGATCGGGCTCCGATGGATACCAATGCAACCAAATTTCCCTTGAACGGCGCGGTCTAAAGCCTGATGCGCTGCGGCATACTAGGGATCTTGCCCCACAGGTGTGACATGACCCGCGCGTACAACTTCAGTGCCGGCCCTGCAGCGTTGCCGGAAGTGGTCCTGCGCCAGGCGCAGGAAGAGATGCTGGACTGGCATGGCGCCGGGGCCTCCATCGTGGAAATGAGCCATCGCGGCCCGGAATTCATGGCCGTCGCGGCTGCAGCCGAGGCCGACCTGCGCCAGTTGCTCAGTGTGCCCGACGACTACGCGGTGCTGTTCCTGCCTGGTGGTGCCACCACCCAGCAGGCGCTGATTCCGATGAACTTCGCCAGCCCCGGCCAGCGCACCGATTACGTGCTCACCGGCCACTGGGGAAAGACCGCGGTCAAGCAGGCCTCGCCGTACGTCAGCGCGCACATCGCCGCCAGCAGCGAGGCCAACGCCTTCCGTGACATCCCCGCGCGCGCCGACTGGCAGCTGTCGCCGGATGCCGCCTATGTGCACATCACCGCCAATGAAACCATCCATGGCGTGGAGTTCCGTGACATTCCCGATACCGGGGATGTCCCGCTGGTGGCCGATTTCAGCTCGTCCATCGCCAGCGAGCCGCTGGATATCAGCCGTTTCGGCGTCATCTACGCCGGTGCGCAGAAGAACCTCGGCCCGGTCGGCATCGCTGTGGTGATCATCCGCCGCGACCTGCTCGAACGCACCGGCCAGCCGCGTGCGGACATCTTCAACTACGCCTCGCACGCTGCCCGCGACTCCATGCTCAACACCCCGCCCACCTGGAACTGGTACCTGGCCGGGCTGGTGTTCAAGTGGATGCTGGCCGAAGGCGGGGTGGTGGAATTCGCCCGCCGCAACGCCGCCAAGGCTGCGCTGGTGTATGCCGCCATCGACGCCTCCGGCGGCTTCTACCGCAACGAAGTGGCCGTCTCGGCGCGCTCGCGGATGAACATCCCGTTCTTCCTGCCCAGCACCGAGCTGGACGCGCGATTCGTCGCCGATGCCAAGGCCGCCGGGCTGCTGGCGCTGAAGGGCCACAAGGCGGTCGGCGGCATCCGTGCCTCGCTGTACAACGCCATTCCGGTAGCGGGTGCCGAAGCGCTCGTTGCCTTCATGGCTGATTTCCAGCAGCGTCACGGTTGAGTCGCTTCACTGTGTCTACCCCCGGCGCGCGTTGACCGCGCGCCCTGCACCAAGGAACACCGATGGCACGCAAACCTGCCAAGCCGGCCAGCCCCAAGGCCCTGCCTGCAACGCCGAAGACCGCCAAGCCGAAGGCCAAGGCCAGCAAGCCGGCCAAGCTGGAAACCGCCACCAGCGCACCGCCGGTATTGGCCGATGTGCGCGGCAAGATCGACCAGATCGACCGTGACATCCAGTCGCTGATCGCCGAGCGCGCGCGCTTCGCCCACCAGGTCGGCAAGGCCAAGGGCAAGCTGGCTGCGGCCGTGGACTACTACCGTCCCGAACGCGAAGCGCAGGTGCTGCGCATGGTGGTGGACCGTAACGAAGGCCCGCTCAGCGATGAACTGCTGGTACATGTCTACCGCGAAATCATGTCCGCCTGCCTGGCCCAGCAGGAGCCGCTGAAGATCGGTTACCTCGGCCCGGAAGGCACCTTCAGCCAGCAGGCCGTGCTCAAGCACTTCGGTCGTTCGGCACTGGGCCTGCCGATGGCCAGCATCGAAGAAGTGTTCCAGGAAGTTGAAGCGGGCAACGCCGATTTCGGCGTGGTGCCGGTGGAGAACTCGGGGCAAGGCACCATCCAGATCACCCTGGACATGTTCCTGACCTCCAACCTGAAGATCTGCGGCGAAGCCGAACTGCGCGTGCAGCAGTACATCATGTCGCGCAGCGGCCACCTGGAAGACATCGAGCGCATCTACGCGCATCCGCAGTCGTTCATGCAGACCTCCGCCTGGCTGCGCGCCAACCTGCCCAATGCCGAAAAGATCCCGGTGTCCAGCAATGCCGAAGGCGCGCGGCGTGCCCGCAATGCCGACGACGCGGCGGCGATCGGCGGTGAGAACGCCGGCCACGTGTACAACCTGAAAAAGGTGGTCACCAAGCCGATCCAGAACGATGCCGACAACACCACGCGCTTCCTGGTGATCGGCCGCAGCCTGTTCCCCAGTTCCGGACACGACCGCACTTCGGTGCTGGTGCTGATCCATGACAAGCCCGGCGCGCTGTTCGATGTGCTCAGCCCGTTCGCCCGCCACGGCATCAGCATGAACCGCATCGAATCGCGGCCCTCGCACCACGGCAAGTGGGAATACGGCTTCTTCATCGATCTGTCCGGCCACATCGACGACGCGCCGATGCAGGCCGCCTTGGCCGAACTGGAAGGGCATGCGGCACAGATCAAGGTGCTCGGCTCCTATCCGGTAGCCGTGCCCTGAGTGAGTTCCGCGGGGGTGCCAACGCGTCCCCGCGCCCAGATCCCTCGCCGCACTGCGGCGCTGACGGAAGCAACAGACGATGAGCAACGCGCAACACTGGATCGCCCGCAAGGGCCGGCCCCTGCAGGGCAGCCTGGTCATCCCGGGCGACAAATCGGTTTCCCATCGTGCGGTGATGTTCGCCGCGCTGGCCGATGGCACCTCCACCATCGATGGCTTCCTGGAAGGCGAAGACACCCGTGCCACCGCGCGCATCTTCAGCCAGATGGGCGCGCGCATGGAAACCCCGTCGCTGTCGCGGCGCGTGGTGCACGGCGTGGGCATCGATGGCCTGCAGGCCCCGCAGGGCGAACTGGACTGCGGCAACGCCGGTACCGGCATGCGCCTGATTGCCGGTGTGCTGGCCGGGCAGGCGTTCGACAGCGTGCTGATGGGCGATGAATCGCTGTCACGCCGCCCGATGCGCCGGGTCACTGGCCCGTTGGCCCAGATGGGCGCACGCATCGATACCCAGGCCGACGGCACCCCGCCGCTGCACGTGCACGGTGGCCAGCCACTGAAGGGCATCGCGTTCGCCTCGCCGGTGGCCAGCGCGCAGGTCAAATCCGCGGTGCTGCTGGCCGGGTTGTACGCCGATGGCGAGACCTCCGTGGTCGAACCACATCCCACCCGTGACTACACCGAACGCATGCTCGCTGCCTTCGGCGTGGAAATCGAATACTCGCCCGGCAAGGCCCGCCTGCGCGGCGGCCAGCGCCTGCGTGCCACCGATATCGTGGTGCCGGCGGACTTCTCCTCGGCCGCGTTCTTCCTGGTGGCGGCCAGCATCATTCCTGGTTCCGAACTGCGCCTGCAGCAGGTCGGCCTGAACCCGCGACGCACCGGCCTGCTGCACGCACTGCGCCTGATGGGCGCGGACATCACCGAAGAGAATCCGGCCGAGCAGGGCGGTGAGCCGGTGGCCGACCTGCTGGTGCGTCATGCCCCGTTGAAGGGCGCACGGATTCCCGAAGCGCTGGTGCCGGACATGATCGATGAGTTCCCGGCGTTGTTCGTGGCGGCCGCTGCGGCCGAAGGCCAGACCGTAGTGACCGGTGCGGCCGAACTGCGGGTAAAGGAATCCGATCGCCTGGCCGCGATGGCTACCGGGCTGCGCACGCTGGGCGTGCAGGTGGACGAAACCGAAGACGGCGCCACCATCCACGGCGGCGCGGTACTGGGCAGCGGCACGATTGAAAGCCACGGCGACCACCGCATCGCGATGGCCTTTGCCATTGCCGGCCAGCTGACCGATGGCGAAGTGCGGATCAACGACGTGGCGAACGTAGCGACCTCGTTCCCCGGCTTTGACAGCCTCGCCGGTGGCGCAGGTTTCGGCCTGACCGCCGCATAGACCAGGTAGTGACGGCCGCTGGCCGTCCTGCTTCTGCCCTGGTGGGTGACGACCGTTGGTCGTCACGCTTCCGCCCTGGTGGGTGACGACCGTTGGTCGTCACGCTGTTGCTCTGCTACCGCTGCGCTCGCCGAGCATGGCTCGGCGCTACCAGGTGCCCGTTCTCCTTACGCACACAAAAATGCCGGCACAGAGGGGGCCGGCATTTTCATCTCACATCTTCACAGCACTCAACGCCCGGTACGGAAATCCACCGGTACGTTGACCACGCTGGCAATCGCACGGCCATTCTGCATCGCCGGCTCGAACTTCCAATCACGCACGGTCGTCAGCACCGCACGATCCAGCTCGCGGTCGCGCTGACCGGTACGCGAAACGATGCTCGCCTCCGTCACGCTGCCACTCGGGGCCACCTTCAGGCTGGCCACCACGCTGCCCTGCACGCCATTGCGCAGCGCGCTCGGCGGATACGACGGCTTGGCATTGCTGGTCAGCGGACGCGCCTCGCGGTTACGCACGGCCGGGGCTGCACGCTGCTGGGTCGGGGCCGGTGCAGCGCGCGGCGTGGTGGCCGGCGCATTGGCCACTGGTGTGCCGGTGGCCGGCAGCATCCGCTCGCCAATCGGCGCCGGGGCGACTTCATTGTTGGACGTACGCAGCCACACCAGCGCGGCGGCGAACATCGCCACGATCAGCGCCATCCACAATGACGGGGACGGGCGGCGGCGTTCGTGGGCAAGGTCGGCATCGGTCTGGTGACGCGGCGAGGCCGGCATTTCCGGAGCATGGGTCGCACTCATGTTTGATCTCCTACACTTGTCGTTTCCGACGACGCCCAGAGTCTTGCCGCTAACGCAGGCGCGGGTGTAAGCGTCACGTCAATGCAGTGCACGGAGTTCAGGTTCGGGTGCGGGGACCGTTCAGCGATGCAGCGCGTGCGTGATCAACGACCAGGGGTGAAATCGAACGGCACCTCGATGGTGCCCGGCACGGCCTGGCCATTGCTCATCGCCGGGGTGAACTTCCAGCGGCGCACGGCCTCGGTGGCCGCACGGTCCAAGTCTCGCGACCCGCTGCGCTGCACCAGCGCCACCCCATACGGGCGGCCGGTGGCATCCACTTCCACGCGCAGCACCACCGAACCGGACTCGCCACGGCGCAGTGCGGCAGGCGGGTAGCTCGGCGGCGGCGACTGACCGGCGATCGGCATCGGGCGGTCGTTGGCCACCGGACCGGCGGTGGTCGGTGCGGTACCCGGGGCCGGCATGCCTTCGGCCATCGGCGCGGGTGCCGGCGTGGTTTCCACCAAGGTCGGGGTTTCTTCCGGCGCCGGGGCAGGGCGCGCGTCAGGCATGTCGCTGGAGCCGGCTGCGGCGGCCAGTGGCTCGGGCAGCGGCTCGACCTCAGCCACTTCCTGCGGCGTCTTGGCGGCCGGTTCGGCCTGGAAGAAGCCCTTGTCGCGGCTGCTCAACCACACCACCACGAAGAGCAGCAGCCCCACCGCGAACGCGATGCCGGCGATCTTCAAGGCGTTGCGGGGAATCTGCAGGGTGATGGACTTGCCGGATGAGGTGCGGGTAGCAGGCATGACGCAAACCAGTACGGGACCGGGCGATTCTGGCACAGCCGCGATGAACCGTCCGGCAGAAATCCGCATAACAGGCGATAATCCGGTTCCTGAACCACAACCACCGACCGCCGCCATGCTCGATCCAGCCCTGCTCCGCAACCAGCCCGCCGACCTTGCCGAACGCCTGCGCACCAGTCGCGGTTTCGAGCTGGACGTGTCCGCGCTGGAGTCGCTGGAAGCAGACCGCAAGCGCATCCAGGTGCGCACCCAGGAACTGCAGAGCCTGCGCAACAGCCGCTCCAAGGCCATCGGCCAGGCCAAGGCCAAGGGCGAGGACGTGGCTACGATCATGGCCGAAGTGGCTGCGTTCGCCGACGAACTGAAGGCATCGGAAGTCACCTTGGACGAACTGCGCGAGAAGATCGACGCGGTCGCGATGATGATCCCGAACCTGCCGGCCGACGACGTGCCGGCCGGCGCTGACGAAAGTGAAAACGTGGAACAGTCGCGCTGGGGCACGCCGCGCCAGTTCGATTTCAAGGTGCTGGACCACGTAGAGCTGGGCGCCCGCAACAAGTGGCTGGACGGCGAAACCGCGGCCAAGCTGTCCGGTTCGCGCTTCACCGTGCTGCGCGGCCCGATCGCGCGCCTGCACCGCGCCCTGGCCCAGTTCATGCTCGACCTGCACAGCGGCGAGCACGAGTACCAGGAAACCAACGTGCCGGTGATCGTCAACGCCGACAGCCTGTATGGCACCGGCCAGCTGCCGAAGTTCGAAGAGGACATGTTCATCACCCACCTGGGTGAGCAGAAGCGTTACCTGATTTCGACCTCGGAAATCTCGCTGACCAACATCGTGCGCGATGAAATCGTCGACGCCGAGCGCCTGCCGCTGCGCATGACCGCCCACTCGCTGTGCTTCCGTTCCGAAGCCGGCAGCGGCGGCCGCGACGTGCGCGGCATGATCCGCCAGCACCAGTTCGAAAAAGTGGAGCTGGTCACCGCCTGCCGCCCCGAAGACAGCGATGCCGAACACCAGCGCATGACCCGCTGCGCCGAAGTGGTGCTGGAAAAGCTGGGCCTGCCGTACCGCAAGGTGCTGCTGTGCACCGGCGACATGGGGTTCTCCGCAGTGAAGACCTACGACCTGGAAGTGTGGCTGCCCTCGCAGGAGACCTACCGCGAGATCAGCTCGTGCTCCAACACCGGTGACTTCCAGGCCCGCCGCATGCAGGCCCGCTGGCGCAACCCCGCCACCGGCAAGCCCGAGCTGCTGCACACCCTCAACGGCTCCGGCGTAGCGGTGGGTCGCGCGATGATCGCGGTGATGGAGAACTACCAGAACGAAGACGGCAGCATCACCGTCCCGGACGTCCTGCGCCCGTACATGGGCGGCATGGAAACCATCGGCTGAGAGCGGTAGTGACCGCCGCCGGCCGTCAGCTCCCGCCCTGGTAGTGACGGCCGCTGGCGGTCAGCTCCCGCATTGGTAGTGACGGCCGCTGGCTGTCAGCTCCCGCTTCGGTAGTGACGGCCGCTGGCCGTCAGCTCCCGCCTTGGTGGGTGACGACTGTCAGTCGTCACGCTTGCGCTCCTGCCGCTTCGCTCGCCGAGCATGGCTCGGCGCTACCGCCCATCGCGCGCACCAAAAAAAAACGGCCCCGCAAAAGCAGGGCCGCCGGGTCGGGCTGGAACGGGGGAGGGGATCTTCCAGCCCACGGCTACCGGCCGACGACGAGCCCGCCAGCAACCGTCTTGAACGCTTTACTCAGGCCTCAGCGAATTCCGCTTCCGGCAGGCTCGCCAGCGCGGCCGCAATCGCTTCTTCGCGGTGCTTCGGCGAATACGCGATGCCCTCGGCGCGCACGAACTCCACCTCGGTGATGCCCATGAAAGCGAACATCTGGCGCAGGTAGGGCTCCTGGAAGTCCGCCGGCGAATCGACATAGATGCCGCCGCGGCTGCTGGCGATGATCACTCGCTTGCCACCGGCCAGGCCCACCGGGCCTGCTTCGGTGTACTTGAAGGTCTTGCCAGCCACGGCCACGCGGTCGATCCAGGCCTTCAGCGTGGACGGAATGCTGAAGTTGTACATCGGCGCACCGATGACCACGACCTCCGCCGCCAGGAACTGCGCCATGACGTTTTCAGCGTCCGCCACCTCGGCCGCGTCCGCGCCGGCCAGCGAACTGCCGCGCAGGTGGGGGATCGGATTGGCATCCAGATCACGGTAAGACACGTCGAGGGATTCGACCGAATCCTTGAAACGGGCGACCACGGCCGCCGACAGCTGGCGGGAGACCGAGTTGTCGCCGAGCGCGCTGGCGTCGATGTGAAGAAGCTTCATGGCAGTCACCTGAGGTTTGTGGGGTGGGCAGCCGTGCTGCCGACGGAGCAAACGATAGGTTGTTGCCAATCTGGGATAAAGATGGTTGAATGCCACGTATTGTTCTAGATATGGAACTTCAGCATGCAAGACCTCAACGATCTCTACTACTTCGCCATGGTCGTGGACCACGGCGGTTTTGCCGCAGCCGAACGCGCGCTGGGCATCCCCAAGTCCCGCCTGAGCCGCCGCATCAGCCAGCTGGAGACGGATCTGGGCGTCCGCCTGCTGCAGCGCTCCACGCGCCGTTTCGCGGTTACCGACGTGGGAACCAGCGTACACCGACACGCGCAGACCATGCTGGCCGAAGCCCAGGCCGCGCGCGAAGTGGTAGACCGCCTGAGTGCCGAGCCACGCGGCCTGGTGCGTGCCAGCGTGCCGGTATCGCTGGCGCAGATGCAGCTGCCCAAACTGCTGCCGAAGTTCCTGGAGCAGTACCCCAAGGTGCGGCTGCAGTTGAACATCAGCAACCGCCGCGTGGACATCATCAACGAAGGCTACGACGTCGCCCTGCGCGTGCGTTCGCGGCTGGATGACGATGGCAGCCTGGTGATGCGCAGCTTCGGCCAGGTGCAGGAACTGCTGGTGGCCAGCCCGAAATACCTGGACCGCGCCGGCCGCCCCAAGGACCCGGACGAACTGACCAACCATGTCACCCTGAGCATCAGCGAAGACGAAGCCCGCCAGCGCTGGGAACTGCACGGCCCGGAAGGCGCGGTACGCCGCGTGGACCTGCAGCCGCGCGTGGCCGGCTTCGATTTCCCGCTGCTGCAGAGCATGGTCAAGGACGGTTTCGGCATCACCATGCTGCCGGAAACCGTCTGCGCCGATGCCGTACGCAAGGGCGAACTGGAAGTGGTGCTGCCGGACTGGTCGCTGCCGCAGGGCATCTGCCACGCCGTGTTCGCCTCGCGCCGCGGCCTGCTGCCGGCCGTGCGCGTGTTCATCGACTTCCTGGCCGAGCACCTGCCGCCGCAGCTGGAGGCCTCGCGCCTGGATTGCGGTGGCGCCTGCGAGCGCGCCAAGGAGAAGATCAAGGCGACAGCCCTGGGCGCGCTGGCCGTAGACGCCGGCTGACCTGACGCCGGCAAGCTCTGGTAGCGCCGAGCCATGCTCGGCGTAAACCATCACAGCCCGAGCTACTGTCACCCGCCCAACCATGGGCAAACGCCCCCGACGCATGCGAGAATACGCCTCCCCGGACAGCCTCCGGGACTGCAGCACATCGGAGAGATGGCCGAGCGGTTTAAGGCACCGGTCTTGAAAACCGGCGAAGGGTCAAACCTTCCGTGGGTTCGAATCCCACTCTCTCCGCCAGATACACAAGACGCCCCGAAAGGGGCGTTTTGCGTATCTGGCGGAGAGAGGTGGGTGCCGAAGCAGCGCGGGTTCGACGGATTCGCCTGGAGCGAATCCGGACAGCCGAATGGCTGGCCCTGGAGCGCGTAGCGCGGAAGGGTGAGGTGCATGGATGCACCTCACAATCCCACTCGGGCTGTCCGAAGAGATCACGGCCCATCGGCCTTCTGCTTCTATATTGAGCAGCACGCGGAATAGCTCAGGGCCAGGTCGGCCGCGGTCTTCTTGCCGCTCATCATTGCTCCTTCGCCGCCTCGATCGCGGGCGGTTTCGTTTTGCCAGTGCGGCCTCTTGCATGCGCCATGATCCTGGCCACCTTTTCTTTGTCAACGCGCACTAGGGCGATCAGCGCTAGGCCGCGCGCTTCCCACAGCCGCGCAACGCCTTTCCGTGCGCGCATAACGAAAGCATGGCAAAGTTGGCAGAGGCGTTAGAGCTACCCGTAGGGTATTTCATGATGTCAGTGAGCCGATGGCTGAGGCCATCCTGGTGATGGCACAACTGCCCGAGGAAGCACAGCAGGAGCTAGTGCACCGAATGCGTGAGGTCGCTAGAAAAGAGGGGACGCGAGCTCAGTAAGATGAATGGGCCAATCAGAAAGCAATTCGCGCAATTTATGGCGAGCTGTCGTTCCAGTCTCTCAACATCAGACCACCGACCGCTAGTCACCTGTAGTGGTATTTATTGCGATCTTGCCCGGTTTTACTGTCAAGGTATTGAATGATGCTGCGGGTTAGATTGATGGCGAGCAACGCCTCATCGCGCTCGAGCAGTTGATCGTTGGCATGAGCCAGGCTTCCGCGGTTACGTAGTGGGTTGAGCGCGTCAAGGATGTTTCCAATGGAGAAGACGATTTTGCGCATCGCATCGTCTTGAACGCCCATATCGCGCAGGGCGGGATGGCTCTCACGCATCAACTTAAAAATCTGAGTGACTCCTGGATCCGTTGGCAGCGTAGCCATGTCCAGTCCTGCCGACCGACACATCGCTTTCAGGTAGCCATGAAGAGCAGTGTGAACGCGATCCAAGGCGCTCACTGGCCCCTGTGCCTCCAACAGCGATGCCGCGTCGGCCAACGCCTGCTGCACAAGCTCGCTGGCCAGCTTCGGGGATGTCGGCTCTACGGCGGCAATTTGGCTGCATCGCTTCGCCATTGCAAGCAACTTGGCGCGCGCCTCCGGGGTTCGCTGGACCTCCGAGCCGACCGGGAAGCGCCGGGCAACGCCGCGGACGATCGCTGCTTGAGACCGAGGCTCAGCGGAAGACAGCACCGCCAAGAAACGTTGGCGCGTGGTACCCGCGTAGTCTTCGGGATCGAGCGTCAGGTCGCAGTAAGCGGCGTAAAACTCACGGTGGGACGGATAGGTGAAATCGCCTAGGTAACCGCCTGACACGCCAATGTAGTGGTTGGCGATCCAGTGAATCTCAGTCGGACGCAGGCCATCCATGGAGCCCCTCGCTCGCCGGGTGGAAGGCCGGCCCAGATGGGGGCACTATAGCTCTGGCGCCCAGTTTCGGGCCATAGGGGGAAGACATGGAAAGGTCGTTTGAGGAAGGGACGGTCGCCGCCCCGGAGAGCGGGTCTGTGCTCCGGGAGCGAGGCTCGCTGATTGACAAGGTCAATCGGGCCCGCCTGGAGCTGCTCGACCTGTCGACCCGCAATCGATTGCTTAACGTCCCCCGGTCCGGCCACGCCAAGACGGTTGAAGTGGTCAATGAGCTCGCACGAGCGATGTATCAGACGCTCGTCATCGACGGAAAACGCTTCACCTTTGTTGCTGGTAGGGCTGATCCAAAGACGGCCGTAGACGATACCGTTGGCGAGGAAAGCGAACAGTCCGACTTAGCCAGCCTCGTCCAGGTCAACGCTATTGATGCGGAAGCCGACCTCGCGCTTCTCGAGGATGAGCCGGACGACCTTGAGCTTTTGGCGCAGCCCAACCTGGAGCTGGACGAACAGGGACGCCGTGTCAGCTACTGGGACGCACAGTTGATGACGCGCTTGACGCCGACCGGCCTCCAGAAGCGGCTTTTAGACCTCTACGTCGACGCCCGCACGCTTCAGGAAGAGCAGGGCATCAACGTGCTCTTTCTCGGTATTGGCTACCTTAAATGGCGAGCGCCGACCACGCCTAAGATCGACCGATATGCTCCCCTCGTGCTGGTGCCAGTTGCCTTGGAGCGCAGCAATGCGGGCGAGAAATTTCACCTTCGATGGCAGGGTGACGAGATTGTTGCCAACCTCTCGCTCCAGCTCTTCTTGCAACGTCAGTTTGAGATGAAGCTCCCCGAGATCGATGAGTTCGAAAGCCTCGACATCGATGACTACTTGTCCAAGGTGGCCGCCCTGATTGAGGGCAAGCCCGACTGGGCAGTTGTGCCGGACGATGCGGTCCTGGGCCTATTCTCGTTTGCTAAGTTCATGATGTATCGGGATCTGGACCCCGTGAGTTGGGAGCAGTCTGGTGGCCTGGAAGCGCTCCCCGCACTTCGTGGCGTAGTTTCGGACGGCTTCCCCGGCGCGGCTATTTCGACGAACGATGAGGACATTGACGCTACTGTTAGCCCGGAGCATATGCGCCATGTCGTCGACAGCGACAGCTCCCAGTCCCTCGTCGTCCATGATGTGCTTAAGGGGCGGAGCATCGTGGTCCAAGGGCCGCCGGGCACCGGCAAGTCCCAGACCATCGCCAACATTATTGCTGGGGCGATTGCCGAGAAGAAGCGCGTGTTGTTCGTGGCGGAGAAGCTGGCGGCGCTGGAAGTTGTGAAGAGGCGCTTAGACCAAGTTCGCCTTGGCGCCGCGTGTCTTGAGCTTCACAGCAACAAGGCGAACAAGCGAGCCCTGCTCGAAGAACTGCGACTGACATGGAATTTGAGCCCACTGGCCGATGAGGACAGCGGCCCGATCGTTCGTCAGCTCACTGAGCGACGCGATTTGCTTAACGCCCATGCCTTGCGCCTACATCAAGAACTGCTGCCGTCGAAACTGACGCCCTACGAAGTATTCGGCAACCTTGTTCGGCTGCGTCGGGAGGGGCATGTCACGGCACGCATCCGACTCGATTCGCCGCTCGAGTGGGCGTGGGACAGAGTGGGAGAAAACCAGAAGCTGCTTCAGGATCTGTGTGACCGTGTCCTCACCATGGGCATCCCCGACCAGCACGCCTGGGCCGGTGTGGAGAATGAGGCGCTCCTGCCGAACGATCGGGACCGGTTGATTCGGGAGATCGCTGACCTCGCCAATAAGCTGGAGGACTGGAGGCAACGCGCCGTTGCGCTGACAGGCATGCTTGATCTTCAGTTCTCCGACCGCCTCGACGCGCCACAAGCCGGAATCGACCGAGCCAAGATTCTGCTGACGGCACCGCGCCTCGGGTCCGATGCACTCGCAGACGCCTCGTGGGAGGCGCCTGCAGGCCCCGAAAGCCTCATCGAAGACGTCCGGCGGGCGCAGGAGCTGCGCCAAACTTGTAACGAGTTTGCATGCGAATCCGCACTTGAACAGGAGTGGGGGCAGACTAGGCGAGACTTGTCGAATGTTCCTGGAGACTTCGTCCTGGGCAAGGAACTGTCTGCGATGCGCGATGCGCACCAGAAGCTGTCGGGCATGGCTTCTGACCTAGCCCGGCTAGCCCAACTGGTAGGGGAGCAGCGACCGCTGACATTTGAGGTAATGGCTCATGTCTGCGCGCTCGCGGAGCGCGCTAGCTCAGCGCCGCAGATCGATCGCGATGCTCTAGTTGCCCGTATTTGGGAGCGAGGCGTTGACTCGGTCCAGAACCTGGTTGATTGGGTGCAGCAAGTCCAGACGGCCCGCCGTGAACTCAGCGGGGTGTTCCGCGAGTCTGCCTGGTCCGCTGACCTTGAGGACGCCCGGCTGCAAATCGCAAGCCGCACTGGCAGTTTCTTCCGCTTTGTAAGCGGCGAGTGGCGCGCCGCGAATCGGCTGGTCCGCGCGCAGCTCCGAAATCCCAAGCTGCCGGCTGATCAGTTGCTTCCAGAATTGGACAAACTCCTTGACGCACAGGCAGCGCTTCGTCGGGTCGAGGAGGGCAATGCTCAGGGCGAGGAGGCATTCGGTGCTAACTGGGAGCGTGATCGCTCTGATACCGCTTTCTTGAGGGGCGTCGTAGCTTGGATGCGCGGTATGCGCCCGCTCGGGCTGGGCGCTCGCGAGCAAGTCGCTGCTATTGGTGACAGGGGGTTAGCGGCTGAGTTGGCGGCTCGTTTGATCCCCGGGCTTGCCGAAGTCCAGGCCCTATTGTCTCCCATACACGAATCACTGCTCACTAGCGGGCAGATGCTGTGGAGCGCGGTAGAGTCCTCGCTTCCGAGGGTTCCGCTGCTTCGATTGTTGGACGACACGGCCCCGTTCGGGCAGGCCATTTTGGTGTGCGATTCGCTGAATGGCGCCAAGGCGTTGACCGTGTCACTGGCCCTCGAACGCATCGACGCTCTCACCAGCACTCAGGCAGCACTTGCCGCACTTGCTCAAATCGACCCGCAAGGAGAAGCCTCGTTCGGTGACCTGTGGTTTGGCCTCGCCTCGGACGCTGCTGCGCTCCAAGAAGCCTGTCTCTGGATGACTACCCATACTGACTTGAGGGTGCTGGCCTCGCGGACTGCTGACCCCCAGCAGAAGCTCGAGCAGGCGACAAATCAGCTTGAGGAAGCTGAAAGGCTGGGCATCAAGCTTTCTGAGCTATTCACTGCCCTGCGATTTGCGGGCAACGACGAGCTCGCATCGGATACCGCTGAGGTCTCCGTAAATGTCGCGATAGTCCAGCTCAAAGCGTGGGAAGCAAATCCGGAAGGCCTCCCGCAATGGGTTGCTTATATCGCTCAAGCAAATGTGGCCGAACGACGTGGACTGAAGAACTTCGTCGATGGGCTGGCGACCGGCTCGCTGGCTCCCGATGAGGCTCGCGGCACGTTCGATCTAGCCTATTACGAGGCGGTTCTGTCGGCAATGGTGGCCCGGGACCCGGAGCTGGCGACGTTCGACGGCAAAAAGCAGACCGAGATTGTCGAGTCGTTCTGCGAGCTGGACCGAAGCCGCATTGACCTGGCTCGGCGGCAGGTTTCGCGCTCGCATCGCGAACGAATCCCATCGAAGAGCGGGGCCGCGGGCCCTGTGGCGGTGATTCTCGGCGAGATGGCGAAGAAGAGAAGCCACCTCCCTATTCGCCAACTGATGGTGTCGGCGGCGCCTGCCATCCAGGCACTCAAGCCAGTCTTCATGATGAGTCCGCTGTCGGTGGCGCAGTTTTTGCCGCCCGGCGCGGTGGAATTCGATCTTTTGGTCATCGACGAGGCAAGCCAGGTCCAGCCAATCGATGCCTTGGGTGCTATTGCCCGTGCGAAGCAACTGGTCATCGTGGGGGACGAGCGTCAATTGCCCCCCACGCGGTTCTTCTCAAGAGCGTTGGGCGATTCGTCCACACCGTTGGATGACTCCGCAGCGCCTGCCGACGTGGAGAGTATCTTGGGCCTGTGCTTGGCGCGTGGGTTGCCGGATCGAATGCTCCAGTGGCACTACCGAAGCCGCCACCAGTCTCTAATCGCGGTTTCCAACAGTCAGTTCTACGAGAACAAGCTGCTGATCGTGCCAAGCCCCTACACGAGTGAGGCGGGAGTGGGTCTGCGGTTTCACCACTTGCCAGACGCCGTTTATGACCGGGGCGGGACCAGCACCAACGCGCGTGAAGCGAGGACGGTTGCCATGGCCGTTATTGCTCACGCACAAGCGACACCGCATCTTACCTTGGGGGCTGCCGCTTTCTCGACCCAGCAGCGGCGCGCAATCTTCGACGAAGTGGAACTGCTGCGTCGCCAACATCCTGAAACCGAAGGCTTCTTCACGGCACATGCCCATGAGCCTTTCTTCGTCAAAAGTCTCGAGAACATTCAGGGCGACGAACGCGATGTCATCTTTATCTCTATCGGCTATGGCCGAGATGCGCGCGGCGGCGTGAGTATGAACTTCGGTCCGGTCAGCAGCGAAGGCGGCGAACGCCGTCTCAACGTGCTCATCAGTCGCGCCAAACAGCGATGTGAGGTCTTTTCGTCCATCACCGATGAAGACATCGATCTCAGTCGAGGCAAGGGTAAGGGCACGGCTGCACTCAAACTGTTCTTGCACTATGCCCGCACGGGGCGTCTCCATATCGCAAACGAAGCTGTCGAGGAGCGCAAGAAGACGTTTGAGCAGGAGGTTGCCAAAGCGCTCATCGCTCGTGGCTACGACCTTCATATGCATGTGGGCGTGGCCGGGTTCTTCGTTGACATCGCCATCGCCGATCCGGAGAAGCCAGGACGCTACGTCATTGGTATCGAATGCGACGGAGACTCCTACCGGAAGTCCAATGGTGCACGCGATAGAGACCGTCTACGTGACCAGGCGCTACGCGACAAGGGCTGGCAAGTCCACAGGGTGTGGAGTGCCGAATGGTTCCTGAGGCCGGCCGCAGAGCTTGATGCCTTGGTGCGCGTCATCGAGCGCTCAAAACTGGAGCCGGATCCCTTTGAGGCGGAGACGGTCTCTCGATCGCGCGCCGTTCCAATAAACATCGAGAGCGTGGACCACGACGATTTCGTCGAGGTGGGTCTGGTCAGCTCTGACGAGTTACCCAACACCGATCCTTACGTGGAAGCCAACTTCGCGGTGCCCAGCCAGCAACAGGAGCTGCATGCAGTTCCTGCGATGCGGATGGCAGGTTTTGTGCGGGACTTGGTTCACATCGAGGGCCCAATCCATCGGTCAGAGGTCGTCGTGCGCATTCGTTCGCTATGGGGCTTGCAACGGGCAGGAGGGCGCATCCAGAGCGCGGTCGATGAGGGCATCAGGCGGGCCGTCGAAGACGGTCTGGTGCTGCAGAATGGCGAGTTTCTGCTATGGCCTGGACGCGCTATTCGAGTGCGGGACAGAAGCGGCGTTCAGTCCCTGAGCCTGCGGCGTCCCGAGTTGCTTCCACCCATGGAGATGGATGTCGCGATTTTGGAGCTGGTGCGCGAGAACCTGGGCGCGACATTGGACGAAGTCGCGCTCCACGTGTCGCGCCGGCTGGGCTTCCGAACCACGAGCGCGCAGTTGCGTGCGGCTCTGGTGGGTCGGACCGAATCACTTTTGGCGCGTGGTGCCTTGGATTTGCGAAATGGATTGGTGGTTGAGCGGCCTGTTCAGGAGTGATGGTGCATGGCCTCGGTTCGCCGTGAGAAAGCGGGCTTGCTCCTATCACCGCAAAATTCACAGCAAGCCCGATTTGGCTGGCCGGTCCAGTTCTCGAAGCATCTAGGCGGAGAGAGCGGCCAAGAAGCTGGCCGCCGAGGCGTCACTGAAATTCGGATGCATACAAGCTGCATGGAGTTGAGAACGGTTCCATACAATCAAAGGAGTTCCAATGCGCAACTGCGGCGGTCATTACCTTACTCATTGAGGCTATGGCCATAGATCATGGTTGAGGTTGTTTATTCGCCACTCGTCGATGCCACGCCCTGTCGCCGTCGAGGGCACCTCAATGTTACTGATGTGTAAAGCGGCACGAGCCGCAGTCCCAAGTGCCGGATGCAGTGGAGCCGGGCCGCTATGATCGAGGACACACCGACAGAAAACCTGCCGGTCATGCCCTATGCAACGATTTGAATGGGTCGGGTCAAGCGTGATCCGATTCCAATCTCTCCGCCAGATACACAAGACGCTCCGAAAGGGGCGTTTTGCGTATCTGGCGGAGTGAGGTGGGCGCCGAAGCAGCGCAGGTTCGACCGATTGGCCTGGAGCGAATCCAGACAGCCGAGTGGCTGGCCCTGGAGCGCATAGCGCGGAAGGGTTCGCTGCATGGATGCACCAACAATCCCACCCAGGAAATCCTAAGTCCATGAAGCCCCGAAAGGGACGTTCTTCATACGGTGCCATCACCCTTGAACCCCGGCGGCAGCTCCAACCCATGCCCCCTGAGCATGGTCTGTATCAACGCCCGCACCTCATCCTTCTCCGCCTGCCCGCACTCGTCCAGGATCTCTTCCGCCAGCACCTCGAACTGGGGCCAGAACTGCGCCGGATGGCGCACGCGCGCCACCCAGTGGTGCAGCATTTCTGCCAGCGCATCAAGCTGCACCTGCACTTCTGGCCGCAGGCTCATCCCGAGGATGAACCCAGGTCGAGCGCGACGTGGTAGCAATGTCCGTCGTCGCGAATCTGGACGGTGAGGCCCGGCTGCAAAACGCCATCCACATGCAGCGTAGGGGCACCCTGCGCAGTACGGGTCACCACGAACTCATACAGGCTGCGCCCGAAGCGGTAGCTCAGTTCGAACGACTGCCAGTGATCGGGCAGGCAGGGTTCAAGCGAAAGACGATCGCCGTCGCGACGGATGCCGAGCAGGGACTCTATCAGCAGGCGATACATCCACCCGGCCGACCCGGTGTACCACGTCCATCCGCCTCGTCCGACATGCGGGGACACGGCGTAGACATCGGCGGCCAACACGTAGGGTTCAACGCGGTAGGTCTGGACCGCCGCCGCGTCCAGCGCGTGGTTCAGAGGGTTGATCATGCCGGCCAGCTCCCAGGCACGCACCGCATCTCCCTGCTGTGCGAACGCCATCGCTGCCCACACCGCCGCGTGGGTGTACTGGCCGCCATTCTCGCGCACGCCCGGTACGTAACCCCGAATGTAGCCGGGGTCCTCCGTGGTCTGGTCGAAGGGCGGGTCGAGGAGCTGGATCAGCTTGGCGTCCTTTCGCACCAGATGCGTGTACAGCGAATCCAGTGCCTGGCTGGCACGCTCGGGCGCGGCGACGCCCGACAGCACCGACCAGCTCTGGGATATCGAATCGATGCGGCATTCCTGATTCTGTGACGAGCCCAACGGGGCGCCGTTGTCGAACCAGGCGCGGCGATACCACGCGCCGTCCCAGGCATGCTGTTCCAGGTTCTGGCGCAGGCGTTCGGCCTGTTCTTCGCACCATTGCGCACGGGAGGCATCGCCACGGGCGTTGGCCAGCCCGATGAAGCGGCGAAGCGTGTCATGCAGGAAGAAGCCGAGCCACACACTTTCACCGCGCTGCTGGTCGCCGACGCGGTTCATGCCATCGTTCCAGTCGCCGCTGCCCATCAACGGAAGCCCACGTTCGCCGAGCAACCGGCACCCGCGCTCCAGTGCAACGACGCAGTGCGCATACAGTGTGCCGCGCTGTGCCGAAAGGGTAGGCATGTCGTAGTAGCCTTCCTCTTCGGCTGTCACCGCGCGCCCCTCGATGAAGCCGACCACTTCATCCAGCACGCTGGCGTCGCCGGTGACCTCCAGGTAGCGGCATGCGCCCTGGGGCAGCCACAGGTAATCGTCCGAGCAGCGCGTACGCACGCCTCGACCCTGCGGAGGGTGCCACCAGTGCATCACATCGCCTTCGGTGAACTGGTGTGCGGCGCAGAGCAGCAGATGTTCGCGGGTCAGGTCCGGGCGCGCGTGTACCAAAGCGAGCGCGTCCTGCAACTGGTCGCGGAAGCCGAACGCGCCGCCGGACTGGTAGTAGCCACTGCGTGCCAGGTAGCGGCAGCCCAGGGTCTGGTAGACCAGCCAGCCATTGGCCAGTGCGTCCAACGCCGGGTCCGGGGTGCGTACCTGCACCGTGGCCAGTACGTTGCGCCAGTGGATGCGCACGGCGTCCAGCGCATCGATGGCTTCCTGATTGCCCTGGCGGCTGCGTGCCAACGCCAGCGTTTCCTCGCGGTCGCGCCCCGCGCCAAGCCGGAACGTGGTTTCACTGCGCTCGCCCGGCGCCAGCTCCAGCGGCACCTGGATCGCCGCGCAGGGATCCAGGCCGGCACCGGCCCGTGCATCCAGGCGCTCGCGACGCAGCGCCGCAGGTGCGTGCAATCCGCCGTTGCGGCCGATGAACTCCAGGCGGTCACAGGTCCAGCCACAGCCCTCGGCATCGGTGTCGAAGAAGGCCATCCGGCCGCCGAACTCGGTGCTGTAACTGTTGCGCGCCAGCAGCGCTCCGGTCTGCGGGTCGCGTTCGGTAACCACGTGCATGCGCGACTTCGGGCGCAGGTCACCCATGACCCACTCAACGTAGCCGATGGCCGACAGCCGCCGTGGCCGGCCCGAGAGGTTGTGCAACCGCAGGACCGAGAACTTCAGCGGCGCGGTGACATCGACGAAGACCCACAACTCGCTGGCGATGCCGTCTTCGATATGCTCGTACACCGTGTAGCCGAAGCCGTGGCGGGTACGGTACGCACCGGTGCCCCGGCATGGCAGCGGCATCGGCGACCAGACACGGCCGCTGTCCTCGTCGCGCACGTAGAAGGCTTCGCCGCCCGTGTCGGACACCGGGTCGTTGAGCCAGGGCGTCAAGCGGAACTCGTGTGCATTTTCGAACCACGTGTAGCCCGGCGCGCTCTCGCTGACGACCGTGCCCAGGCGGGCATTCGCGATCACGTTCGCCCACGGCGCCGGGGTCGGGGCGCCTTCGCGCAGCACCACGACGTACTCGCGGCCGTCCTCGCTGAAACTACCGGTGCCGTTGTCGAACCGGCCGACGCCGCGGTACGGAAGGAACGGCCATGGATCGTCCACCTCTTCGTCGTGCTCGACGCCCGGGGGCAGCCCGGGTTCGGGGCCCGGCTCGGCGACGACGGGCAGCCCGGGCGTCGCGTCCATCGCCAGTGCCAGCTCCTGCTGCTCCGCCTGCGGCACCAGGGCCGGAATGCGCCGGACAGGCAGCGGCTGGCGTCCGACCTGCGCGGCCAGCGTGCCGTCCTCGTCGCTGATCACCACCCGTGCCACCGCCTGCAGCAGAATGCGGTCCTCATGACTCATGTTCTGCACCGGCCGCACGAAAATGCCGCCGGGGCGATCCAGCAGGCCCGTCTCCGAACTGGCGGCCACCATCCCCAGGATCTGGTCCTGCAGTTCCTGCCGATAGCCGGCCTTGCTGTCGTTCCAGATCACCAGGTCGGTGTTGAGGCCCTTCTGGCGCCAATACGCGTGCGCCTGCACCAGTTGCCGGACCAGTTCCACGTTCTCCGCATCGGTGACCTTGAGCAGGACGATGGGCAGGTCGCCGGAGATGGCATGGCCCCACAGTCCGGATTGTCCTCGCTGGTTCTGCTGGAGGACGGCGGCGCCCGCGCGCAGCAGCGGATTGGCATACAGCACGTGGCTGGCCAGGCGCTCGTACAGCGAGGCTTCGGCCTGGCTGGCGTTGATCTGGCGGCGCACCACCTGGCTGTGCGTCCAGGCCAGGTCGAAGACGCGGTCGGCCAGTCGGCGGTCACGGTATTTGTCTACCAAAGCCTCGCAACCAGGGCGATCGACGCCGATGCCGAACACCATGTCCAGCTGCACGGTCTGCTCGGGCTGAAGCACCACGCGGACGCGGATCGCCACGATCGGGTCGAGCACCGAACCGTCCGTTCCGGAGAGCTCGGCATCGGTGGTCAGCGCCTGCGGCGTCCGCGGCGTGTTGCCACGCCCGAGGAAGCGCGCACGGTCGGTTTCGTAGGAGATCGCCACCACCGCAGCGTCATGCACCGCGACCAGATGGAACATCCACGGCGGCACTTCATCGTGTGAACGGGGCCGGCGCGTGCACAGCACGGCCTGCTTGGCGGCCAGGATCTCGCTCTGCACGAAGAGGTTGCTGAAGGCCGGGTGCGCGTCGTCGGATGCGGCGGGGGCCAATACCACTTCGGCATAGGTGGTGATCTCCACCGTGCGCTGGCGACGGCCGCGGTTGGTCAGGCGCAGGCGCCTGAGCTCGATGTCGTCCTCAGCGGAGATGGCGACCTGCAGATGGCTTTCGCAGCCGCGGCGCGTACCGCGGAACTCTGCCTTGGCGTCGGAGAAGATCGCTTCATAGTTGTCCACCGGCACGCAGGTGGGCTGGTAGGCGGCAGACCAGAACTCGCCGCTGTCCACGTCGCGCAGGTAGCAGAACGACCCCCAGGCATCGGTGGTGCCGTCTTCGCGCCAGCGGGTGAGCGACAGGTCGCCGTGGCGGCTGTAGCCGCTGCCGGCATGGGTCAGCATGCCGTGGAAGCGCCCGTTGGAGAGCAGCTGCACTTCCGGGCGCGGGCCGCCCGGGTCGCGCAGGACGCGCAGGGAGGTCTCGTGCTCGGCCATGGCGGAGTGCTCGCCCAGGGCTTCGACTTCATGCGGATGGAACAGGCCGATGCGCGGGATGCGTTCCTGCAGCAGCAGCAAGGTGGCCTGGAACTCGGTATCGGCAACGAAACGGCGCTGCATCGGCTGGTCGCGCAGCAGGTAATCCAGCGACAGCAGGCCCATGCCCTGGTGGTGGGCCATGAACGAACGCAGCAGCACGTGATCCTGCCCCGGCGGCACCCGGGCGGGGGTGTAGTCGATCGCTTCGTACATGCCAAAGCGCCCGGTGAACCCAAGGCCTTCGAGTACCTGGAGGTTCTGGCACGCCGCCTCCGGTGCCACCATCAGCGCCATCATGCTGGCATAGGGCGCGATCACCCGATCCTGCCCCAGGCCGCGCTTGAGTCCCAACCCGGGCACACCAAACGCGCGGTATTGGTAGTTGAGGCGGGCATCCACCGCGTTATAGCCGGACTCGGACACGCCCCACGGCAGGTTCAAGCTACGGCCGTAGACGATCTGCGCCTCGACCGCATGGCGCGCAGTCTGGTCGAGCAGCGTGTCGGGATAGCTGGGCATCACCAACTGCGGCATGAGGTACTCGAACATCGAGCCACTCCATGACAACAGCGTCGGCGTGCCGTTGACCTCGGTGAGCATCCGACCAAGCGCGAACCAGCTCTCCTGCGACAGCTGCCCCTGGGCAATGGCGACGAAGGCGCACAGCCGCGCTTCGGAGGCCAGCAGGTCGTAGAAGCTGTTGTCGAGGCGGTGGTCGTCGACGTTGTAACCGATCGAGAGCAGGTTGCGGGTACGGTAAAACAGGAACCCGTATTCCATCAGCGAGAACTGCCCGGCACGGTGCGCCAGCGCCTGCAGCTGCTCGATGCGCGCGCGCGCGTCCGCACCGGCGGAGCCGGGCAGGGCGGCCAGCTGGCGCAGGCTGGGCACCGCTGCCTCGCCGTCCATTGCGGCATCGGCAGGGAGGTCGGCGAGCGTCGCGTGGGCGGCATGGCATTCGGCAGCGAACAGGGCCGGCCAGTGCAGTTCACCTTCCTCCGGCGACGCCGGTGGCGGCCACTGCGCCAGCACGGCATCGGCCAGACTGGTGAGCTCCTGCAACCGGGCGAGCAGCTGTGCCGCCCCACTCGGGGGGTCCGTACGCGTTGCCGCCAGACGCTGGCGAAGGTGGTTGAGCGCCTCGCCCAGTAGTGCGTCAGCGGGGCGATGGCGCTGCCGTTCCTCTTCCAGCACGCCAAGCGTATCGGCCAGGCCGTCGAACGTGTGTGGCGCCAGTACCGGCGCGTCCACCAGCGCGAGCAGACCTTGCCGCAGGGTAAGCAGATGGCCGGCCAGGTTGCCGCTGTCCACGGTGGAGACGTAGCGCGGCTGCAGCGGCGCCAGGGTTTCGGTGTCGTACCAGTTCAGAAAGTGGCCGCGGTGGCGCGGAAGCTGGTCCAGCGTATCGAAGGTGAGCGCGGTACGTTCGGCGACCGCGCCCAGCTGCAGCCAGCCGAAATCCCACGCGGAGAGATTGGCCAGCAGGGACAGGCCGATGTTGGTCGGCGAGGTGCGCCGCGCCACCACCAGGGTCGGATGCTCCTGGATGTTGTCCGGTGGCAGCCAGTGATCCTGCTCGCGCACCCATGCCTGGAAGAACGACCAGGTGCGCCGCGCCAGCCGGCCCAGGAAGGCCCGCTGTGTCACGGAAAGTTCGGCCACGCTTGCAGCCGGCGGCCGGCCGAGCCACGCCATCAACGCGGGGGCGAAGGTCCACGCCAACAGCAGGGGCAGGGCGACAGGAAGCGCGTGCGGAGCCACAGTCGCCACGACCGCCGCCAGCGCAACCGCCAGCACCGACGCCGGCGCCATTACCCGCCATTCCGCGCTGCGGTCACTGCCGAGGCGGCGCTCGACTTCGCTGGAGGGGTTCCATTGCAGCAGGTGGCGGCGGGTGACAGTCATGCGCCAGAGCGTGCGCAGCACCGCGCCACCGGCCAGCAATGCTTCGTAGGGCAGACACGCGATCTGGGTGGCTGCGCGCAGCAACGACTGCAGCGTGCCGCGCCCGACCATGATGTAGTGCGCTTCCAGCGGGGTGTCGTCCGGAACGCTCAGCGCATCGCGCAGCATGCCGATCAGCGGCGGCGCGAACCACAGTGCCAGCACCCATGCCGTCCACGCAGCCGGGCTTTGGGCATACAGCCAACCGGCCACCAGCAAGACCAAGGCAGCGATCGGCACCAGGCTCCGGCGCAGGTTGTCCAGCAACTTGCCGCGCGAGAGCAGGCTGAGCCGGTTGCGTTCCCATCCCGATCCCGGGCGCGGTGTCCACGGCATCAACCAGGGCAACAGCTGCCAGTCGCCGCGGATCCAGCGCGCACGGCGCTTGGCGTCGGCGGCGTAGCGTTCGGGGTAGTCCTCGTACAGGCGCACGTCGCTGACCAGGCCGGCGCGTGCATAGCAGCCTTCCAGCAGATCATGGCTGAGGATGCGGTTCTCGGGCAGGCGGCCCTCGAGCGCATGCTCGAAGGCTTCGACGTCATAGATGCCTTTGCCCACGAATGAGCCTTCTTCGAACAGGTCCTGGTACACATCCGAGACCATGCGCGAGTACGGATCGATGCCGGGCTCGCTGCCGAACATCCTGGCAAACCGCGAGGTGCGGCGCGTGCCCAGGCTGGTGCCGACGCTGGGCTGCAGGATGCCGTAGCCCTCCACCACGCGTTGCAGGGCCGGATCGAAGCGCGGGCGGTTGAGCGGGTGCGCCAGGGTAGCGACGAAGGCGCGTGCAGCATCCCGCGGAAGTTGCGTGTCCGAATCCAGGGTGATGACGTAGCGCACGCCGATCAGGGCCGCCACGTCACCGACGGTCTGCATGAACGCGGTCGCATTGCCCTGGCGGAGCAGGGCATTGAGCGCTGCCAGCTTGCCGCGCTTGCGCTCGTGTCCCATCCACACCCCTTCGCCGGGGTTCCATTGCCTGGGGCGGTGCAGCAGGTAGAAGCGATCGCCGCGCTCGGCCGCGTAGCGTCGGTTCAATTCGTCGATCCGCTCCACGGCGTGTGCAAGCAGGGTGTCGTCGGTCGGCGTCTCGGCGGCCGCAGCGTCGAGAAAATCCGTCAGCAGCACGAAGCGCAGCTGGGGATCGCGGTTGGCCAGGAAGCGGACTTCCAGCGCTTCGGTGAGGACATCGATGCCGTCGATGCTGGACAGCATCGAGGGGACCGCGACCACGGTGGAGCAGGCCGCAGGGATGCCTTCGCTGAAATCGAGCTTGGGCAGCGGCCTTGGGTTGACCAGTACCGTCGCAGTCCAGTTCACCAGCACGATGCCCAGCTCGCTGAACACCAGCAGCCCGAGCAGCGCAGCCAGCCAGACCGGCGCCACACCACTGCCGCTGGCCAGCAGACCACCGGTGGCCAGCACCGCGAGCAGAGTGATTGGCAGCAGGTACAGCGACAGCGGTACGCGATGCGCCAGTCGCGGTGCCTTGCGGTGGCGTGGTGCAACCTCGGCCACCGCGTCAATGGTAGCGTTCACGCCATCGCCGACCAGCCAGTAGCCAACGTGCGTGCGCGGCCCGTCGAGCGGCGCAGCCCGCGCCAGGTCCAGCGCGATGGTCGCCACGCGTTCCTCCGCGACGCGACTACCGCGAGCGATCTTTTCCACGACATGGCGATAGGCGTCGCGGGTGCCGAAATCCATCTGCGCGTAGACGCCCATGGGGTCGTCGCGCAGCCGCTGCTCGACCACGCTCATATCTTCGACAAAGGTGCGCCAATCCATCGTGGAGAGAAAGCGCAGGCTGCCGATGCTGTTGCCGATGGAGACCTGGTCGGCCGCCTGCTGCTGTCCCTCGGCGGCGACCAGTTCCTCGATGCGCTGGCCCGCTGCGGCTGCCCATTGTTCCAGCCAGGCGACGGGCATGGCCCACGCGCCACCGCGCCCCTGCAGCGAGCGGGTCAGTTCGGCGATGAAGGCGCCGGTCAGAGGTGGCTGGGACCTCGCCATATCGGCCACCACCAGGACCACATCGGTAGGGGTGTCGGAGGCGGCGCGATTGAGGTTGTCCGCCCACTGCGCAGCCAGGCCACGGTCGGTCCCGTCGCGCATCACCCGCGCCGCCATGCGCCGGAGATTCTCCAGCAGTGCCAGCCGCAGCATGATGGGAACGGCCCACAGTTCGCCCAGGCTCAGCGGAGCGAGTGACTGGTAGGAGGTGATGAAGCGGCCCAGGGTGTCGGCGTCGATGCGGCCATCGCCGTGCGCGATGGCCTGCATCGACAGCTCATACACGCGCGGCAATCCGGCCGAGGGGCCAGCCACAAGCGAAGGCAACTGCCGGCTGTAACCACGCGGCAGGTGGCGTCGCGCGGTCTGGATCTGTTCTTCGATCAGGTAGTAGTTGTCGAGCAGCCATTCCCCGGCCGGGGTCACCGGCCGCTGTTCGCGCACCACGTTGCTGAGCAGCGTGTTGGCGTCTTCCAGGACACGTTCATTGGCCTGCAGGCGGCCGAGAAGGCGCTCTGCACCGGGCCGCATCCGCACGCGATGCTGGCGCGCAAGCGCGCGTCCGTAGACCTCCATCTGTTCAACGCTGTACAGCGCGGCACGCAGTGGGACCTCGGCGGCTTCGATGGCCGGGACCGAGGCTTGGTGCTCACGCCAGCGCCAACGGACCAGGCGACGCAGACGGAGCCAACGACCTAGAAGACGGCGAAAGTGGGGCATAGATTACCCATGAGGCAGGTCGCGATATGCATAGTTGCATTGCGGGTGCCGTGGTGGCTGTGAAGGCCGGCAACCGGAACACGTACATGGCTTGCCCGGCAGGTACCCTCTGTCCGCTCCAGCGGGGGGTACCAACACCGGACGACCACGTCGGCTTCGGATGTGGCAACCTCGAACCCGCAGGCTCAGCAACCCCACAGGCGCCCCCGCATGGAAACCTTGATGACCCCGGACGGCCGCTACCTCATCGTCCGAGGGCGACTATGGCGAGCCACCAATCCTGACCTGGATGAGCAGCGCAGAGACGAGTTGGTCCATGCGCTGATGGATGCACGCCGGGCCGTCAAGGCAGCCAAGGCCTCGGCAGATGGGGAGGCACTTGCCGCTGCGCGGCAGGCAGTAAACACCGCCAAGGTTGGCCTGGGCGAACGAGGCCCCGTGTGGTGGACCGATGGGTCCCCCGACCTCAACCGGCGCATGATCAGCAACACACCGTACGCCGACTGGTTCAACAGCGTGAGCGCGTGACCAACCACGATGCGGCAGGCGTAGCGCCAGCGCGTCCGTTGTCACCGGAAAGGAGCGTCACCAAGCCATCCCGTCGATACAGCTGGCAGTTTGAATGCTGCTGGTAGCCTTGAACTCATGCCCTCATCTGCCGCTCAAGCACGTCGGTCAAGCCACGCATCTGAGTATCTGTATCCCGACCACCTGCGGGAGGTAGCCGCAGCGCTGCCCCGCCTGCCAGGGGTTTATACGTTTCACGGTGTCGAAGGTGGCTTGCCTCTCTATATCGGCAAGAGCATCAATGTCCGTACCCGTGTAATGGATCATCTGCGCACGCGCGAAGAAGCCGCGCTCCTGCGGCAAAGCCGAAGCATCAGCTGCGTACGAACGGCGGGCGACCTGGGCGCCCGGCTGCTGGAGGCGCAACTGGTCAAGCGCCAGATGCCACTCTACAACCGGCTGCTGCGGAAACTCCCTCGGCAATTCAGCCTGCGGCTCTATCGTGGCGAGGTTTCTGTGGTCAATTCGGCCGACTATGAGCTCGCCAGCGCTCCGATGCTCTACGGACTGTATTCCAGCGAACGATCAGCGTTGGAATCGCTCAGGCGCGTCGCCGACGATCAGGCGTTGTGCTACTCGCTGCTGGGCCTGGAGCGCTTGCCCAAGGGGCGCCCGTGTTTCCGTTCCATGCTGCGCCAATGCCTCGGCGCCTGCTGCGGAAAGGAGACCCCCGCTGAGCATGAGCTGCGCCTGCGTGCTGCGCTTGCGCATCTGGAGGTCACCGCGTGGCCTTACAGCGGCCGCATCGCGATCGAAGAGGCCGGGGAGGATATGACCCAGTTTCATGTTGTCGACAACTGGGCCTACCATGGCAGTGCGCCGACGCTTGCCAAAGCGCGGCGTATCAAACCAGGCGCCGAGCAATTCGATCGTGACTCCTACAAGATTCTCCGGCATGCGCTGGACCGTGGGACAGCGGTTATCCATCTGCTTTCCTGAAGCACTCCGCGCGGGCAATCTTGGCTGGCGGCCCCATTTACAAGCACACCAGCCCACCCCGTCGCCGAGCTACCCCAGGCGAGTGACCCATAACCCGCTTGCAAAAGCGACTGAAAGCCGCCTGCGACGCATACCAAGACGCTCTGCCACCACCTCCATGGACAGGTTCTCAGCGGGTCTGACGTTTCATATCTGGCCGTTTCGCAGGGGAGCCAGGCGGCGACGCAGCGCGCCGGCCGCCGCCGCGATAGCCATGGCAGGCACCGCCAGCACCAGTGCGTATACCAGTCCGGCCAGCAACAACGGACCAAAGCCCGACACCGCGGCCACTACCGGCACCTGCAGCGCCATGAGCAACAGTCCCCACAGCCACGCTCGCCGGGGGAAACAGGCGCCCAGGACCGCTGCAATGCCCAGCGCGATGGGATAGACGACTGTCCAGAACGCGGGCGCGTCCCATGGCTCGCCGCCCGGCGTCCGCCACGCCACCAGCACCCAGAACACCACGCCGACTTTCAGCGTTACCGCACTTGCTGCAAGCAAACTACCCGTCATCCGCATCGTTGGTCCCCCGCACGAATGCGCAGCATGCCACTGTCGCCGTTGACGGCGTATGACCAGCGACGCCACCGGGATGCCAGGCGCACCCCCTCCGCACCCACGTGTCGACGCATCGATTTCCGTCTCCATCCCTGAGACCAGCCCAACCTATCCTCCAGCCCCATGGACGCCCGCCAGCAAACCCTCACCCCCATGCCAGACGACTTCCACTGGAAGCCACGCTGCCACCTCGACATGCTCCCCACCGGGCTCTTCCTTCACGGCGAGATCGTAGCCAGCATGCACCAGCGCATCGACGGCGCGTGGCTGGCTCGTCTCCACGCGGACGATGGCCTGGATGCCCCGCTGGTGATGCGTCGCTGCACCTCCTTCGATGCCGGCCGCAAAGGCTGCGAACTGTGGGCCCTGCGCCACGAACGTGCGCTGCGCCGCAAAGTGGCGATAAAGCTTCAATGGATCCAGGACAACGTGGTGCTGAGAGGCAGGGGCATGCCGTTGGACCTTCAGGACGTGGCTTCTTCTCATTGATCGCCGTCGGCTCCGTTTTCAAGCAGCGATCCGTCCATAGCCAAATGTAATGTCATAACGTTACAATCGAGCGTCGGCCCGCTGGGGTGAAGGGGCACATGCGGCGCCCCTCCGACAGGTCGACCGCACGCCACTCTTTGCGAAACGCCCATGCCACCAAGCACCCTTCCTTTGCCCCCGGAACGCCACGCAGGTGGCCGCCGGACTGACCGCCTCGCCACGACCCTGCTTGCCTTTACCGTTTCGCTAGCCTGCCAGGCACAGGCTGCCGACAGCCCATCCGACGTCAGTGTTTCCGAGTTCGATACGGTCCGGGTGAAAGCCAAGCGGGAGGGCACGACGGAAGGAAGCGGCTCGTATACATCGCCGCTGGTGACGTGGGGCGGCAAGGCACCGGTGCGGATTCTGGACGTGCCCAACTCGGTCAGCGTCATCACGCGCCAGCGTATCGAAGACCAGAACCTGGTCACCGTGGAAAGCGCGCTGCGCGAAGTCACCGGCATCACGGTCACACCGTGGGATGGCGCCACCAGCCAGATCCGCTCCCGTGGATATAACCTGGAAGCTTCTTACGATGGCATCCCCGCCTACGGCGCGTTGTCGGCGTTCCAGCAGTTCGATCTGGCCGTCTATGACAGGGTAGAAGTACTGCGCGGCCCCGGCGGTATCTTCCAGGGTTCAAGCCAGCCGGGCGGGGTGGCCAACTTCGTTCGTAAACGAGGCAGGGACGTGTTCGGTGGTGCTGTGGCACTGGCTGCAGGTTCCTGGTCGAATTATCGAGGCGAGATCGATGTTGGCGGACCCTTGAACGCTGCCGGCACGTTGCGCAGCCGGGCGGTCATTTCCAGCCAGGGCCGCGAGTACTTTTACAGAAAGGCCGACTCCAGCAAGCAGCTTTTCTACGGAACGCTGGATCTCGACCTCACCCCGTACACGACCGTATCGCTGTCGGCCACGCAACAGTCCGATGACGTCATGCCGTACATGGGACAGCCGGCCTCCACCGATCAACGCTTTCTGGATGTTCCGCGCTCGTTCTACGCCTACCCGAGTTGGGTGATCCAGCGCTGGGACAAGCAGTCGTTCGCGTTTGACCTGGAGCATGCATTCCAGAACGACTGGACCCTGAAGGCGCGCGCCAGCCGGCAGCGCCTGGATTGGTTCTACAAGGACAGCTATCCCACCAGCGGAGTCGCCCCCGGTGCCGGCACGGTGGCCAGCTACGCGCGCCGCCAGAGCGACAACGATGAAGTCAGGCAGGGCGTGGATGTGTTCGCATCCGGTCCCTTCCCGTTGCTGGGGCGCGAACACCACGCGACGGTGGGTGCGAACGTGGAAGAGTATGAGAGCACCAGTCGATATGGCCAAGGCACTCCGGTCAGGAACGTGCCGGTAGCCACGCCAGACGTCGTAGAAAACCTGCCGATCACGCCAACCTCCGGGTACAACTCAATCACGCGTCAAAGCGGTCTTTATGCACAGCTTCGCTTGTCGTTGAGCGACAGGCTGACCGGCGTGGCCGGTGGCCGTTGGAGCAACTTCGACGTCAAAAGCAGGAGTGTCGCTCCGCAACCGCTGAGTGCGTGGTCGGCGGGCGCCGATGCGGACGGTGAGTTCACGCCCTATGCGGGTCTGGTGTTTCATTTCACCAACGATCTGACTGCCTATGCGAGTTACGCGGACACCTTCATACCCCAGACGCAGCGAAAGGTATCGGGTGAAGCCGTTGATCCGCGCCTAGGCAAGCAGATGGAGATCGGCACCAAAGCGAGTCTGCGTGGTGGGACGCTGAACGTGGCAGCATCCGCGTTCCGTACCCGCGACGTGAACCGTTCCTACCCCGACACCGCCAACCCCGGCTTCTTCCTGCAGGCCGGAGAGGTGGAGGTCAAGGGCTGGGAAGTGGAGGCCAGCGGCAGTCCGCTGCCCAACCTGGACCTGACGGCGGGCTATACCCGTCTGATGACCCGGTATGTCCGCCATCAGTCACTCCAGGAAGGCTCACCATTTGCATTGTTCGAGCCCGACCACACGGTGAAACTGTTCGCCAACTACCGCATCGAGTCCGGGCTGTTGCGCGGTGTGTCATTCGGCGGCGGGGCGCATGCTTCCAGCGGCATCCTTGGATCCGGCGTCGCAGGCGTGCGCGAGCAGAAGGGCTACGCGGTGGCGAGCCTGCAGGCCGGTTACCGATTCACGGAAAAGCTGCGGATGACCGTTGCGGTGAACAATCTGTTTGACCGCCGCTACTACGAGCGCGTTGGCGCACTGAACACCTACAACACGCCCGGCGAACCCCGGAACGTGATGGTGACCCTGCGTTCCCGGTTCTGATCGCGAAGGACGACCAGGCGCCATGAAGCTTTCCACGCGGGACGTGTGGCGTCTGGTCAGCCCCTATTGGGCGTCCGAGGATCGGTGGCGTGCCTATGCGCTGCTGGGCACGATCGTGGGCCTGGACGTGTTCCTGACCTACATCGGGGTGCGCCAGACTTACTGGCAGAAGAACTTTTTCGACGCTCTGGTCGAACGCGATCTCAACGGATTCTGGCGCCAGATGCTGGAGTTGGGCTTCATCATCGCCGGCATCGTCGTGGCTGGCACGGCAAGGGTATGGTTCGAGCAGGCACTCCAGATGCGCTGGCGCGGTTGGGTGACCAACACGTACCTGGCACGCTGGCTGGGCGGCCGCGCCTACTGGCACATGCAGCACAACGGCTGCGTGGACAACCCGGACCAACGCATCGCCGAAGACCTCCGCATCATGGCCAGCGATACGCTTCGGCTGACCGTGGGAGCGCTGAACTACGTCGTCGACTTCTTTACTTTCGCCACCATGCTGTGGGGGCTGGCCGGTGCGTTGTCGTTTGCCGTGGCCGGTGCGCAGGTGCAGATACCCGGCTACATGATGTGGGCTGCCGTGCTGTATGCACTGATCGGCTCAATGATGATCGAATGGATAGGGCGTGGTTTGGTGCCCGTGGACTATCAGCAGCAGCGCCGCGAGGCGGACTTTCGTTACCTGCTTGTCCGGGTGCGTGAGAACGCCGCGGCGGTCGCGCTGTGGCGCGGTGAACGGACGGAGTCCAACGGGCTTGCAGGCGCCTTCGACGGCATTCGGCGCAACTGGGGCGAGGTGATGCGCTACACCAAACGCATCACGGCGATGAATGCTCTGTACGTCCAGTCGTCGATGCTGTTGCCGTATCTGATAACCGGCCCGCGCTACTTCGCAGGAGACATCTCCGTAGGGACGCTGATGCAGCTCAACAGCCTGTTCAATCGCGTCCGGGGAGCCCTGTCGTGGTTCGTCTACCGCTACAAGGACCTGGCCCTCCTCCGTTCGGTATTCCATCGGCTGCATCAGTTCGAACGCGCGGTTGGCGAGCCGGTGCACCCTGGTCTGCAGCGGACCTTCACTGGCAGCGACCTGATACTGGACGCAGTGCAGGTACGTCTGCCCGATGGCAGCGCGCTGGGCTGTGTAGACCACCTGCACTTGAGCCCCGGTGACCGGCTGCTGATACAGGGCGCATCGGGTACGGGGAAGTCCTTGTTGCTTTCCTCGCTGGCGGGGCTCTGGCCGTTTGCCACGGGTGCGGTGCGGATGCCGCAGGGCAGGGTGGTCTTCGTTGGGCAAGCCTCCTACTTGCCCGTCGGAACCTTGCATGCCTGCGTCGCATATCCTGGCAGTATCGAGGAAACCGGTCCAACAGAAGTTGCGGCGGCGCTTGTTGCCGTCGGGCTGGGGGATCTTCTTGGTGAGCTCGAGAATGCTGCGGAATGGTCGACGCGCCTATCCCCGGGCGAACGCCAGCGCCTTGCATTCGCAAGACTGCTTGTTCAAAAGCCGGACCTGGTGTTCCTCGATGAGGTGACCTCTGCGCTCGACACGGAAGCCGAAGCGACGCTGTACGCTTTGCTTGCCGAACGCTTGCCGCGTTGTATCGTCATCAGCAGCGCACACCGGCCCAGCCTGCACGCGTGGCATGGCCGGAACCTGCGCTGGCCCGATAAGAACGTCCCGCGCCCGTAGATAACACCAACAGAAAGCCGCCGCTACGGAAGGCAAGCAATGAAAGCCCTCTGGTACATCTCAGCCACGATTTCACTGCTCTGCGCAGCGCTCGTCATCTGGCTGTCAGCCACCCTGGGCGCCGGCCCAAAGATGCTCGCGGCCATGCAGCTTTTCATCCTCGGCGCATGCGCGGCCCTGGTCTGCGTCATCACCGCCGTCGCCCTGCAGGGCCGTCGCGTGATCCCCAGCGCAGTGCTCCTTCTTGCCTACGCAGCAGCGTTCGTCCTCTTCATGCTGAGCCTCGGTAACGTCCGGTAATCCCTAAGCCGCCGTGCCAAATCCGCAACTTTCCTCATTTACACGCCCGCCACACCAGCACACGATGTCCGTGCTGACCCGTAGGGCCAGCCGGGATTGGCATCCCGAACGTCGTTAGCAAAGCGTCTCCGTTGTCGCCTTCGGGTACGGCGGAGCATGCGCCCTCGTGCCATCCTTTTGGCGGACGGTGCGGGGGATCGCATGATCCGCCGGTTAACTGCTTTGTACGACGCCGGTATGCCAACCCGCACCGTCCGCCACCCTGCGCCTCGGCGCCGGTGGCCATGCCATGCGAGGTCACCCCTTGTCCGCAGAATTCAGAGCCGGCGTGCGCCTGTACGCGCTCATCGGCGAATCCGTCCACACGCTGCCCCCGCGCTTCGTCAAGAAGCTGGAAGGCATCCTGCAGGCCCACGAAAGTTCGCGGCACGCCTACCGCCCCATGGTGGCCGTACCGCCGCCGCGCCGGCGTTCGCCCAGCGACGGCTCCAACCCGGATCCACGCGCCGCCGCCGATGCCTGGCGCTGCGATCTCAGATTGGTGGACCGCCAGCTGCGCGCCCTTGCCGACGTGCTGGAGATCGTCCATATGGCGCACCGCGACATACACAGCTCGGTAGAGGAGGGGATATCCAGCGACAGCCTGATCGATGCCTTGCTGGGCGACGGCCGGGATAGGGTCAGGACGGCGCGTGACGCCCTGCGTGGCGTGCTTTAGGCCACGCGCCAAGTACCGCTACAATCGCGCACAGCCCGCAGCAAGCGGGCACGCCCGATCTATCCCCCCATGAGCAGGATGCACATGCGCAGATCCGTCTACACCTTCACCGAAACCCCGCACGTCATCGTCGGCCTCGGCACCGCCCACGTGGCGACTATTCTGGTCATCACCATCGCCAAGGGCTTCATGCTCTGGTTTGGCGCTGCGATCGCGGTGGGCTCCGCGCTTGCCGCGCTCCGCTCCCTGGGCGCGACGATCCTCGTCACCGGCGATTCGCTGACCCGTCGCTCGCCGTTCGGCGAGGTCCGCATCATGTGGCGCGATCTGGATGGGATGGAAATCGGCCCCGGTTGCAGGACGCTGCTGTTCCGTGCAGGCGACAAGCAGGTATGGATGCGCCGACCCGCCGAATCGGTGGCGGCGTGGTTCAAGGCATTCCACGACCAGGAGGTGGAGGAGGATGCGCTGGACCAGTTGTTGTACATGGCCGACGTGAAGCGTGTTTCTGCAGAGAAGCGCTGGCTGACGCCGCTTCGTGTTTCGCGTGGTCACGAGTGAGCGGAGGTCCTCATGAGGCGTGTCTCCACGGCGCTGGCATTGTTGATTTGCTGCATTGTTGCAGGCTGCAATCTTGCCGGGCTTCCGCCTTTGGGTTGGAGCACCAGAGAGGAAGGAACGCAGGACTGTCGCTTCGACTATCAGGCCGACCCTTTGGCTGGACAGAATGCCTCGGTTCTCATCGAGGCCAAGCGCGGTTCAACGTGCCGAGTGATGTACGCGCTGAAGAATCAAGACTATGGCTCCAGGACACTCAAGCTGTCGGCGCGGCACCTGACCGCAGAGGGAGCCTCCTCGGTTCAGTTGCGCGCTTTCGACGGGAAGAAAACGGTCGGGCGTGCAACGCGACGATTCGAGGGCGGGGCACCCCGCTCTGAAGCACTGATCCAGATAGATCTGCCGAGGTCTTATGATTTGGTCGTGGTTTCCTTTGTTGCCGAGAATGAAACCCGGCTCGAGGTGAAGGGGCTGACGTTGGAATCGGCCGAATCCAATAGCGCTGGGCAAGCGCAGGCTCAGGCGATATATGCCGAGGCGGCAGGCCTCATCAAGACCCATGCTCTGGCTTACGAGGCGCTTGGCCCAGAGCGCATCGAGGCGGGTCGGCCAGCCCCCGATGCCATGCTTTGGCAAGCGCGCTCGGCCATCAAAACCCTTCTGCGGGATTTGGGGGACGGCCATAGTTTCCTGATCTCGCCAGATGGCCTGCAGGAGGCGGAGAGGATATCCAAAGCGGAAATGGAGCACGCAACATGGCGCATGTTTCGTCCAGGGATCGCGGTTATCCACGTGCCGATGTTTCGTGGAACGGACGATGAGCTTGAGCGCGTATTTGCGAACAGCATCCGGGAAGCTCTCGCCAAAGGACTGGAGGCGGGGGCCAGGGCGTGGATTGTTGACCTCAGCGGGAACAGGGGCGGAAACATGTGGCCGATGCTGTACGGCCTATCGCCCCTGCTGGGTACGGAGGGGATAGGTAGCTTCCGCTATAGAGATGGCTCTTCCAGCCCTTGGATTCTCAAAAGCCACGAAGGGATTGTCGAGGTGCGAGACCTTGGAAGTGTGCCGGTCGCGGTGGTGACTTCTGGACGAACTGCCAGCTCCGGGGAAGCCGTTGCGGTGGCTTTCCGTGGCCGGCCTCTTACACGCTCTTTCGGCGGTGCCACGTCTGGCTACTCTACGTCCAACACAACATACAAGCTTGCAGATGGATCCGGACTCTATCTCACCACGGCTGTATTTGAGGATCGGAACGGCAATCGCTATGGCGGCAAACTTGCCCCGGATCAGGTCGTTCAGGGCATAGGTCCTGAAGCATCAATCGGTGCAGCTGCTGAGTGGTTGGAAGCGTGTTTGCGTGATGAATGTAATGAGTAGAGCGGTCGAATGGTTCTCGGCCGGTCAGGCGTCAAGGGCTAACTGAGACGGGGTTAAAGCTGGCTTACGCGCTTCATGCTTCGTGGTCACGAGTGAGCCGAGGCAGGCCGTCAGCGGAATATCGATGGTGGTCAACGCTGGGATCTTCTTGGGGTTGTGGACGCGAGCGACGACTATGAGCTGATCCGGGATCTGGCCATGTTTGGGCGCAGGGATATCGAAAGGCCCAGCACGCGCTCGAGTCTTTCGACCGCAGCCTGTAGCTCCTCCGCTTGCCGCTCATTGCCTTCGATGTAGATGATCAAGCGATCTTCACCTGGACGACCGAGCAAGCCGGTTATGCCCGGTATGGCGCTGTAAAGAAGATCCTTGTGCTTAGCAATACGTGCGTGGAACTCTTCCCCGGTGTGCTTGTGGCCCTCCTCGAAGACCACCCGTGTGCTACCACTGCGAGTAACGAGTCGCCTGTTGGCGACGGGCGCTGAGCCTTTCAGTTCAACAAGGATGTGTTGATCCGGCGCTGGTTGGATGGATATCTCCGTCAATCTGCCCGCGAACTCCCGGCGCAGGTCCTGCATTGATTGCAGGATTTCCGTCTGAACCGCGAGCCTGGTGATGGCTTCGTCGATGGATATTCCAGGATGCTCGGCGACGTAGTTCTTCACCAGCGTCTGCATCTCCTGGCCCAACTCAGAGTCTGGCTCAGGCACTTGTGCCCAAGCCGTCGTGGACAGGCTCAGGAGGAGCGAACAAGCGAGAATCTTCCATTCCATATAGGTGTCCACGTCCCCGTGGGTGAACTGGGGGGCTTCTTCAACGCCCTGAAGTAGGTAGGCTAGCAGTTAAGTACGTCATCAGAATGGTCAACCCGGACTATCCAGGAGCATTCAACCCACGCAAGCATGCTGCTCGGCGCGCCTTCTGCTGATTTTCTGCACTGCACTGTCAGCGGGCCCCATGCCCTGACCACGCGCCTTTTATGCGCACCCCTGTCTAATGATTCTATGCCGTCCAATCTGCCTGCCCCGCATTCGCTGACGCTCTGGACCATCGGTCACTCCACCCGGCCTTGGGACACGTTCCTGCAGCTATTATCCGCGCACGGAATATCGGCCATTGCGGACGTGCGTCGCTTTCCGGGCTCGCGCCGCCACCCCTGGTTTGCTTCGGAGCAGATGGCAGACACGCTGCCTGCCCTCGGCGTGACCTATCAATGGATTCCCGAACTGGGCGGGCGTCGCAGGGTGCAGCCGGAATCGCCCAACGGCGCGTGGGATAACGCGGCGTTTCAGGGCTATGCTGATCATATGACGTCTGCCGAGTTTGCCAGCGGGCTGGAGAAAGTTCTCGCGCTGGCGGCTACGCACCGGACGGCGCTGATGTGCGCGGAGGCGCCCTGGTGGCGTTGCCATCGGCGCCTGATCTCCGACCTGCTGACGCACCGCGGTAATCAGGTGCTGCACATCGTGTCCGGTGCGGAACCGAAGCCGCATCCGCTGAATCCGATGGCGCAGGCGGTGGGGCAGGACCTGATTTATCCACCCGCGCAGGCCACGTTGTTCTGAGTCCGCCCGCATCCCGGGGCCATGACCGAGCTTACCGCCGGCGCCGCCGTTCGGATTTGGGCGCCGGGCTCTCCGTTGTGGGAAACACCCGCGCGGACAGGAAATCGACCAGCGCCCGGATCTTGGGCGAGGGGTGCTTGCTTGCCGGCCACAGCACGTGGAAAACCCCGCTGCGCTGTACGTAGTCGGCGAGGACCGGCAGCAGCCGGCCATCATCCAGCGGCTCGCGGATGGCGAAGTCGGGAAGGTAGGCGATGCCCAGGCCCTGGAGCGCAAAACAGACGCGCGTCTCGATGTTGTTGCAGATCATCGAAGTCGGCAGTTGCAGCTCGGGTTCGCCCGGCTTCTGCCGCAGCGCCCAGGCCTCCAGCTTGCCGCTGTTGGGAAAGCGAAAGTGCAGGCAGGCGTGTTGCTGCAGATCAACCGGCAGCGCGGGCGTCCCGCGTCGCGCCAGGTACGCAGGCGAGGCGACCAGTCGCATCTGGAAGGCGCCCAAGCGACGGGCGGACAGCCGTGAATCGGCAGGTTCGCCCGTGCGGACCACGGCATCGAAACCTTCTTCGACCACATCCACCATGCGGTCGGTGAAATCCAGGTCCAGTTCAATCTCCGGATACGCCTGCATGAACTCGCCGAGCACCGGCAGCACCAGCGAGCTGACCAGCGGCAGGCTGACCCGCAGACGTCCCCGCGGTGCGGCGGCGGCCTGCGATAGTTCCATTTCAGCCGCTTCGATCTCTGCCAGGATGCGGCGGCTGCGCTCCAGGAACAGGGCGCCCTCGGACGTCAACGTGACGCTGCGCGTGCTGCGGTGGAACAAGCGCACGCCCAGCTTTTCTTCCAGCCGCGCCACGCTCTTGCCGACGGCGGAGGCCGATACGCCGAGCAGCCGCCCGGCGGCGACGAAACTCCGGGTTTCGGCTACCTGCACGAACACGACGAAGCCACCCAGGCTGTCCATGATCCAGTCCCTTCATTGCGGACAGGATGTTCCGCACATCGAGGAAATGTAGCCCACTTTCTCTTTAATCGGCGGGTTCCTATCGTTGTGGCCTGGCAATCACAGCGAGTTGAACAGCATGACGCGTCTCCCAGTTTTCCCGCACATCGGCGGGGTTCACCGATGAGTGCGCCCACGGCACGGGTGGGGGTCGCCGCGGAGGGTCGGCTGCCGCTGGCGTCGCTGCTTTCGCTGGCAATGGCGGCTTTCATCACCATCCTGACCGAGGCGCTGCCGGCCGGTCTGCTGCCGCAGATGGCGCAGAGCCTGGCAGTGTCCGAGGCATGGGTTGGGCAGACCGTCACGATCTATGCCATCGGGTCACTGATGGCGGCAATCCCGTTGACCGCCGCCACGCAGGGCCTGCGTCGCCGCCCATTGCTGTTGGCGGCGCTTGCAGGCTTTGTGCTGGCCAACACGGTGACCACGCTCTCCACCAGTTTCGTCCTGACCATGACGGCGCGCTTCCTGGCGGGGGTGTCGGCTGGCGTGTTGTGGGCGCTGCTGGCCGGTTATGCGGCGCGCATGGTGCCCGAACACCAGAAGGGCCGTGCCATTGCCGTCGCGATGGTCGGCACACCGCTGGCGCTGTCGCTGGGGGTGCCTGCCGGCACGTTCTTTGGCAACCTGGTGGGTTGGCGGGTGTGCTTTGGCATCATGAGCGGACTGGCGTTGGTACTGATGCTGTGGGCGCGTCTCAAGCTGCCGGATTTCGCGGGGCAGGCCGCGGGCAGGGCGTTGTCGCTGCGGCAGGTGTTCACCTTGCCCGGCGTGCGCCCGGTGCTGGTCGCAGTGCTCGCCTTCGTGTTGGCCCACAACGTGCTCTACACCTATATCGCGCCGTTCCTGTCGGAGGCGGGCATGGCCCAGCGCACCGATGCGGTGCTGCTGGTGTTCGGCGTTGCATCGTTGTTGGGCATCTGGATTGTCGGCGTACTGATCGATCGTCGCCTGCGCGCAATGACACTGGGCAGCATCGGCGTGTTCGCGATGGCCGCGTTGGCACTCGGGGTGGCCCGTGATGTACCCGGCGTGGTGTATGTGGCCGTGGCCGCGTGGGGCGTGGCGTTCGGGGGTTCGGCGACGCTGTTCCAGACCGCGCTGGCCAACGTGGCAGGCAGTGCCGCCGATGTCGCGCAGTCGATGTTGGTCACGGCCTGGAACCTGGCGATTGCCGGCGGAGCGCTTGTCGGCGGCGTGCTGCTTGAACGATTGGGTGCAGGTGCTTTCGCCCCCGCCTTGATCGCGCTTCTGGTGGTTGCGCTGGGGGTGGTGTGGGCGGCCGGGCGGCATGGTTTCCCTGCACCGGCGCGCTAGGCCGTTTCACCGGCCTGCGCACCCCTGGCATGGACGCGCGGGCAGCGCCTGCGTCGCCGCTATTTCATGGCTTCCAGTGGCACCAGCGACGCCCATACCAGCAGCAGCACCAGCCACAGCCAGCGCCAACGGCCCATCCCTTGCCACGCCGCGCGCCAAGGCCCCGGCAGCTTTTCGTGACTCACGCCGGCCTCCTCTTTGCTGCCGATCGCAGCGAATCCACCGTGCGCAGCCCGTAGAGATACACGCCGGTAAAGCACAGCCCGGTGAGCAGGGTGCCGGCCAGCAACCAGAGCAGCCGGATGGGCCAGCCACCGAAGCTGCCGAAGTGCAGGGGGTCGGCCATTTCGGCGATGCGCTGATGGACGCTCAGCACACGGCCGTCATGCGCGCCCATCACCTGCCCGGTACGCAGGTCGACGGCGATGTTGTTGGCCCGCTCGCGTACCAGCCAGGCGTCGGCTTCGCCCATGAAGAGGATGCTGCCGCCATCGCGTGCGGGAATGGCCGCGAGGATATCCAGGGTGGGCCATTGCTGGCGGACGGTCTGCGCTGCCGTGTCGACGGCAGCCGGGTCTACGGGGGCAACCCGGTCGCCGCCCTCGGCCAGCTGCAGGGTGGGCGCGGCCGGTGCGTCGCCGCCGAGCGATTCGACCAGGTACCACGCCCCGGTCAGGCCGATCAGCAGCAGGAACCAGAGCGACCACACCCCGGCCAGGCGGTGCACATCGCCCCATAGGCGGCGCGGTCGCGAAGCGTCGGGCCATTTCAGGAATCCACGCCACCACTTCTTGTAAATGTAGAGACTGCTGAGCAGCGAGAGCAGCAGGGGAATGGACAACGCCGCCACCAGCGGCACGCCCCAGGCCACCGGCAGCATCAGGTGGCGGTGGGTGTTGCGCAGCAGCCGTTGTGTGTTGAACCAGCCGGTGTCGCCGGTCACCCGCGCGGTATACGGGTTGACCCAGACGAAGCGGCGCTTTCCGTCAGGCAGCCGCATCTGCGCACGTGCGGCGAACAGACGGGTGTGGCCGGCGCTGATGCCTTCCAGTTCCCAGTCCGGATGTGCCGTCTGTGCGGCATGGATGACCGCGCCCCAGCCGGCCTGCTCACCCCCGTCGGCCACGCGCATGGGGGCGTGCAGCAACCAGTCGATCTCCTGGGAGAACACCGCCAGCGTGCCGGTGAAGCAGACAAAGCCCATGAACAGGCAGAGCTTCAGGCCCAGCCAACTGTGCAGGTCGAACCACAGCCGCCGGCCACCGCCGGCGCGTGCCGGGCGGGTGGGGGGCGCTGGCGAAGGCTGGCGCATGGGCGGGCTCAGAACGCGTAAGCGGCTTGCACGTACACCCGGCGCGGCTCACCCGGGAAGTGGCCGGTGCGCCCGGTGAAACCGCTGGCGGCATAGACCTTGTCGAACAGGTTCTTGACGTTGGCCTGGAACTGCCACTGCTGCCACTGCGTCTTCCAGCTCATGTCGAACACGGTGTACGGCTTGACCCGTTGGCCATCCAGGCTGACGCGCTCATCCACGTAATCGGCGCCGAAGCCGATCGCCGAGTTGATCGCCGGCAGCTCGTAGCGGGTCCACAGGCCGAGTTTGTTCTGCGGGGCATTGGCGAAGCGGTCGCCGGAGGCATTGGTGATGCCGTCGCTGCCGGCATCCTTCACCCGGGCATCGTTGTAGGCGTAGGTCAGGTTGAGCACCCAGCGTTCGGTCACATCGGCCAGCAGGTCCAGCTCCATGCCGGTGCTGCGCACCAGACCCAAGGCAGCCAGCTGGTTCACGCCATCGACGATCTCGCCGGTGGCCTGCACGATATTGCTGCGGTCGATCCGATAAGCGGCCAGGTTCAGGGTCACGCGCTCGGCCAGCAGGGATTTCAGGCCCACTTCCCACTGCCTGCTGCGCTCGGCATCGAACGGGCCGCCTGCTTCGGCGCTCTGGTTGGCGGCGTTCTGGGGCATGAACCCGCTGGCGATGTTGGCGTAGACATTGATGCCTTCGCGCACGGTGTAGGTACTGCCCAGCCGCCAGCTGATGTCGTTGCCATCCACGGTGGTGCCGGCGATGCGGTCGTCGTCCTTGAAACCGTCCCAGCGCAGCCCGGCCAGCACGTGCCAGCGCGGGGTCAGCGCCAGTTCGTCCTGCAGGTAGCCGCCATAGCGCTTGCTGCGCGTGCTGGTGCTGCGCCAGGGCAGGGTAGCCAGGTTGTAGTCGCGCCACGAGCTGGCGCCATACACCGGGTTGAACAGGTCGATGCCGGGCACCGGGCCGGCACCCCGCGCCAGGTCGGCGCTGTTGGCCGTCTGTGCGGTGAAGTCGGCATCCTGCTGGTAGACATCGGCGCCGAACAGCAGCTTGTGCCCGATGCGGCCGGTGCTGAAGCGCCACACTGCGTTGCCGTTGGCGGTAAACGCGTCGTTGTCGCGGATCTGGTTGCGCAACTGGCGGGTCATCCATTCGGCCACGCCGTCGCGGTTGCGGTCGATCAGCCCCATCGGCTCGTGGTAGATCTGATGCTCGTTGTTCTCGAACCAGCGTGCGCCAAAATCGACGTCCAGGTTGCTGGCGGGCGAAAAGCGGTACTGCGCCAGCGCCACCTTGGCACGCATATCCAGGAAGTCGCTGGCTTCGTTATGGTTCCATCGCCGGTCGGTCAGGAAGCTGCCGTTGTCGTCCACCGGCACGCCGCGCAGGCGGTTGCCGCCCAGGTTCTGGGTGATGTCGGTGAACTGCAGGGTCAACTCGCCGGTGTCGCCCACGTCGAAGGCCAGCGACGCATCGCCGATCACGCTCTCGCTGTCCGCGTTCCAGCGCACGCCCTGTTCGGTGTCGCCATACAGTCCGGCGCGGTAGCGCACGCTGCCTGCGGCGTTCACGGGCCCGGTGGCCTCGATCGATGCGGCCCTGAAATCGTTGTTGCCGGCCTGCAGTTCGATGCGGCGCTCGGCCGTGGCTTTGGGCTTGCGCGTGACGTAGTTGATGACACCCCCGGCATCGCCGCCCCCATACAGCGCGCCGGCCGGGCCCTTCAGCACTTCCACGCGATCGATGTTGAACAGTTGCGGTACCGAAAACCCGGCGTAGGGGTCGCCGCGCATGCCGTCGTACAGCACGTTTTCCTGGCGGAAGCCGCGCAGGGTGACGCCGGCGTAGCTGAAGAAACTGATGCCACTGATGCTGCGGTAGAGATCGGTGATCTGGCGCGCAGCCTGGTCTTCAATCAGCTCGCGCGGCACCACCTGGATGGATTGCGGCACCAGTGCCAGCGGGGTATCGGTGCGCGTGCCCACCGTCGCATCGTCCACCCGGTACAGGGTCTGCGCCCGGCCATGCACCTGCACGGCATCCAGCTGTTGCACATCAGCGGAGGATGGCGGCGCTGCGTTGGCCGAAGCACAGGCGAGGGTCAGGGCCAGGCCCAGGTGGGGGAGAGAAGGCGTCGGGCAGGTCATCGCGGGCCGAAATGCGGGTGAGAATGAGAAAGGTTAGCATGTAGAGCGGGTCCGGCGTTCAAGCAGGCCGGCCAGCCCGGGCAGGCTGGCCGGCATTGCCATCAGCGGACGTGATCCAGGAACTGGCGGTGGCGCTCGTACTGGTCCAGCACGTCGTGGATCACCTGGACTTTGGGCCATCCCATGACGTCGTAGTCCTGGCCGCCTTCGCGCAGGTACACCTCCGCCCGGTAGTGGCGGGTACCCTCGCTGGCGGGACGGCGGGGATCCTGCAGGGCAAACGTAGGCGCTTCGTAAGGCTGGGGGCGCACGGAATAGAAGAAGTCCATTTCCTCACCATGGCCTACGCGCAGCCATGCCCGGCCATCATCGCCTGCGGTCACCTCGACCGGCAGATCCTGCTTGCGCAGCTCCACGGCGACCTCCTGCAGCGCGGGCAGCACATGGTCCCTGATGAACCCGACCACCTCGATCTTGACGGGGTTGTGCGCCAACAGCTTCAGCCTGGCCCGCCAATCGCCACTGGTGCCCGGCAGCATGCGCGCCTCACGCAGGATCGAGCGCTTGGTCGCGTCCAGGTGCATGGCCTTGAGCAGGCCCCAGCACATCAGAATCATGACCACGGTGAAGGGAAGGGCGCTGGCGATGGTGGCGGCCTGGAGTGATTCAAGACCGCCGGCGATCAACAGGGCAACCGCGATGGCGCCGACCAGCAGTGCCCAGAAAATCCGCTGCCAGACCGGAGATTCTTCTTCACCCTTGGATGTCAGCATGTCGATCACCAGCGCGCCGGAGTCGGCCGAAGTGACGAAGAACAGCGCCACCAGCACCACGGCAAGCGAGGAGGTGATCATCGTCAACGGCAAGTGGCGCAGGAACTCGAACAGCGCCATCGAGCTGTCGTTGGATACGGCTGAGACAAGTGCTTGAACCCCATCGGACCGGACCATGAACAAGGCCGAGTTTCCGTAGATGGTCATCCAAAGGAACGTGAAACCAAGCGGCACCAGCAACACGCCGACGACGAATTCGCGCACCGTCCGGCCGCGGGAAATGCGCGCGATGAACATGCCGACGAACGGCGACCAGGCGATCCACCAGCCCCAGTAGAACAGCGTCCAGCCGCCCAGCCAGCCGCTCGGCTCATACGCGTACAGGTTGAACGTCATGGAGAAGAGCTGGGATGCATACATGCCCGTGTTCTGGACGAATGCCTGCATCAGATGCACCGTGGGGCCGCAGACCAGCACGAACGCCAGCAGCGCCACGGCCATGATCATGTTGATCTCGGACAGGCGGCGCACGCCGCTGTCCAGGCCTGCAACCACCGATCCGGTCGCCACCAGGATGATCACGCCGATCAGCGAAACCTGCACCAGGGTGCTGATTTCCAGGCCAAAAAGATAATTCAGACCCGAATTGATCTGCATGACCCCGAGGCCGAGCGAGGTGGCAAGGCCGAAGATGGTGCCAAGGGCTGCAAAGGTGTCCACTGCGTGGCCGATGGGACCATGGATACGGTCACCGATCAGTGGATAGAGTGCCGAGCGCACCCGCAGCGGGAGATTGTGCCGATACGCGAAGTAGGCGAGCGCCAACGCAACGACCGCGTAGATGGCCCAGGCGTGCACCCCCCAGTGGAAGAAGGTGATGCGCATGGCCTGGCGGGCTGCCTCGGCAGACTCGGCCGTGCCCGTCGGCGGGGTGGCGTAATGCATGATCGGCTCGGCCACGCCGAAGAACATCAGGCCGATGCCCATGCCTGCGGCGAAAAGCATGGCGAACCACGACGCGTAGCTGTAGTCGGGGCGGCTGTGATCGGGGCCCAGCTTGATGCGCCCATAACCGCTGATGGCCACGCCTACGACGAAGACAAGGAAGCCGGCGACGGACAGGATCGTGAACCAGCCTGCGTCGTTGGCGGTCCAGTTCTTGGCCGCGGTAAACCAGGTGGTGGCCTGTTCCGGGACGAAAATGGACAGCGCCACGAGAAGCAGGACGATGGCTGCGGTAGGGATGAACACCTGCGGCAGGATGCGCTGGCGAACAGGAGTGGATGGCGGAGCGGGGCTCTGCATGGAATCCTCCGGTTGATGCGATTGGAGCAGGAGAGCGGAGTGCTCTTAGAAATAGAACCCGATGTTGAGGTTCAGCCGGCTGTGCCAGCGGGAGGGTCCGCCGTCGTCGATGCCGATGCCGTCGCCGCCTGCGAACCACATGTTCTTGCCGGCGATCCAGTCCACATAGGTCAGCATGATTCCCTTCTGCAGGCTGCATCCGGTGACGTTCTGCCAAGACTCCCTGACGCCCGCGCGGCGACCGACCGGCCGCGTCATGCTCAGGTTGTTGTAGCAGGTGATGTCATCGAGCCAGCGCCGGGCGCCGAAGGAGTAGGCAACGTTGGCACTGGGCACGTCTGCTTCGGAGGCGATCTCGAAGGGGGCAAGGAAGGCTGACATCGCAATCCGCTCGCCCGGGACGCTGTAACGGTAGCGGGCCCACTGGAGCTGGGTGGTCCAACCCTCCCGTTTCCACTGGGCGTGCAATGCCGCGCCGTGGTGTCCGTGGTGGCGGCCGGTGGCGGTGTCCTGGACGCGGCCGCTGAATGCCGATGCGCCGAGCAGCAGTTCGCCCTCGTTCAACACGCCAGTATGTTCGTACCGGACGTGGACGCGGCCGCGCTCGCGGTAGGGCAGCTCGGGTGTCTGCGCCACATCGAACGAGTAGCGGTCATAACGCGATCCGCTTCCGTATTCATCGCCTGAGAACCAGCCCGCCGTCCAGTGGTGGTCGCCCTGTTCATGGCTGAACGTCACGCCCGGATCGTAATCGTCCTCGATCCCGAGGTAATAGCCCGAGCCAAACCAGAAGCTCTGCGACACGGTGGGTAGCAGGCCAAAGGGAACCTGTTGGATACCTGCCTTGAGTTGCGTGGTCTCGCTGAAATTCCATCCCGCGTAGGCGTGGTGGACGGCATCGAACCCGTCATACCAGCGATATTGGGCGGAGAAGAAAAGCGGGCCGGCACCGGCTTCGATATCTGCGCGGAGCAGCTCCAGCTGCAGTCGGCTGGTGGGCCCGTAGTCGAGCCAGCCGTAGTTGAAGCGCACCGCACCGCCGATGTCGACAAACGGATCGACCTGTCCGCCGCGCGCTTCCTGAGCGTGTACTGCATGCGTGGCCGTTGCCGCCGCACACAGAAAAATGAGGGGAAATACTTTCACGATAGTGGCCGCGGCCTCCATTTTGCGAACGAAAGCGTCCAAGTCTAACGCGTTGGCGCAGGAGACCCAAACGTGCGACGGCTGGCGGCGTCCTGCGCGCGGTGCTGCTCCAACGCATGAATCGCGCGCAGCTTCTCGCGATCCTGGGCAAAGCGGAGTGTTTGCAGGGCGCGCTCCAATGAAGAATCCGCATGGTGTCGCGCCGCTTCACGGGTGCTCGCCGAGCAGCCGGCGCAAAGGGCAGCCAATGCCTTCTGCAGCCGGATGTTGACCTCCAGCGACCCTGCTGCGTCGGTGGAGAGTGGGGCGAAGACATCCTCGAACAGGTCGTCCGCATCCAGCTGCGCCATATAGACGTGGCGATGCTGTACTTTCTCGTCCCGTTGCGCGCACGCCAGCGCATCCCATCTCAGCAGAAGCCGTACACAGGTGCCGATGACACTGATGCATGTACCGGGATCGTTGATTGCGGGGGACATCGACCGAACACCGATTTCAGCAAGGACGACCAGCCCGTAGCGTGGATCATTCTCTATCCTGCGGGAACCGCCGATGGTGACTGCTTCGACCAGTTGCGCCCGCTGGTCATCATGCAGGGTGCCCGTGACGTGGAGAAGTGCGCGGTTTGGCGTTGCGAATGTGCCCGGCTGGCAGGCGACGTAGACGGTCAGTCGGTGCGCTTCTGCGAGGGCGTCGAGGCGTTGGATGTCGATGTGCTCGACATGACCGACCACTGCTGCGAAGACGGCGATGGAGGCGTCCGGTACGCTGCCGGTATAGGGCATCGCGCCGAGGAACGGCTCCTCTGCACGCAGTTCCATCGACTTCAAGGTGGCCTTTTCGACCAGGTCAACCGTTTCGCCGAGCCGTCCAAAGCGGGAAAACTGCTCGATTGCGCGAAGCAGCGTTACGGTTATGACGATGATGACCGCGATGGTCGCTCCAAACAGCACCAGCCTTCCGCTGTCGCCGTAGATGCCGGTGCTGAGTGCGATCAGCCCGACGATGGAAAAAAGGAACGCGCCAACGAACGTCGCCAGCGTGCCTTGGGCACGCGTATCTTCTATCAGCAACCGGGATGCACGCGGTGTGGCGTTGGTGGCCGCTGATCCGTATGCGGCGACCATCGTGGACAGGGCGAAGGTGGTCACCGTCAGCATGGACGCGGCCAGGATGCCGAGGATGTTGCCAACCGAGTCGGCGCCGATCTGGGTGGCGAGGCCCTGCGGCAATACGAACCGGGCGGCAGCGCCCGCCAGCGCTGTGGCAACGCCCAGGACGCCATACAGCGTGGACCGGAACCACATCCTCCTGCTGATCCTGAACAGGGACAGCTTCCACTTGCTCATCATGGGACAGTTGCTCGGTCGTTGGTGCAGGGGAGTATCCCTGTTCGGCAGTTCGGACGCGTCAACATCCGATGATCAGGCCTCAGGTTGCAGCGGAGGCTGCTGGAACTCCCTGCTCGAGAACTTTAAGATCATGTTTCTTGGGCCTGTTCGGAGCTTGGGTTCTTGACATCGACGCACGTCCTGTCTCCCCCCAATCCATGAAAATCATCGTGTGTGGCGCTGGGCAGGTGGGCATGACCATCGCGCGGCAGCTGGCGTCGGAAGGCGTGGCGATCACCATCATAGACACCGATGCCGAGTTGATCCGGCGGGCCGACGAAAGCCACGACATCCGCGGCGTGGTAGGGCATGCATCGTACCCCGATACCTTGCGCGAGGCCGGCGCGTTGGACGCTGACATGCTGATCGCCGTCACCCGTTCGGATGAGGTCAACATGGTTGCCTGCCAGGTGGCGTATTCCCTGTTCAAGGTAAAGCGCCGGATTGCCAGGCTGCGGCATGTCGGCTACACCGCACGCGACACCAACGGCTTGTTTGCTGCCGAACATCTGCCGATCGATGTCATCATTTCCCCGGAGGCCGAGGTTGCCGAGGGCATCACGCGACGTCTTCGAACGCCTGGCGCATTCACGATTCTGCCATTGGCTCGTGGACAGTTGGAGGTGATCGGCGTTGGCGTGACGGATCCGGATTGCACCGCGATGGGTGAGCGGATCTGCGATCTTGAGTCCAATGGAAGGTTCGAGCACATAACGCTCCTTGCCGTCACCCGTAAGGGGATCACCTTCATTCCCACGCCACTGGATCGGGTAGAGCTGGGCGACGAGCTTTATCTGCTGGCTCGTTCTGAGCGGCGCAAGGCCACGATGGCACTTTTCGGGCACCGCGAGCGCCCCATCGCCGCGCTGGTGATCGCGGGGGCTGGCAATGTAGGCATGCATCTTGTGCGCAACATCCGTGCCCTGCTGCCGAAGACGCGCATCACGCTCATCGAACGTGATCGTGACAGGGCACGCCATGCAGCCGAGGCGCTCGGCAGCGATGTCGTCGTGCTGCATGGCGATGCATTGGATCGTGGAGTGCTCGAAGAAGCCCAGGTGGATCGAAAGGAATCGATGGTGGCGGTAACCAACGATGATGAGTCGAATATTTTCTGCTCGCTGCTGGCCCGCAAGCTCGGCTGTCGCCAAGCGGTGACACTGGTCAACAAGAGCACCTACGCCAGTCTTCTGCCTGGAATGGGCATCAACGCCGTGGTGAGTCCGAGTGCGGTGACGGTGTCGACAGTGCTGCGCCACGTTCGCCGCGGCAAGATCGTCGGATTGCAGACCTTGCGTGAGGACTTCGGTGAGGTGATCGAGGCAACCATCAGCGCCGGGCGCTCTGCGCTGTTGACCCGGCCGCTTGGCGCGCTCGCGCTTCCGGAGGGAATCAAGGTCGGGGCCGTCATCCGCGATGATCGCCCGCTGGACCTGAGCCCGGAGACACGGATTGTTCCGGGCGACCGGGTGGTGCTGGTGGTTGCCTACAGCGAAATAGATGCGGCTGAGCAGCTTCTGGGTGGCGCTGGCGGACGCTCGCTTTGAAGCACAACGGTCACGGCATGAGGTGGGCTCCTGGCGGGGTTTCGGCATCGAGCAACAGCTTTCGCCTGGTGGGAGCGATCGTGGGGCAGGTGCTGCTGGCAACGGCTGCGTTCATGCTGCTGCCGATGTTGGCTGACCTTTACTACGACAACCGGGACTGGCTGGCGTTCGGCATGGCATCGGGGGTTTCTGCGATGTGCGGTAGCGCCCTGGCGTGGAGTTATTGGCGATCAGGGGGCAAGTGGGGAAAGTCAGGACTGACCTTGAGGCAGGCTTTCGCCCTGACACCGCTGAGCTGGGTAGCGGTTTCGGCGGTCAGCGCGTTGCCCTTCCTGTTCTCGGAGCACCCGCAACTACGCGGTCACTTCGCCAACGCTTTTTTTGAAGCGGTTTCGGGCATTACAACCACCGGCGCCACGGTCATGACAGGGCTCGATGCAGCCCCGCCTGGTTTACTGTTGTGGCGCGGGCTTCTTCAATGGATGGGCGGTATCGGTATCATTGCCACCGCCATTGCCATCCTTCCTGCGTTGGGTGTCGGCGGGATGCAGCTGTTTCGAACCGAGTCGTCAGACCGCTCGCAGAAGGCGATGCCTCGGGTGCGGCAGATCGCCTCTACGATCGGCTACGCCTACATTGGTTTGACGGTCGTCGCCGCAGTGGCTTACTGGCTGGCAGGGATGGATCCATTTGACGCCATTGTCCATGCGCTTACGTCGATTGCCACGGGCGGCTACTCAACGTCGGATCAGTCGTTCGGACGCTGGCAGGACAACGGAATCCAGTGGCTTGCGACCTTCTTCATGCTGTCGGGCACGGTGCCCTTTGTCCTGTACGTACGCTTCCTGGCGGGTGACCGAAGCGCCTTCGTTGATCGCCAGGTCACGTCACTGTTGGGGCTGCTCGCGGTTTCGATAGGCGGCATCGGCACTTGGTTGGTGGTCTCGGGGCAGTACGGCGTCGAACAGGCGTTCCGCTACGCCGCGTTCAGTGTGGTGTCCGTGGTCACCACGACGGGCTACGCAGTGACCGATTATGGTCAGTGGGGTGCGGCGATCGTGGGAGTGTTCTTTCTGCTCACCTTCGTGGGCGGGTGCACGGGCTCGACCAGCGGTGGCATCAAGATATTCCGCTTTGAGGTCATGGCGGTGATGCTGCGTGTTCATTTCCTGCGCCTGCTTTATCCCAACGGGGTCTTTCCAAGGACCTACGACGGCAAACCTCTCTCCGATGAGGTGATCGGGTCGGTGGTCGCATTCCTGACGGTGTTTCTGGTCTGCTATGCCGTTTTGACGGTTGTGCTGCTGGGGCTTGGTCTGGACTTCTTGACCAGCGCAAGCGGAGCGGCCACGGCGCTGTCGAATGTGGGTCCGGGACTGGGCGAAACAATCGGCCCAGCGGGCACGTTCACCTCACTGCCAAGCGAGGCCAAATGGGTGCTGTCCTTTGCGATGCTCCTGGGCAGACTCGAACTCTTCACGGTGCTCATCATCTTCCTGCCTCGCTTCTGGCGGGGATGACGGCTGCCCGCACGGCGGTGATGCGGATCAAATGCGCGTGATTTCCCCATTTCCCCGTGTTCACAGCAAAGCGCGCAGCCTCACGACGCTTGCTGCGCCCGCAGCCATTCAGATGGAGCATCACCAATGAGTACACCCAGTGGATTCCCGGACCGCCGGCCGCTCGGCACCGAGTTCGATACCGTGGTCACTTCCACACCTGTCGTCACTCCCACCCCGGAAAGCGCGGTGTCCTGGGGCGCGATCATCGCCGGCGCCGTGGCCGCCGCTGCGCTGTCGCTGGTGCTGCTGATCCTGGGCGTCGGCCTGGGCCTGTCTTCGGTGTCGCCGTGGTCGTTCGACGGCGTATCGAAAGAAACCTTCGGCTGGACCAGCGTCGCCTGGCTGACCTTCACCGCGCTGGCGGCTTCCGGCCTGGGGGGCTATCTGGCCGGCCGTCTGCGTACCAAGTGGACCAACCTGCACGGTGACGAGACCTACTTCCGTGATACCGCGCACGGTTTCGTGTCGTGGGCGGTTGCCACGCTGCTGACCGCTGGCCTGCTCACCTCCGCCATCGGCGGCGTATTGGGTGCAGGCGCGAAAGTAGCCGGTGCCACCGCCGGCGCCGCTGCGACCACCGCTGCTGCGGCAGGTGCAGGCGCTGGGGCGGCCGGGATGGGCCCGCAGGAAGGCGACATGGAGTATTGGGTCGATTCCCTGTTCCGTAACGCCTCCACCAACCCGCCGCCGGCACCGCCGGCTCCGCCGATGGGCGCACCGATGGATCCGGCTGCCGGCCCGCGTGACGCCGCGATGCCGCCGCCGCGTCCGATGCCGGGCAACGAGCGCGTTGGCGATCGCCGTGAGGTGCGTGCCGAGGTCAACCGTATCGTGGTCTCCAGCCTGCAGAGCGAAGGCCTGGATCCGGCCGACAAGCAGTACCTCGCGCAGCTGATCGCCCGCGAAACCGGCATGACCCAAGCCGAGGCAGAAGCGCGCGTGACCGACGTGCAGACCCGCATGCGCGCCGCGCTGGAAGATGCCAAGAACACCGCCAAGACCGCTGCGGATGACGCCCGCAAGGCCACGGCCTATGCCGCGCTGTGGCTGTTCATCACGCTGCTGATTGGCGCGTTCTTCGCCAGCCTGAGTGCCACCTGGGGCGGCCGCCGCCGCGACCTGTAACTTTCGTATCCACCAAGGAGAACCGACATGAAAACCCTGCTGCTCTGGTTCCTGGGCGTTCCGATTCCGATCCTCATCCTGTACGCGATCTTCTTCTAAGCATCGTACCGGTAAGTAAAAACGCCAGGCCGCAGCAATGCGGCCTGGCGTTTTTCTGTATCAGTCCTGCAGGTCCCACTTGGCTGCGTCGGCGTGCTTTTCTTTATAGATGGCACCGGCGAAATCGACGTGCAGTTCGGTCCAGTCGCCGCCATCGCGATGGGCCAGCACTTCGAAGTGCTTGGGCTTGCGCTCTGGCGCGCCGTGAACCGTCCAGCCGGCTCTCTTCACCGCAGCCAGCACCGCGCGTGGATCGGCGGGAACGTCCGGATGGTGGTGCTTGGGGCCGTGGTGCGGCTTCTTGTGTTCCACCTCGACAAACCTTCCGCCCTTCCTGGCGATGCGGCTGACCTTGATCTCCGAAGGCCGTTGTTCGCCTTCCAGGCGGATGGCCAGGCCTTGGGCGAGCGGAAAGGCTTCAGCGCCCTTCGGGCCGAGATCGGCCAGGTAGGCAGCATCGTCGGCGATGATGGTGAAACGGTGGGCAAAGACGTGTTGGATGACGCCGGTGAGGGCGACCTTTTCGTGGTGCGGCATGCATTTCTCCTGAGAGCGCCCAACCGCGGGCGCATCCCCGAAATGGAGCTGGCGTGCAGGTGTTGCAATGCATGCGGCGCGGTATCAGCCACCGGCAGATAGCCGCCAGTCAGCCAGGGGCGGTCCGCCCGGAAAGCCGCCGAGCACGGCTCGGCGCTAGCGTTTTCCTGCTTAGAAAAGGCCTTCGAACGGGTTCCAGCTGACCTTGCCCTTCACCCGTTCGGCGTAATAGCTGTAGTTGGTGCTCATGGCCACCGAGAGACCGAGCGCCGCTCCGAGTGCACGTACCAGCAGGTCCGGCACGAAGAAGGAGACGGTGACCAGTGCCACGTACAGGCCGAATACAACCAGACCCTTGCGCCACATGCCCAGGATGAAAAGGTAGATCCAGCTGAAGAACAGGGCGAACAGGTTGATGTTCACCTTGAATTTTCCGGCGAAGGGCAGGTCTTTCAGAGCCTGTCGGTACTCCTTGGTCTTCGGCGCGCCATGCTGGGCGAAGAAGTCAAAGCGGAACTGCCATTTCGGACTGTGCGGGACGGTGTTCGGTGTTTCCATTGTCGATCAAAGCTCCATGTAATCGTTTACATGATAGCGAGATCAAGACGTATTCACCATGGAAAGGCCCGCAGCTCGTAGTAGATAGCGCCGAACCACGCTCGGCGAGCGCGGAGCGCGAAATGTTTCAGGCAGCGACGAGTCGGAACGGAAAGCCGCCGAGCATGGCTCGGCGCTACTTGGTGTCGCTGCACAGATCGAAACTGTGATCCAATCGATAAATTTCGCTATGTTTCGACATTGATACATAACGAAACATGCCATAAGGTCGTCGGCGACACTCTGGGGCTGGTTCAACGCCTCCTGTCGCCGTCTTCCCCGTGCAACCGAAGAGGTACGTCCATGTCGTCGTCACGTCCGTATTCCGGAATGCTGGCTGTCGCAGTCCTCGCCAGCGCCCTGTCCACCGCCTGTGCCCACGCCGGCACCCTGAACCCGGCGGTATCCACCCAGGAGTTCGACAATCCGCATCGTGGTTTCATGCTGTGGGGCAGTTCCTATGCAGTGGATGGCGGGGTGGATAATTTCCACGGGGCGCACATCTATCACGTGTACCTGCCGTGGCGGATCATCGAAACCGCCGACCAGGTATTCGACTGGACTGCGGTGGAGACGCTGTACCTGCAGCCGATCCTCAACGACGACCCGCTGGCGACCTTCGTGCTGCGTCCCGTCGCTGATTATCCGGAAAGTGCCGCCAGCCAGATCGACGCGCATTACACCGGCGGGGAGAACGAACGCGACTATCCGAAGTTCCTCGAACAGGCGCCACTCAACATTCCGTATGCGGTGCGCGCCAAGTGCGATTCGGACGGTCCGATCCGCAGCCTGGATTACAACAACCCGGCGGCGCGCCAGCAGATGCAGCAGTTCGTGCAGGCACTGGCCGCGCACTTCGATGGCGATCCGCGCATCACCGCCATCCAGGTCGGCCTGCTTGGCTTCTGGGGCGAGTGGCATACCAGTGGCTGCGAGGACCTGCAGCCCAACGCGCAGACCCGTTCGCTGATCCGCGATGCCTACACCGCTGCCTTCCTGAAGACGCCGCTGCAGACCCGCTATGCGCGGGCATCCGACGTGGGATCGGCGCTGTTTGGCTTCCACGAGGATTACTTCCCCTCGTTCACCGGCAAGTGCAACGCGTTCAATCCGCAGATGCCCAGCTGCAGCGACGATGGCTGGTGGAACCTGGAATACGGGCTGGCCAACGAGGTGCCAGCGGCGCGACAGAACTGGATGGTCAACCCGGTCAGCGGCGAGAGCCCGAACAGCGACCAGAAGAGTACCTGGACCAATCGCACCGCCGATGTGCGCAAGCTGCTGCGCGATTACCACTTCAGCTTCCTCGGCCCGGCCGGTGCGCACGAAACCAGTGGCAATGCGGCCAAGTTGAAGACGCTGAAGAGCGATCTGGGATACCGGCTGGGCATCAGCACGGTGACCTGGCCCAACACGCAGGTGCGTGGCCAGCAGGCGGCGCTGCAGCTGGGTATCAAGAACCACGGCTCGGCCCCGCTGTACAACGCCTACCACGTGGAACTGCATTGGGTGGCGGCTGATGGCAGCACCAAGGCGCGTACCTCGATACCCGCGGTGACCCTGAGCGAGATCATGCCGGGCACGGTGCAGAGCCGCAGCACCACCTTCACCGTGCCCAGCAGCCTGGCGCCGGGAAGCTATGCCCTGCGCCTTGCGCTGGCCGATGACACCCCGGGCCGCCGCAACATCGCCCCGCAGAACGATGGGCAGGATGCGCAGCGTCGATTGCCGCTTGGGCAGGTACAGGTGAACTGAGGGAGTGCGGTTCACTGGGGCATGGCGGTGCGGCGTGGGGCCGCATCGCCGCGCAGGCGCCCGGCCAGGCGCAGCCTTCCCCCGTCGTCACATTTGCGTCATCATGCCGCCCATTCTGTTACCTCCAGCCGCCGCCAGAGGATCACTTCCTGCCTGGAGGCATTGCCGTGTCCGTCGTTCCGTCCCCTGTTGCCCCGACCCGCAGCGGTCGTCTGCATCGCACCCTTGCCCGTTCGCCGCTGACCCAGGCGGTATCTGCGGTGCTCACCGTGGGCCTGCTCACCGTCGGCGCGCAGGCCCAGCAGAGCGCCGCCGCACAGACCGACGACGAGGCCGCACGGACCCTGCAGACCGTGCAGGTGACCGCCAACCAGCTGGGCACCGTGACCGAGTACAGCGGCTCCTACACGCCGGGCACCATCGCCACCGCCACCCGGTTGGTGCTGAGCCCGCGTCAGACCCCGCAGTCGATCAGCGTGATCACCCGGCAGGAAATGAACGACTTCGGCCTCAACGGCATCGACGATGTCATGAAGGTCACTCCGGGCGTCAGCATCGTCACCTACGACAGTGAGCGCACCGAGTACTACGCACGTGGTTTTGCCGTGCAGAACTTCCAGTACGACGGCATTCCGATGGCGCGCGACTCGGCTTATTCGGCCGGCAATACGCTCAGCGACATGGCCATCTATGATCGCGTGGAAGTGCTCAAGGGCGCCACCGGCCTGCTGACCGGCATGGGCGATCCCGGTGCCACCATCAACCTGATCCGCAAGAAGCCGACGCACGCGTTCACCGGTAGGGTCGGTCTGGGTATCGGCTCGTGGGACAGCTACCGCGCCGAAGTGGATGTCAGCGGCCCGCTGACCGAAAGCGGTCGCGTGCGTGGCCGCGCGGTGGCGGCGCAGCAGGACAAGCACTCCAACGTCGACCATTACCAGCGCACCAACAAGGTGTTCTACGGCATTCTCGAAGCAGACATCGACGACAGCACGTTGCTGACCTTCGGCGCCGACTACCAGGACAGCGATCCGCAGGGTTCCAGCTGGGGCGGCATTCCGTTGCTGGACACCACCGGCAACTTCAACAGGATGCCGCGTTCGTTCAACAACGGCGCGCGCTGGAGCAGCTGGGCGCAGTACAGCCGCACCGCCTTCGCCACGCTGGAACACACCTTCGGCAATGACTGGGTGGCCAAGCTGCAGCTCAATCACCAGGTCAACGGTTATGACGCCCCATTGGGCGCGGCGGCCGGCGGCAACCCGGACCCGGTCACCGGCGAAGGCGTGAGCATGTGGGTCGGCAAGTACGTGGGCGAGACCACCAGCAACGCCGCTGATCTGTATGTCAGCGGCGCGTTTGAATGGTTCGGTCGCCAGCATGAACTGGTGGTCGGTGGCAGCGTGTCGCGCAAGCGCTGGATCAACGATGGTTACTCGCCGCAGGAAGGCTACGTCACCAGCGTGGCCGATTATCGCGGCTGGACCGGCGATGTGCCCGAGCCGGACTGGCAGTGGGGTTACGGCAACAATGAAGTGACCCGCGAAAGCGGTGCCTACGTGGTGGGCCGCTTCGACCTGGCCGATCCGCTGAAGCTGATCCTGGGCAGCCGCGTGGCCAACTACAAGGCCTTGGATATCGACGAGACTGGCGTGATCGTGCCGTATGCCGGGCTGGTATACGACCTCAACCAGAACTACTCGGTGTTCGCCAGCTACAGTTCCATCTTCAAGCCGCAGAGTAACCAGGACGAGCAGGGCAGGGTGCTCGATCCGCTGGAGGGCCGCAGCTACGAAGCTGGCGTCAAGGCCGAGTTCCTGGAAGGACGCCTCAACGCGAGCGCGGCGGTGTTCCAGCTGGAGCAGGACAACCATGCCGAGCCCACTGGCGGGCTGACCCCGAGCGGTGGCATCGCCTACCGGGGGCTGATGGGCGTGCGCACCAAGGGCTACGAGTTCGATGTGTCCGGCCAGGTCGCACCGGGCTGGCAGGTGCAGGGTGGCTACGCGCACAAGATCGCGCGGCAGCAGTCCACCAAGGTTTCAACGCTGGAGCCGGAAGACCAGTTCAGCCTGCACACCACCTACCGCGTGCAGGACGGCGCGTTGCGTGGGGTGAGCATCGGGGGCGGCGCACGCTGGCAGGGCAGCACCTTCGGCACCATCACCAACCCGCTGGACGGTGGCAGCCTGGTGCATCGCACCGATCCGTACTGGCTGCTGGATGCGATGGCGCGCTATGAGTTCAACGACAGGCTGTCGGCCACGCTCAACGTCAACAACCTGCTGGACAAGCACTACTACACCATCTTCAACTGGTACAGCACCTATACCTGGGGTGAGCCGCGCAACGTGCGGCTGACGGTGGACTACAGGTTCTGATGGATGTGCACAGGTGCCCCGGGATGATTCCGGGGCGCCTGGCTGCGCTTGCTGGGACTTACGGAATCAGCCGCTGCGCCCGCAGCGTGGCAAACAGGTCGAAGAAGGCGTCGTCGCTCGGCTGGTAGTCCAGGAAACCCAGCCGTCGGCTCTTGGACATATCGGTTATCACTTCGACCGGACGGCCCAGGTCGGCGTCGGTGTGCCACGGAGACACCAACCGGTGGATGTCCGGCTCGGCCAGGCCCTGTTCGATAGCCAGCTGCACCCACAGTGCGGCGTCGTCCGCCATCTGCCGTTCCAGCGGGCGCAGCTCACCGGTGAACGGTGCCGCTTCGATGCCGAACCAGTCCGCGATGCGGCCCCACATCCAGCTCCAGCGGAAGACATCGCCATTGACGATGTTGAAGGCCTGGTTGGCTGCTGCCGGGGCTTGGGTGGCCCACACCAGCTGGCGTGCCAACTGGCGCGCGTCGGTCATGTCGGTCAGCCCGTTCCACTGCGCCAGCGAGCCGGGGAAATAGAACGGACGGCCGCTGCGCTTGCACAGCGAGGCATACACCGCCAGCGTGGTGCCCATGTTCATGGCGTTGCCCACCGCCGCACCGATCACCGTATGCGGACGATGCACGCTCCAGCTGAAGCCATCACGCGCGGCCGCGGCAAAGACCTCGTCTTCCTGTGCATAGTAGAAGTTCTCGATCGGCAGGCGGGGCTGTTCCTCGCGGAACGGGGTCTGCGGCAACGCGCCTTGGGCATAGGCTTCGAACGGCCCAAGGTAATGCTTCAGACCGGTCACCAGTGCGACGTGCTGCACCGAACCGGCCGGCTGCAGGGCATCCAGCAGGTGGCGCACCATGGCCGCATTCACGCGGATATTCTCGGCCTCGTTGGCCTGCCGCGACCACGTGGTGATGAATACATGGGTGGGGCGCAGGCCTGCCAGTGCGGCCCGGGTGGCCTGCGCATCGCGCAGATCGGCCGAGACACCGTGGACACCCGCCGGCAGCGCAGCCGGGTTGCGCGCCAGGCCGTGCACCTCCCAGCCTTCCTGGAGCAGCTGCTGGATCAGGGCACTGCCGGTAATGCCGGTTGCACCGACTACCAACGCTTTCTGGGTCATGGGGTCGCCTCTTTGCATCAAATAACAGGCAGACACCTTAGGATAATGGGGTCAGGCCCGAAAGAAGGCACCAAATGGTAACCACGCGATGAAAGCAGGCACTCCGGACGAAGAATGGCGCGAAGACTGTGCGCCCCGGCGGGTGCTGGAATTATTCAGCACCAAGTGGACGTCGATCGTGCTGCATACCCTGGCGGTGCGCCATGACGGGGTTGCGCGCAGCAACGCGCTGCACCGCAGCCTGCCTGCCATCTCGAAGAAGATGCTGATCCAGACCCTGCGCGAGATGGAGGTGGCGGGCATCGTGCTGCGGACCGAACATCCCACCGTGCCGCCCTCCGTGGAGTACAGCCTGACCGCGCTGGGCCGGCAGCTGGTGGAGCCGATCGAGCTGATCTACGACTGGGCGCGGCGCAATGCCGAGGCACTGGATGCGCTGAAAGCAAGGCCGACGTCGCGGCGGCGCGGGTAGCTCCAGGCAGGACCGTTCCGGTTCCGCCACCACCGCTCAGCAGATTCTGCGTGGCGCGCGGTGGGCCCGTTGCAGCTCATTCCAGACGTGGGGCGGATGCTGGCGGAGCGGGATGCAGCAGCTTGCCAAGCGTCACGGCAGTGGCGGGCTTGAGCGCCTGCGGCGCCACCTGGATGGCCGCTTTTACGGTCGGCTTCGGTTGCACCAGCGTCACAGCCCAGTTACCTGACACGTCCGTGCCAAGGGCCAACTGCGCATGGCTCTTTACCATTTTCTTCAGCCCCGCGTGGCCGTATGTTTTGGGTTTGAAGCCGGGATGCGTCTTTGAGAGATACTGCCCCAGTTCAGTTCCGCCCACTTTTCCTCCAGGCGATTGGGACGCCAGCTGCCTCACCGCGTCGACCAGCAGGGTTGGCGGCTTTTTTGCGACCGGCATGGCGGCTTTCGGGGCCGCGACCGCACTTGTCTTCGGCGCTGCCGGCGGCTTCATCACGGGCGCTGGGACCGCCGCAACGCTGGTGGTCTGCCCTTCGAAGAACTGGTCGCAGGCTTTCCTGAGTGCCATCGGGGATTGGGCGTCCCCCGCAACGACGACAGAGGCGCCACGCTCGCGCAATTTGCGGCACAGGTAAGCGAAGTCGGAATCGCTGGATACCAGGCAGAACGTATCGGCACGGCCATCCAGCAGGATCTCCATGGCGTCCAGCGCCAAGGCGATGTCCGTAGTGTTTTTTCCTGGTGCATAAGCGTATTGGAGGTGGGGAGTGAATGCTTCGCGAACCAGCATCTCCTGCCACTTCTTGCCGAGGGTGGTGTGCGTGCCGTAGCCGCGCCGGATGACCAGGCGCCCAAGTCCGGCGACTTTCTGCAACGCAAACTCGACGATCTCGGGTGAGACATTATCGCAGTCGACGAGGATCGCCACGCGTGCCGTGCTGGTCGTCGAGGAGCCGCTCATCCATGCGCTACCTGAGGTGTGATGCCCCATCTTGGAGCCAAACCGGGAGCCTCGGCAAGCAGGGGCCCCGGGGTAAGGGCAGGCGGGGGCGCTAAGGGAATCCCGGCCCGCGCCGCAGCCGGATTGGGCCCGACCCCAGGGCCTCCGGATCCAGTAGCTGATCCTTGCGGGTGATGATGATCCGATCTTCCCGCGCCAAGGCAGCGGCGGCTTCGCGCACCGGCTGCATGAGTGGGCGCCAGTCACCTGGCTCCGGGCGCAATGCTCGGGCAACCTCGGACGGACAGATGGAGGCCGACGCCGCGCGCTGGACCAGCAGGTCGATGATGGTCGCCGCGATATCCATCGCTGCACGATGCGTCGGCGCGCGTGATGGGCGCGCGGAGGTGGGCTGGGGAGCGCCGAGCCGTGCTCGGCGGCATTCCGTTCCGGCAGCACGATATCTGACGCAGGCCGCGCGGTGCGCTCGCCGAGCGTGGCTCGGCGCTACCAGAGCGAACCGACGAGATGCCTGATGCAGACCGATGATGGCAGCCGCGATATCCATCGCTGCACGATGCGTCGGCGCGCGTGATGAGCATGCCGACGTCCTGTGGCGGTAGGGCGCAGGGGATTGTCCAGAGCGGCTAACCGATGTGTCCAGCGTCTGATGGATACCGCCGCCGGGCAGGTGAGCGCATTGTCGCCCCTATCAAACAGGAAGGAGAATCATGTGAACCGATCGACTCCGAATAATCGCTTGGCCCTGGTGCTGATCTTGGCGATTGCAGCGCTGAGTTCCGCCCACGCCTCAACGCCTGAGCCCGTGCACGCCGCCGCCGCACACAACGAGGCTTTGGTCCGGAAGGCCTTCACGGACTGGTCTACGGGAAACGGCACCGTGTTTGCGCTGCTGTCCCCCGATGTCGTCTGGACCGTTCATGGCTCCGGTTCGGTGGCGGGTACTTACAAGGGCGTCGAAGCATTCCTGAAGGGCGCGGCGGCTCCGTTGACCGGCCGGCTGGCGCGGCCGTTGGTGCCGAAGGTGCATGCCATCTGGGCGGTGGGCGATACGGTGATCAGCCGGTTTGAAGCCGAATCCGTTACCACTGGGGGGCGCCCATACAGGAACCAGTATGTGTGGATTTTCCGGATGGAAGACGGCGTTGTGGTGGAGGCCGAGGCATTCCTGGATTTGGCGGCGTATGACAAGGTGGTGGCGGAGAACACCGCGCGGTAGCGCCGAGCTGTGCTCGGCGGCATTTCGTGCCGGCAGCATGATGTCCGACGCAGGCCGCGCGGTGCGCTCGCCGAGCATGGCTCGGCGCTACCGGGACGGGGCCTATGTGTTCGATGTCGGGCCGTTCACGCCGTGCAAATGGGCGCCGGATAGGATGCTGGCCTCACTGCCATCACGGAACGATCCAGTACATGAGCTCATCCACGCGTGTGTTGCCGCTGTCTGCTGTTTCTGTACTGTTGATTGCGCTTGCCGGGTGTTCCAAGGGGCCCGATTCGCCAGCGCCGAACCCCGTGACCGGCAACGCCGCCGCGGTCTCCGATGAGCAAGCCGATGTAGAACGGGCCAGCGATGTCCCCGAATTCCCGGTCATCCCGACGATCGTGGTGCCGGAGATCATCGGCGTCACCCCGGCGCAGCGTGCACTGGAAAACTCACTGCAGTCCATTCTCAATCCGGTGGAAGGCATTACCGTTTCACCGGCGCGCTGCAGCACGGATGGCAGCCTGATCAACGATGCCGGCATCACCAGCGTGGATGCGCAGGGCAAGCTGACCCGCAATGGCGACGAAGGCATCTTCGTGATCAACCCTGATGGCAGCGGCACCGCCAATTTCGAGGGCGGACTGGTGCGGGTCAATGCAGATGGCAGCGGCACCATCAACGGCAACCCCGGGGGAGGGGGCGACGATGCCATCATCAGCGTGGAAGCCGATGGATCCGGTACCTACAACGGCGTGGCCGGCCTGATCCGGCTGGACGGCAAAGGCGCCGGCACCTGGAACGGTGACAGTGGCCTGATCACGAATAATGGCGATGGCAGCGGCACGTGGAATGGGCCGATGGGCCTGGTGCGCGTCAATGCAGATGGCTCGGGCACCTGGAATGGCGACGAAGGGCTGATCACCAACAATGGCGATGGCACCGGCACCATCGGTCCGCCCGCGCGACCGGTCAAGATGCCGCCGCTGGCCCGCCTGGCGCCTGCCGGTAAATTCCCGCCGCTGAAAAAGTTTGCTCCGCCCGGTGCGCCCTGCGGTTATGTGATCACCTTGAATGACCGGGTGCTGTTTGACTTCGACAAGTCCGACATCCGTCCCGACGCGGCGAATCTGCTCGATACCTTGGCCGGGGCGCTGGCCGAAGTGAAAACGACCGGGATGGAAGTGCGCGGGCACACCGATTCCAAGGGCGCGAACGATTACAACCAGAGCCTGTCCGAACGCCGCGCGGCGTCGGTGGTTGCCGCATTGCGCCAGCGTGGTGCGGGCCAGCAGGCGGCGTCGAAGGGCTACGGCGAAACGCAGCCGGTGGCACCCAACGAGCTGGAGGACAAGGACAATCCGGGCGGCCGGCAGTTGAATCGCCGCGTGGAAATCTTCGTGCGTTCGTGAGTTCGGCAGCGCACGTTCAACACTGACAGGAGAACGGAATGAAGGCAGCGATACTCGCGGCGTTGGGCACGGTGGCCGCATTGGCAATGGCCTCGCCGGCCAAGGCGAATGATTTCAGCCTCGGCTACGACGTGGACCGTTTTCCGGCGGCCAAGCTGAGCATGCAGGCGTGCCGCGCGGCGGTAACGCGTGGGGCCGCGGCGGTGGGCTACAGCACGCGCGTGGACCAGGACCAGAAGACGCTGGTGCTGCACGTGTCCGCCCCGCGCGAGGATGGGCGCTCGCTGATCTCGTACTGCATCAGCGCAGGCGACCACACCGTGTTCGTGATCCAGGCGTTCGACTATTCGGGTCCGAACAATCCGGACGTGGATCGCGTCAAGGCGCGCGTCGGTGCGGAAGTCCGCAAGGCCGCGCGCGGCGGCTGAAGCCCTGCGTTACGTGACAGGCTGGCCGAGCTGGTTGATCTCGCGGTTTTCGACGATGGAAGGCGGGCTGGGGGGGCGGGCGAGGGAGATCATCGCCCGGCCGATGGCACCGTTGGTGGTGGCCGCCCCCGGCACATTCTTGACGATCATCCCCTGCAGCGGGTTGGCCAGCGCATGGAACATGCGCATCACACCGTGCGGGCTGTGCGTGCCTTGTTCGGGCAGGATGCCGCCCGGTCGCAGCATCACGGTGGTGATCGGCAACCGCTGCAGCGCATCCTCGGTTTCGCCCTTTATGCGCAACGGCATCAGCCGGCTGTCCGGATCGGAGTTCGCCCCGGATATATAGAAGAAGCGGCCTTGCGGATTGGCGGCGGCATAGGCTCGCGCCACTGCCAAGGTCAGCTCGAAGGTGACACGGCGGTATTCCTTTTCGGCGGTGCCGATAGGCGGAGCGCCGGCGCAGTAGAACGCCGCATCGATACCGGCCAGCTGTGACTGCACGCTGGCGGCCTGGCTGAAGTCTTCGAGCAGCACTTCGTTGACCTTCGCGTCAGCGCGTTCCAGCGGCCGACGGGCGAGGACGGTGATGTGGGTGACGTCAGGTGAGGTGAGGCAGGCGTTGAGGACACCCTGGCCGAGCAGGCCGGTCGCGCCGGTGAGGAGGATGTGCATGGCGTGGGATTCCTGTGCAGTGAAGGCGATGGCGCGTGCGTACACTCTACTTGCCCGGCATGCACTCATTGAACATTACCGGGCAGATGTTCTCGTCCTGTTCCACGCATTGCATGACGGCGCTTTCCTCTGCCTCGGCCTTGCTGGCTCCCGTGCCGCCGTAGGTGCGGGTCTGTCCACGAACAATAGCGCCGCATTGACCCAGCGACCATGCAACCACCACTTCGCAGCCGCGCTTTCCGCACTTGCTGATTGCCGTATCACCTGCGTCTTTCTGGTTCACGCCCAGGTGTATCGCAAACGCCGGACCGTCGCGTTCAGCAGCGATCGCGGTCCACGGCTGTGCCATGTTCATCGCCGGATCCTGCCCCTTTCCTGGGGTGATCGCGGTACTGGCTCCGCGTGCCTCCAAGGGTTTGGCGATGAACTCCGCCCCGCCGGGGAAAAACTCGAGTTTCGGCTTCGCCACGCGACTGGTGGCGATCAACTCCAAGCGGTGACTCAGCCGGTCCACCGCAGAATAGGCGAACTTCCAACCCGTACAGAATGCCTGATCTTCCGGACTGCGGCATTGCTCGCCCCCAGCAGCCTTGCAGGTGGAGAGTGCTGCATCGACGGCCTTTTTCTTGCTCTCGCCGTGATTGAAGTACATGCCGCCTTGTTGGCTGTAGGCTGGCACTACGCAGCTGTTGGCGAAGGTGGCTACGGGCCAGCAGGTTCCCTCGCATTTGCCCATGGCGTCACGCGTGGCCGTCTGCGGGTCGTACTGGTTGAGGATGACGTTCCAGCTGCCATCGGCCGTGCTGACCACCACGGAACCCCACCAGTCACGCTTGGCATCATCGCTGACCCGGCGCGCTGCAGCTCGCGCTGCGGCAGCGGCTTCCTGGGCGGCGTTGGCTTCTTCCGCGCTGATGTAGCGGACGGCCTGCTGGCTCTGCTGCCAGCCAAGGAAGTTCATCTGCGCCGCATGCGCCTGTTGCCTGGCCTGCGCACCATTCTGGGCTTGGGCGGTGCCGCCCGCGAACAGCAGGCCGGCGATCACCAGTGCGCCGCGCCAGTGGATGCTAGAAACAGTATTCAAGCTGCACCTCGCACTGTTTGGCGCCAGTGGCGGTGCATTGCTCCATCACCGAGGCGCCCAATGACTTTGCCTCGGCGGTGTTGGAGGCTGCTGCCATGACGAACACGGCGCGCTTGCCGGCAACTGCGCCCTTGTCGGCGGCGATACCCGTGCAATGGTTGCGGATCGGGAAGGTGGCCAGTTCAACACAGTCCGGGGCGGCCTTCTGGCATTCCATGCGCGCGCGCGCCTTGGCCTCCACTGCGGTGGCGCCCATGCCATCGCCGACGATATGTTTGCTGTCGCTGACGAACATGCTGCTGAAGATATCGACGCCAGCAGGGAGTCCCGCTGACATCGTGCCGGGCGGAGGTAGCTTGCTTGCAGCTCCGCCGGCCTGGGGGGCGGAGAACGCAGCGCTGGAAATGGCCAACGCGGTGGCACACAGCAGCGCAGGCCTGAGCCTCCAAGAGAGTAGTTGCATTCCGTTGCTCCAGGTTTTGTTTTTTTGGCGCGCGGAGCATACCCGGAACGCGGTCCGGATGGTGTGATGTGGTGGGGGGAATCGGGAAGAACGTGACGACCAACGGTCGTCACCCACCGGGGGCGCTTCCACGCCAGAGGGGCAGTCGTCACCCACCGGGGGTGTCCGGGGCGGGTGCAGCTACCCGTGTCACGGTCAGTTGTGTACAGTCCGGCCCATCATGCGCTCACGGAGGATCGGGTTTGTCCACGCAGAAATTGGTTCGTTATTCGGTCGCCCTCGTCGCGACTCTCGTCATCGGCTACCTGCTTTCGGGCTACCTGACCCTGCTGTTCCTTGGCCTGGATACCAGCCATTTCAGCTGGAACACCTACTACCCGTACGTCAGTGCGCTGGACCAGCCGCAGGTCGCGCCCTTCGTGGGCAAGATCAAGGCCGCCGGTTACGTGGGCTTCGGCATCCCGCTGTTCCTGTTGGTGGTGGTGGCCGGTTTCCTGCTGCTCCGGCGCAAGAAGAAGGGCCTGCACGGTGATGCGCGCTTCGCCACGGGTTCGGATCTGTCTTCACACGGGTTGTTCAAGAAGACCGGCGACAGCATCGTGGTGGGCAGCTACAAGGGCAAGCTGGTGCGCCTGTCCGGCCAGCAGTTCGTGATCCTGGCCGCGCCAACCCGTTCGGGCAAAGGCGTGGGCGTGGTGATTCCCAACCTGCTGGAATACGAAGAGTCCGTGGTGGTGCTGGACATCAAACAGGAAAACTACGAGCTCACCAGCGGCTGGCGCGCCAAGCAGGGGCAGGAAGTCTTCCTGTTCAACCCCTTCGCCGAAGACCGGCGCAGCCATCGCTGGAATCCGCTCAGCTACGTCTCCGATGACCCGGCCTTCCGCGTTTCCGACCTGATGAGCATCGCCGCGATGCTGTATCCAGATGGTTCGGACGACCAGAAGTTCTGGGTCAGCCAGGCGCGCAATGCGTTCATGGCCTTCACGCTGTACCTGTTCGACAATCATGATGACGAGCGCCGCAGTGGCTTCCCGGGCGGGCAGGGCGTACCCACGCTGGGTGCGATCTACCGCATTTCCTCCGGTGACGGTACCGACCTGCGCAAGTACCTGCAGACCCTGGCCAGCCGTCCGTTCCTGAGCGGCAACGCCAAGTCGGCCTTCGCCAACCTGCTGTCGCAGGCCGATGAGACCTTCGCCTCGATCATGGGCACCTTCAAGGAGCCGCTGAACGCCTGGATCAACCCGGTGCTGGATGCGGCCACCAGCAGCAACGACTTCCTGCTGACCGACCTGCGCAAGAAGAAGATGACCATCTACATCGGCATCCAGCCCAACAAGCTGGCCGAAAGCCGGATGATCATCAACCTGTTCTTCAGCCAGATCATCAACCTCAACACCAAGGAACTGCCCAAGTCCAATCCGGAGCTGAAGCATCAGGTGCTGCTGCTGATGGACGAATTCACCTCGATCGGCAAGGTGGACATCATTGCCTCGGCGGTGTCCTACATGGCCGGTTACAACGTGCGGCTGCTGCCGATCATCCAGAGCATGGCCCAGCTGGATGCCACCTATGGCCGTGATGTGTCGCGCACCATCATCACCAACCACGCCCTGCAGATCCTGTTCGCCCCGCGCGAGCAGCAGGATGCCAACGACTACTCGGACATGCTGGGCTACACCACGCTGCGCAAGAAGAACATCACCAAGGGCCGCGAGAAGAGCCACAGCTTCAGTGAAGAGCGGCGGGCGCTGATGCTGCCGCAGGAGCTGAAGGCCATGGGCACAGACAAGGAAGTGTTCCTCTACGAGGGCATTCCGCACCCGGTGATGTGCGACAAGATCCGCTACTACAAGGATCGTCACTTCACTTCGCGCCTGCTAGGAAAGGTTGAGGTTCCCAGCTTGCAGATATGAATCAGCTGGGACGAAAGCGCTGAAAATAAATGCATTCACTCCCGTGAAGTGGTGACGAGTGTCAACAATTTGTCGTGCATGCGTTGAACTTTCATGCGTTCTTGACGCATCCTTGACCTCGTTCTATGCCACTCTTCGCCATCGGTTCAGTTCATCGAGCCGATGGAGTCGATCAGGTGGTGCAGAACATCACCGGAACAGGGATGGCTTCGAACAAGGTGTCAGGCGATGCATCATGCCCACGAGGCGGTGCAACGCCCGTTGGGCAGGCGGCTTGGGCCGCAGGGGAGACGGTTGCACATGACGGCACAGGCCGGCGCGTAACCGGTTCCAGCGTGCAGATGCAACGCTGGACTGCCGAACCACCCGTATCGAAGCTGCTTATTCGTACGTCAAAGGATGTTCGTATGCGGCAAGCGTTGCTGAAGATTTTCATCGCCGTGGCGGCGGTCGCGATGTCTGGTTGTGCCACTACTCCCGCTCCGGATTTCGGCGGGCGTTGGAAGCCGGTCAATCGCTTTGACGCTGCACCCACGGAAATTCCCCTGTACACCAGCTATGCCTTCCAGGCATCGCCGATGGATGGCACCTTGAAGGCCATGCTCGAGCGCTGGGCGGCCGATTCGGGGATGTCGCTGGATTACCGGCTGGGGTCGGATTACACGCTGCACGGCGGCGTTTCCCGCATCTCCACGACCAGTGCGCAGCAGGCCGTGGCCGATGTCACCACCGCTTATGCGGCGCAGGGCGTTTACGTGAGCATCGTGGGCAACAAGATCGTCGCCGGCAGCAGCGCCGCGGTGCCGACGGCGGCCACCACGCCAGCCAGCGCGCCCAACGCCAACCCCGCATCCGCACCCGCCGAACCCGCGCCAAGCGGTAGCTGACTGCTGCCGTTTTCCCGTCGTGATGCTCCTGCGCTGGTCGCAGGGGCATGGCGCTCATTGACGATCATGCAGTCCGGAAAACCCCATGTTCCGTAAGAAAGACCCAGGCAATAGTCCCAAGGTGGAGCAGGCCGTCGCCAAGGCGGTGAGCTATGAGCTGACCGTGGCCGACATGGCGCGCAAGAGCGAGCGTCGTGCCTGGTGGGTGGCCGGTGCGTCGCTGGTGATGTCCCTGGCGCTCGCCGGCGGCTATTACTACATGCTGCCGCTGAAGGAGAAGGTACCGTTCCTGGTGATGGCTGACGCCTACACCGGCACCGCATCGGTGGCGCGCCTGCAGGGTGATTTCGGCAGCAGTTCAGTGACCCACGTCGAGGCGGTGAACCGCAGCAACGTGGCGCAGTACGTGCTGGCACACGAATCCTATGACCTGGCGCTGATGCAGCTGCGTGACTGGAACCTGGTGTTCACCATGTCCGCCGACAACATCGCCGCGCAGTTGCGGGCACGCTATGCGCGCACCAATCCGCAGAGCCCGGTGGTCCTGTACGGCAACACCAAGGCGATCCGGGTGAAGATCCTCAGCATCACCCCGATCGGCGAGCTGGACAACGGCGGCTTCCGTGGCGCATCGGTGCGCGTACAGCGCACCCTGGTGGACAAGAACAGTGGTGCGTCCACGTTCATGGACAACCGCCTGGTGACGCTACGCTTCAACTACGACGCCAAGCTGGCGCTCAACGACCAGGATCGCCTGCTCAATCCGCTGGGCTTCCAGGTTACCGAATACCGCGTGGACAGCGACTACGCCGCTGCGGTTCCGCTGCCTGACCAGGCCGCCACCGACGCACAGGCGCAGCAGCAGGCCATGCTGCAGGCACAACAGCAGGCTGCCGTGCAGGCCGACCCGGCGATGTTTGACCCGAGCCAGCAGATGGGCCAGGGCACGATTGATCCGGTGTCCGGCCAGCCCATGGTGGCGCCGGCTCCGCCGCCCCCGGGCCAGATGCTTCCGGCCCAGCAAGGCCTTCCTGCCCAGGGCATTCCCGGTGCTGCCGGGCCGGGACAGGCCGTACCTGCGCAGGGTTACCCGGTGCAGACCGCACCGGTTCCCGGTGCACCCGCTCAACAAGCGCCAGGCCGCGGCACGCCGGTCCCCGCGCGCAACCTTTCCACCGGAACTGCTGATGGAGCAAGCAACCGATGAGTAGTCGCAGAAACAAGGCATGTGCCTGGATGCTGGCGGGAATGCTGGCAGGGTATGCCACCACCGTCTCGGCCCAGGCCGTGGACCGATACGCCTATGTGCCGGACCAGATCTACACGGTCCGCACCGGCCTGGGCCTCACCACCCAGATCGAGTTGAGCCCGCATGAAAAGATCCTCGACTACAGCACCGGCTTCAGCAGTGGCTGGGAGCTGACGCGTCGCGGCAACGTCTTCTACTTGAAGCCGAAGAACGTGGACGTGGACACCAACATGATGGTGCGCACGGAAACCAACTCGTACATCTTCGAACTGAAGGTGGTGGCGACTGATTGGCGCCAACTGGACCAGGCGCGCAAGGCCGGCGTGCAGTACAAGATCGCTTTCACCTACCCCAGTGACAGTGAGTTCACCGTCGCCCAGGAGTCGGTGGAAGAGAGCAAGCCGCTGCTCAGCACCACCATCGCCAAGGATCGTCGCTACAACTTCGACTACTCCTATTCGACCCGCAAGGCCAAGCGGATGGGCTGGCTGATCCCGGTCAATGCCTACGACGATGGCCGCTTCACCTATGTGCGCCTCCCGTCTTCGCCGGAGTTCAAGACCGGCATCTTCCCGGCCGTGTTCGGCCGCGAGACCGAGAATGGCGAGGACTTCGTCATCAACACGACGGTGGAGGGCAATACCCTGGTGGTGCATGGCACCCACCCGTACCTGGTGATCCGACACGGTGACAACGTGGTCGGCCTGCGGAGGAATACCAAGAAATGAGCCAGAACACGCCTCCAGGGAATGACCCCCGCCAGGACGACGATGCCTACCGCCAGGAAGGCACCGCGCAGGAGCCCGGTAACCCGTATTACAACCGTGTGCAGCCGCAGGATGCGCCGGATCTGGATGCCAGCGCGCCGCAGCTGCGGACGGCGGAAGAACGCCGCTTGAATCGCAAGGCGTTGATGTTCATCGGTGGCATCCTCGCTCTGGTGCTGCTGATGGGCTTCCTGCTGCTGCGCAAGGGCAGGGACGACGCGGAGGCCCCCGCGCGCGGCGCTGAAGTTTCGCGTCCGAGCACGCCGGACCTTCCGAGCGTGGCGCCGACGGTGCAGACGCCCCCGCCGATGCAGGCCGATCCGATTCCGATGTTGCCGCCGCCGATGCCGGACGACATGCCGATGCCAATGGAGCGCAACAGCCGCACCATCGGCGAGGCGCCGCGCATGCCTTCGCTGCTTGATCGCCGCATTGCGGCCACCGGTAGCGGTGGCGGCGGTGATCCTTCCGAGCGCCAGGCGCCGGTCGATCCGACGTTGCTGGCGCTGCAGCAGATGAACGGCCGTCAGGCGCCGGAAGAAACACGTCGCGGTGCGGATGTGGACGATGTGTCCAACGCCGCTTTCATCCGCAGCCCGGATGCACTTCTGGTTCGCGGTACCTACCTGCGCTGCGTGCTTGAAACGCGCATCATCACCGACGTGGCCGGGTTCACCTCCTGCCTGGTGACCGAACCGGTCTACTCGATCAACGGCCGTACCCTGCTGTTGCCGAAGGGTTCCAAGATCTACGGCAGCTACGGTGGCGGCCCGATCGGCGAACGCGTGGATGTGATCTGGGATCGCATCACGACGCCGAACGGGATTGACGTTGCCATGTCCAGCCCGGGCACGGATGGGCTGGGCGGGGCAGGCATCCCGGGGCAGTACACCGCCCACTGGGGCCAGCGCATCGCCAGCGCCCTGATGATCAGCCTGCTCGCTGATGCCTTCAAATACGCAGCTGCGGAGAATGGCCCGGAGACCACCACGGTCAACAGCAGTGGCTTTGCGATGCAGTCGCCGTATGAAAGTGCAACCGCCCGCACCATGGAAAGCCTCGCACAGCAGGCCGCGAGCCAACGCCGCGCGCCGACCGTGACGGTCAACCAGGGCACCATCATCAACGTCTACGTCGCAAAGGACGTCGACTTCAGCGCCGTGCTGGCGCGTCGCTGATCCAGGAGCACAGGACCCGTCGTGGACATGGAGACTTCACCCCTCGCGCTGGTTTCCAGCGAATTCCTGCAATACCAGTACGAAGTGCTGGGTATTGCGGGTTACATGGGGTCGTCCGAAGTCACCGAAATCTGCGTCAACCGGCCTGGTGAGATCTACCTGGAAACGCGTGATGGCTGGCAGCAGGTGGCGGTGCCCACGTTGACCTTCGAACGGGCCCGCCAGTTCTGCACCGCAGTGGTGAACGAAAGCAACACGGGGCAGCGCATCACCGATGCCGATCCGATGGTGTCGCTGACCTTCCCCAGCGGCCAGCGTGCGCAGTTCGTGATTCCGCCCGCGTGTGACGCGGGCAAGGTCTCGATCACCATCCGCCTTCCTTCGCGGCAGATGCGTACCCTGCAGCAGTACCAGGACGATGGCTTCTTTGATCGCATCGTCGAGCACGATGGCAGCCTGAGTGCGCAGGACGAAGAGTTGATGGAGCTGCGCCGCGCGCGCGATTTCGCCGGCTTCTTCCGTCGTGCGGTGCAGTATCGCAAGAACATCGTGGTGTCCGGTGCCACCGGCAGCGGCAAGACGACCTTCATGAAATCGCTGGTCCACCACATTCCCCAAGGGGAACGCCTGGTCACCATCGAAGATGCGCGCGAGCTGTTCATCGAGCAGCCCAACGTCGTGCACCTGCTGTATTCCAAGGGCGGCCAGAGTGGCAGCAATGTCAGTGCCAAAACCTGCATGGAAGCCTGCCTGCGCATGAAGCCGGACCGGATCATCCTGGCCGAGCTGCGCGGCGATGAAGCGTTCTACTTCATCCGTAACTGCGCCTCCGGCCATCCCGGATCGATCACCAGCTGCCATGCGGGCAGCCCGGAACAGACCTGGGACCAGCTGGCGCTGATGGTGAAGGCATCCAACGAAGGCTCAGGGCTGGAGTTCCCGGTCATCAAGCGCCTGCTGCAGATGACCATCGACGTCGTTGTGCACGTGAAGGCGCACGCTGGCGACCGGCACATCACCGGCATCGATTTCAATCCCGGGCGTGCCCAGGGCCAAGGGGGCGCGGTATGAATGCCCGTCATGGCGGCCGCTGCCCGCATGCTCGCCAGGAGGTGCACTGATGCTGCCCGGACTGGAAGCGTTGGCCTGCCCCGAGCTGGCCGTGTCGATGGATGTCATGGCCCACGTGGTGAACGTGGAATCCTCGCGCAACCCGTACGCCATCGGCGTGGTGGGTGGTCGCCTTGCGCGCCAGCCGAAGGCTCTGGACGAGGCGGTGGCGACGGCACGGATGCTGGAAGAGAACGGCTACAACTTCTCGCTGGGGCTGGCCCAGGTCAATCGTTACAACCTGCAGAAATACGGGCTGGAAAGCTACGAAAAAGCCTTCCAGCAATGCCCGAACCTGCAGGCAGGATCGCGCATCCTGGCCGAATGCCATTCGCGTTCGAAGGGGGACTGGGGCAAGGCGTTCAGTTGCTACTACTCGGGCAACTTCGAAACCGGCTACCGGCACGGCTACGTGCAGAAGGTGTTCAATTCGATGCAGCGCGGCCAGATGGTCGCCTCCGCGAACGGCGTGTTGCCGATTCCGGTGGTGGATCGTACGCCGCGCGCACCGACTGCGGCAGCCCGCGCGCCGGCCGAATCCGCTGATGCGGCGCGCCTGCGCACCCGCATCGAAGGCCTGCAGACACAGATGCTGGCCCAGGGCGGCGGCGTAGTGATGCCCCTCCCGGAAGACCCCGCGCGCGCTTACGTGGTGTATCCCAACACCGGCGCCATGGTGCGGGGCAGCTTGCTGCGCGCCGCTGATGGTGGGCTGGCCCGTGCGGTGACCAACCTGGTCGACCGTGCGGTGCCTTCCGCAGCGCCGATGGCCGGCTATGCCGTTGAAGGCTACCCGCAGGGCCAACCGGTCGTCTCCGCACCGCCCATGGGCCTGCAAGCGCCTGCTGGCAGCCCCGGAGCTCCGGTGCTGCTGCGTCCCTGGAGTGAACGCAACCAACCTGCGGCAACCGGTGCGGCGGCAATGCCCGCGTCTGCCGCGCCTGTCACCGATGCACCTGCCAGGGACGCGGCTTTCGTGTTCTGAGCAGTTCACTGGCCGCCGGGCAGGGGCCGCACATGCTGTTTTTCGTCCATCAATAAGGAAGTCCCCATGAAGCTGAACACCCATGATCTCGCCCAGGCCCAGCGCACCCTGAAGACCCTGGCGATGGCCGTCGCCTTCGTTGGCATGATGTTCGTCCCGCAGGCCTTCGCGCAGGAATTCGGCGGCACCGACAAGAAGGTGTGCGGCTTCTTCGACAGCGTCAAAGGCCTGTTGAACCTGGTGTCGATCGCGGTGGTGACCATCGCGGTGATCTTCGCCGGTTACCAGATCGCCTTCGCCCACAAGCGCATCAGCGACGTGTCGCCGATCCTGATCGGTGGCGTGCTGATCGGTGCGGCTGGCCAGATCGCCCGCATGCTCCTGGGTGAGGAGTACGGCGAGTGCTCGGCCGTCGGCATGCTGAGCACCGCTGCCCAGTACTACAGTGCATAAGAACGTCGTCTTTCGCGGCTGCACGCGCCCGCCAATGTTCCTGGGCGTGCCCTACGTACCCTTCTTCATGGTGTGCGGCGGCCTGTTCCTGCTCGCCATCTACTGGGATTTCTGGGTCCTGCTCAGCATCCCGGTGGCCGTGATGATCATGCGGCAGATGGCGCGTCGGGACGAGATGATCTTCCGCCTGATGGGACTGCGATTGCAGTTCAAGTTCCGGGCGCGGAACGTGCGAGACCATGAAGGTATGTGGGTGTTCACTCCGAACCACTACCGCGACAAGCCGGCGCCTGCGAAGGCACCGGGTGGAAACCGCCGCTGAATGTTTCAGCGGCGTAGCAGCAGGCATATGGCAGTTCCTGGAGAGTAGGCATGTTCAGTCCGGATACGTCGATCAGCGAGTTCATTCCCTTGTCCTCGCACGTGGCCCCATCGGTGGTGAAGACCAGCGGTGGCGACTACCTGTTGACGTGGCACCTCGAGGGATTGCCGTTCGTGGGTCGGGAAGAATGGGAGCTTGAGCACAAGCACAACACCTTCAACCGACTGCTGCAGACGCTGCGCGCGCCGGATTTCGTCAACGTGGCGTTCTGGACGCACGACGTCCGCCGCCGCCGGCAGTTGAAGGAGCGCAGCAAGTTCGCCCAGCGCTTCAACCAGGACGTGTCCGATACCTACCTGGACATGCTGTCCAGCCAGCGGATCATGCAGAACGAGCTGTACCTGACGATGATCTATCGGCCGGTGGTGGCCGGTAAGCGTTTCGTTGAGAAATCAGCCGACGTGCCACGCCTGCAGGCCGAGCAGGAGCAGGCCGTTGAGAAGCTGATGGAGCTGGCCGGCAACGTCGAAGCGGTGCTGCGCGACTATGCGCCGTACCGCCTGGGCATGTACGAAGCGGCCAACGGCGTTGTGTTTTCCGAGACGCTGGAGTTCTTCGGCTACCTGATCAACCGCATCGATGAGCCGGTGCCGGTGCTGGCTGCGCCGGTGAAGGAATACCTGCCGGTGAGCCGCCACATGTTCTCGGCAAAGACCGGCGATTTCGTGATCAGTACGCCCAACGGCAAGAATCACTTCGGCGCGATCCTCAACATCAAGGAATACGCCGAGGGCACCTACCCCGGCATCCTGAACGGCTTGAAGTACCTTGATTTCGAGTACGTGGTCACCCAGTCCTTCAGCCCGATGGGCCGCCAGGATGCGCTGAAGATCCTGGACCGTACCAAGGGCATGATGATCTCCTCCGGCGACAAGGCGGTGAGCCAGATCATCGAGCTGGACCAGGCGATGGACCATCTGTCCTCGGGCAACTTCGTACTCGGCGAGTATCACTTCACCGTCGCCGTGTTTGCAGACAGCCAGGGCCAGCTATCGGCCAACGTGGCCACCACGCGTGCGGAGTTGTCCAACGCCGGCTTCGTGTCGGCCAAGGAAGACATCGCGATCACGGCATCGTTCTATTCGCAGATTCCGGCGAACTGGCGCTACCGCACGCGACTGGCCAACGTCAGTTCGCTGAACTTCCTGGGGCTGTCGCCGTTGCACAATTTCGCTACCGGCAAGCAGCACAACAATCCATGGGGGGACTGCCTGACCACGCTGCAGACCACCAACGGGCAGCCGTACTACTTCAATTTCCACGCCACCCATCCGGCGGAAAACTCGCTGGGCGAGAAGGCCATCGCCAATACAATGGTCATCGGCAAGTCCGGCACCGGCAAGACCGCGCTGATCAACTTCCTGCTCAGCCAGGTGCAGAAGTATGATCCGGCGCCGACCATCTTCTTCTTCGACAAGGACCGCGGCGCCGAGATCTTCGTGCGTGCCTGTGGTGGCAACTACCTGGCGCTGGAAAACGGGCGGCCGACCGGCTTCAATCCCTTCCAGTGCGAACGCACCGAAGCGAACGTGCAGTTCCTGGCCGATCTGGTCAAGGTGCTGGCCGGTAAGGGCCAGTACAGCGCCCGCGAAGAAGAGGACATCTTCCGCGCGGTGGAAAGCATGCTTGATACGCCCATGCACCTGCGCAGCATGACCAACTTCCAGAAGAGCCTGCCGAACCTCGGTGACGATGGGCTGTACGCGCGCATGCGCCGCTGGACTGCCGGCAGCTCGCTGGGTTGGGTGTTCGACAATCCGGTGGACACGATCGACCTGGAGCGGGCGAACATCATCGGCTTCGATTACACCGACGTTATCGACAATCCGGAAGTGCGCGTGCCGGTGATCAACTACCTTCTGCACCGGCTTGAATCGCTCATCGACGGGCGTCGCCTGATCTATGTGATGGACGAATTCTGGAAGATCCTCGATGGCGAGGGTGGACTGAAGGAGTTCGCCAAGAACAAGCAGAAGACCATCCGTAAGCAGAACGGCCTGGGCATCTTCGCCACGCAGAGCCCGGAAGACGCGCTGAAGAGCGATATTTCCGCCGCACTGATCGAACAGACCGCCACGCTGATCCTGCTGCCCAATCCGAATGCGAGCCGCACCGATTACATCGACGGACTGAAGTTGACCGATGCCGAATTCAAGGTCGTCACCGCGCTGGACGAGCGCTCACGCTGCTTCCTGGTCAAGCAGGGGCATGCCTCCAATGTCTGCCAGCTCAACATGCGCGGCATGGACGATATCCTGTCGGTGATCTCTGCCTCCACCGACAACATCGACGTCATGCACCGTGTGCTGCAGGACGCCGCTGCCCGTGAAAATGTTGTGGAATCGATGCTGACCCCCGAACAGTGGCTGGAGGATTTCTACCGCCGCCGCAAGGGTTCGGGAAAGCCGGCCAGCAACGACCGCGACAAGGCAGCCTGACCCATGACCACCCACCTCATTCCGGAGGCCACCATGAATACCGTTGCCCCGCAACGTCCCGCCCTTCGTCGTCGCCTGATGCCACTGGCGACGGCCACGCTTGCCTTGTGCGCATCGTTTTCACTGATGGCGCCTGCACCGGTGCAGGCACAGTGGATCGTCAATGACCCGCCGGCGCTTTTCCAGAGCGTGAAAGCCGATATCGCGGCCGGCCTGGAATACATCGAAACGGCCGGGCGCTGGACCCAGACCGCTTCGCACTACACCGCGACCTTGAACAACTGGCTGCAGAAGCTGCAGAACTGGTCGCAGATCATCGCCAACCCGATCATGCCGGCGACGCCGACGCTTACCACCATTCCGGATGACTGGAATATTGCCGAGCGCTGCGGCGGCGGTTCGGCGTTCAGCATCACCGGCATCATGGCCATGGCGGGGATCAGCCCTGGTGGCGACATCGGTGCGCAGCAGCGGACGATATGCTCGTACATCCAGGCGCTGGAGAACCGCAAGTACAACGAGACCGTCGCGGTCGTACAGCAGTCCCTGCCGCTCATGCAGCAGACGCTGGGAACGCTGCGCAACATCCGTCGGCTGTTTGACAACGAAGGCGCGCTGGCGGAAACCACCGCGAACGCGACCGCATCGCAGTTGCAGATCGATGCGAACTTCAAAACCTGGGAAAACCAGATGCGCATCTACGACCAGCAGATCGTGGCACTGCAGAGCCAGCAGCGTGCGCTGGCGCAGCGTGCGCTGAAGGGTGAAACCAATCCGATCGGCTCGGTGATCAAAGCTGCAGCGTTGAAGACGGCACTCGATTGAAAACCGTGCGTAATGCACCCCTGCGAGGCCCCGAAAAGGGGCAGGTGAAGCAATGAGTCTAGGGATGATGGACAGTATGTGGGCACAAGGAGCGCTGCACGGACCGATCGCGACCTCGTCGATTGGCGATTTCGTGTTCTTCAAACTGATCTTCGACTATCTCAGCAGGGAGATATCCGAGTTCGGCCTGGGTTTCCTCAGCCGCATGATGGAGTGGGTGGGCATCATCGCATTGGTGGTGATGACCATCTGGCTGCTGCTGCAGGGCTACCGCATCGTGACCGGCCGCAGCCGGGACTCGATGATGGCGCTGGTGACGGACATGGCGCGTGCCGCCCTGATCGTCATCACTGCCACCACGATGGCCATCTTCGGCCAGAACGTGCATTCCTTCCTGACCCATTACGTGCAGGACGAGATCACCTACGTGGTCACCGGTGAGGAAGACACGGCCAAGGACCTGATCGATGAAAACCTAGCGTACATGCAGGTGGCGCTGTCGGCGGTGGATGTGCTCGATGTCGCCGGTGACGTGACGCTGGACAACGCAAAGACCCGCGCCATGTGGTTCATCGGCCTGGGTACGGGCGGGCCCGCCGTAACCGCAGGTGCGATGCTGCTGCTGTATGAAGTCGCGATGGCGCTGTTCATTGGCTTCGCACCCTTGTTCATATTGTGCCTGCTGTTCGAACAGACCAAATCGCTATTCCAGCGATGGCTGTTCTATGGCATCGGCACGATGTTCTCGATGGCGGTGCTGGCGGCCATGACCGGGATCGCGATGAGCATGGTGTCCAAGGTGGCCTTTGCGTTCTGGGGCACCGCCGCGGCCGGCGCGCTGATGGGTTCCAACTTCACCGAAGGCATGACCAGCATGGCGCTGCAGCAGGGCGGCATGGGGTTGATCCTGACCACGTTGATCCTGACCGCACCGCCCATGGCGGCGATGTTCTTCCAGGGCACGCTGGGTGCGTTCATGGCGTACTCGCAGATCGGCGGTTCGCCGGGTGCTGCTGCACCGGGCCCGCAGGGTCAGCCGCCGGGTTCTTATGCGCCGCAGCAGGGGAGTGCGCAGGAACGTCCGGAGACTTCGGGCACCAACAACGTCAACACTTCGCCGCGTCTTTCGGGACTCCCTGCAGAGTCCCCGACGGCACCGGCAGGCAGCCGCGGGAATGCGCCGTTGTAGTGCCACTCAGCGTTGCCTGAGTAAGTTTCGAGCATGAATTCATGAAGAAGGGAATGGCGGGATGAACATCTGTCGAGTCGGCATTCTGGTCAAAGTGGCGTTGGCGGCTTCCGTTCTGTGGTTGTCGCTCGCCTTCGAAGCAAGTGCGGAAGGCCGCTGCCCACCGGGTCAATATCCTGTGGGCGGTCAAGGAGTAGGAGGGTGCGCGCCTATTCCGGGCAGGGGAACTGCTCAGCCTGCCCAGCAGCAGGCCCCGCCGCCGCCGCCGGTCTGGCTGCACACGCGCTATGGAGCCATCGCGATGTCGCCCTCCACTTCCGCAGCGGGTGTTGCCGCGGAACAGACAAGCAGCGAAGCCGCGGCGGCGGTGGCGATGAAGGATTGTCAGCGTGAAGGCGCCCGGGACTGCGCCGTGATCTCGCGGTACAGCAATCAATGCATCGCGCTTCTGGTCCCGGGCGCATGGCCTGCAGGAGCCAAGGGCGGAATAGGGACTGGCGTGACGCCTGAACTGGCCCGGCAAGACGCTCAGAAAAATTGCATCGATCCTGCCGGGTCCGGGTGTACAGCTACTTATGAGGCCTGCAGTTTCCCTGAGCGATGAACATATGCATGGTGCCTGCACGTCCTCGTCCTGATACGCGTCGCATGTATTGGGGTATCCGCGCTGGTGCGGGCCTGCTGGCGGCGCTGCTGATGTTTTGGGCGTGCGGTGCCTACGCTGAAGGGCGCTGCCCTCCGGGCCAGTACCCCGTCGGCGGCCAAGGCGTTGGCGGATGCGCACCGATTCCAGGCTACGGCGGCAACCAGGCGGCGCAGCCCGCGTCGCCGCCGATTGATCCGGGTCGTTACGAGGACCGCTGGGGCGCAATGGCGCTGTCTGACTCGACTCCTGATGCCGGCGTCGTGGTCGACCAGTTGACTGAGGGTGATGCCAAGCGTGTCGCCATCGAAAAATGTTCCCGGAACGGTCTGAAAGACTGTCGGATACTCCTTACTTACCGGAATCAGTGTGCCGCGTGGGTCGTTCCATCTGCAGGCGCGCCAGGAGCGAAAACAGGCATTTCAGCTGGGTTGTCCGAGCAGGCTGCGGTGGACAATGCAACTTCGAAGTGCAAACACGCCCCTGGTGGTTCATGCGTGCTCGCTTACAGCGCGTGCAGTCTCCCCCAGTGGACGCGATGAGTAGCGGCTCGGCGTCGAGTCAATCCTCGCCTGCACGCAAGTCAGCGCATGCGGGTTGGCATCTGTTGAGTGCACCGCCACCCATGGTCAACCGTATGCACAACGCTTCATGCGCGTTCCTCTTGCTGTCAGCAGTTATCGTCTGCTCCTGGCTTCCTGCTGTTCCCGCATTCGCAGAGGGCCGCTGCCCGCCCGGTCAATATCCTGTGGGCGGCCAAGGCGTAGGAGGCTGCGCCCCCATCCCGGGGTCGGCAGCGAGCCTACAACGCGCTGCTCCGCAGCCAGCCGCGCCGACATCACGTTGGGGAACGCGCTGGGGGGCTGTCGCGGCCTCCGATTCGACCTCTGACGCAGGGGCGGCAGCAGGACGCAGAGCCAAGGCGGCAGCGATAAGTGACGCGATGGCGGACTGTCGCCGCAATGGCGCGCCCGATTGCAAGATCATGGCGGAGTACAGCAACCAATGCTTCGCGTGGGTGTCTCCCGATGGTGGGGATGGCAAGGGATTGGGTGGGCTGGGTGAAGGTATGACACCGGAACTGGCACTCAAGAAAGCCATGAGCTACTGCGACAACCCGAAGGGTAACGGCTGCAAGGTTGCGTACAGTGCCTGCAGCCTGCCAGAGCTCGAAGCCCTTTGATGGCGCTTGTATCAGCTGTGCTGATAGTCTTTGAACTGGCCCGTTGGAGTAAGCGCAATGACAGCAAGATCACACTTCACCGGCACTCTGCTGCTTTCCCTGCTGCTGCTGCTCTGTGCGTTCAGCGCGCTTGCCGAAGGTAACTGCCCTCGGGGCTACTACCCCATCGGAGGGAAGGGCGTTCAAGGTTGCGCGCCTATCCCTTCTGGCACCAGAGCGCCTGCGCAATCCGGGTACTCCTACTCAGGGCCCATTTATTCGGAGACAGCAAACTCGCACCTTGAGGACAGTTGGGGCGCACTGGCGTTCTCGGCAAGCAGAGGTGCACTCGGGGATGCAGTCAACGAATACACGAAGGAGCTGGCCGAGGAGGCGGCCTTGGAGCGATGCGCGGCAAGAGGCGCCACGGATTGCAAGCTGATGGCGCACTACGCAAACAGCTGCATTGCCGTGGCTATTGCTACCGAGCCCGCCGGCCTCAGCCTGAGTGCAATCGGCATGGACAAATATCCAAACAACGCGGAGCGCGAGGCTGCACAGAACTGCATCAAGGGCGGCGCGAAGAAGTGCAGGATGTTTTACAACAACTGTGTGACTCCCAAGGTCGTCCCGAATTGAACTGCATCTCCTCTGTCGGCGGCTAAGGAGACAAAGATGATTGAAAAGATTGCTTTTGTAGTCCTATTGGCTGTGTCCGTGATGCTTCCGTTCGCGGCCGGCGCAGAAGGCCGCTGCCCTCCTGGTTCCTATCCTGCGGGCGGTCAAGGCGTAGGAGGCTGCGCCCCCCATCCCGGGGTCAGCAGCGAGCCAGCAATGCGCTGCTCCGCAGGCAGCTGCGCCGACATCACGCTGGGGAACGCGCTAAATGCCTTTTCTACGGCATAGGCAAGATGTTTTCGATGGCCGTCCTGGCGGCGATGGTTTCCATCGCGCTGGACATGGTGATCCGTGTTGCAGGTGCATTCTGGGCTACGGCTTTGGTCGATACCTTCCTGATGAACGGCAGCATGAGTGATGGCATGACCAGCCAGGCCATGCAGCAGGGTGGCATGGGCTTGATCCTGACGACGTTGATCTTGACCGCGCCTCCGATGGCAGCGTTCTTCTTCCAAGGGACTTTGGGTAACTACGCAGCGTACTCGCAGATCGGTGGCAGTGCTGCGTCGGCACCGAGCGCGGATGGTCGTCCGCCGGGTACGTATACGCCGACTGCACCCTCAGTCGGGCCGTCTAACGCGAGTAGCGTATCTTCACAAGAGGGGCGGTACCTCGGATCGACGCCTGGGGCGCAGGCCAATCCTGCCGATCCTGGGAAGTACGGTGCAGCAAACAGATGAATTGGTCCTCGAAACTGGAGCGTTGTATGGGCAAACAAATCGGGAATCTTCCTTCTGGGCTTGCAGTGCTGCTTCTTGCATGCGCAACCTTTGCATCTCCGGCAGTAGTTGCAGAAGGGAGGTGCCCGCCGGGGCAGTTCCCGGTCGGAGGTCCTGGCATGCTCGGTTGCGCACCTATCAATGGTGCAGCCCCAGCGCAATCAGCGCCGCAGCCCACGGGCAAATGGATCGACACGTGGGGCGCCATAGCGGTGTCAGACGCGAGCGGGGACAGCGGCGTTTCGAGCGGAAAGCTGAGCAGATCCGACGCGGTCTCGGAGGCGCTTCAGAACTGCACGGCAGGGGGGTCTGCGGATTGCAAAGCGCAGGTGACTTACAAAAACCAATGCGTCGCGGTGGCGAAGTCTTCCATCGCTACTCAGGAAGGTGTGGCTTACACCGGTCCTCAAGAAACGGTGCAGGCTGAAGCTCTCGCGCGTTGCTCCCGCGGCGGCAGGCACTGTCAGATAAAGTATGTCGACTGCACGAAGCCAATTTTCCAGCGCTTTTAGTTTCTCTCTTCTTGTTGGTGCCAACTGCCTAAGTAGACAGTAGTAAGCAAGCCTCGTGGGCTGGAGCCTGAGAAGCCTGGTTTTTCTCTCCCGTCTCTTACTTGGCGGGGGAGCCGCTGCAGAGGGGCGGTGCCCACCCGGCCAGTTTTCTATAGGAGGTCCAGGGATGCTTGGGTGTGCTTCTATTCCAGGGGGTCAGGCTCCCGCGCAGGAACCGCCCAGACCGAATGGACGCTGGCACTCCAGGTTTGGCGCTATCGCAGAGGATGCCTCCGCAGGTGAGCGTGGCGTCGTGCTATCCACCGGCGTGGCAGAGGCTCAATCTTCAAGTAGTGCAGCCAGCTCGCTCGCAATCAAGAATTGCGAGCAGAACGGTGGCTTGAGGTGCAAGGTCGTGACTTCCTACACTGATAGCTGCATTGCCTTGGCGGATCCCATTCCTCGCCCTCGCCCTCCGTCAATGAAGTCTGTTAGCGCTGGTGGACGAACGGAGGCCCTTGCCACCGACGCAGCACGGAAGGGGTGCTCATCCCAGGGCGGCGGCAAGAGCTGCAACATTGAATATGCGGCCTGCAGCCTGCCCATGTTTGAGGCATTTCGCTGACTCGATTGCCTGGAATTCGCTTGATCGGCGTAGGCAGCGTGTTCCTTTTGGTCCGTGTGAGCTAAGCCCTGCACCAGGGACATCCTGAGTGCTCTGATTTCCACCGCTGCGCCGATTCCAGTGCTCTTCGTCCAAGTGGCGATGCGCACGTTCACGGCTTAATCGCAGGTCGGCTGCACGAGCTTCGGTCAGCGCCAGCGATCACGTGACAACTGCGTTTCCTTGGTGGAGCGCAACGTTTAAGGGGTTCACGATATGTTTCGTTTCGTGGCCCTCTGGCCGTGTCCATTGGCGCTCTACTTCGAATGGGTGAAGGTGTGAAGGCTGAGGGTCGCTGCCCCCCTAGCCAGTTTCCGGTTGGAGGTCAGGGCATGCTGGGTTGCGCGCCGATCCCGCAGGCTGCTGCGGAGCCCGCTGCACCGTGACCTACCGGCAGATGGATTGAGACGTGGGGGGGCTTTGCAGTTTCAGGCACCACCGGCGGAGCCGCGACGGGCTTGCGAAGCGAGGCTGAAGCATCCAGAGCCGCTATCGCCGACTGTGCGAAGGATGGTGCGAAAAATTTCGCAGTGAAAATGACCTGTAATAACCAATGCATGGCGGCGATGTATTTTGGTCCTGGATACGAGAGCAGGCTTCGGTCCGCCGCAACGGTCCACATCGCCAGCCAGGGCTTGGAGCTTGACTGTAGGGCGCAGGTTCTGAGCGGCGTATGCGAAGTCATCTACACCGGCTGTAGCGAGCCGATCTTCGAGGAATGGCGTTGTCCGCCGGGCAGCCACCCGGTCGGGGGTCTGGGCGTGGGCGGGTGCGCACCAATAGGCGGTGGGCTGCCTTCCTCGCAACCTCGAGCGATGGGGCGATGGCATAAGTCGTGGGGTGCAGTGGCCATAGCTCCGAGCAATGGCGATATCGGCGTCTCTACCGGAAAGGCCAGCAAGCTCGAGGCGGAGCAGGAAGTGACTTCGTCATGCCGGAACGGCGGCGCACCCGATTGCCGAAGCGAATTGAGCTACAAGGATTAGTGTGTTGCTGCAGCATGATCTCAAGCCTCAAATGCGGGAAGTCTGAGGACAGGCGCGTCCGAGGAAAAGGCTAGTGAGTTCGCCCTCGCCGATGCGAATCGCATGGTGGAAGCTGTTCCATTATCTACGTCGGTTGCAGCAAGCCGGTATTTGAGTATTACGGAGTGGGTTGATCCGTGGTGGAGGATTGTCGTAGAGCATTTTTCACCGCCCAGCGCCTCCGCCGAACTGGATTGGTTGCGGTCGGCTTGTTGGGCCTGTTCTTCTTCTCACTGGGCAGCGGTTGCCTACGCTGAAGGGCGCTGTCCTCCCGGCCAGTACCCCATAGGCGGCCAAGGCGTTGGCGGGTGCGCACCGATTCCAGGCTACGGCGGCAACCAGACGGCGCAGCCCGCGCGGCCGCCGATTGATCCGGGTCGTTACGAGGACCGATCGGGCGCAATGGCGCTGTCTGATTCAACTCCTGATGCCGGCGTCATGGTCGACCAGTTGACTGAAGGTGATGCAAAGCGTGTCGCCATCGAAGAATGTTCCCGGAACGGTCTGAAAGACTGTCGAATACTCCTTACCTACCAGTGCGCTGCGTGGGTCGTTCCATCTGAAGACGCGCCAGGGGCGAGGCCAGGCATTTCAGCTGGATTGTCCGAGCAGGCTGCGGTGGAAAATGCAACTTCGAAGTGCAAACACGCTCCCGGTCGTTCATGCGTTCTCGCTTACAGCGCGTGCAGTCTCTCCCAGCGGACGCGATGGGCAGCGGCTCGGCGTCGAGTCCATTCTCGCCGGCACGCGACTCAGCGCATTCGGATTGGCATCTGTTGAGTGCAGCGCCACCCTTGGTCAGTCGTGTGCAACATTCTTCGTGGGCGTTGCTCTTGCTGTCAGCAGTTATCGTCTGCTCCTGGCTTTCTGCTGTTCCCGCATTCGCAGAGGGGCGCTGCCCGCCCGGTCAGTACCCTGTGGGCGGCCAAGGCGTAGGAGGCTGCGCCCCCATCCCGGGGTCAGCAGCGAGCCAGCAACGGGCTGTTCCCCAGCCAGCTGCCCCGACATCACGTTGGGGAACGCGCTGGGGGGCTGTCGCGGCCTCCGATTCGACCTCTGACGCAGGGGCGGCAGCAGGACGCAGAGCCAAGGCGGCAGCGATAAGTGACGCGATGGCGGACTGTCGCCGCAATGGCGCGCCCGATTGCAAGATCATGGCGGAGTACAGCAACCAATGCTTCGCGTGGGTGTCTCCCGATGGTGGGGATGGCAAGGGATTGGGTGGGCTGGGTGAAGGTATGACACCGGAACTGGCACTCAAGAAAGCCATGAGCTACTGCGACAACCCGAAGGGTAACGGCTGCAAGGTTGCGTACAGTGCCTGCAGCCTGCCAGAGCTCGAAGCCCTTTGATGGCGCTTGTATCAGCTGTGCTGATAGTCTTTGAACTGGCCCGTTGGAGTAAGCGCAATGACAGCAAGATCACACTTCACCGGCACTCTGCTGCTTTCCCTGCTGCTGCTGCTCTGTGCGTTCAGCGCGCTTGCCGAAGGTAACTGCCCTCGGGGCTACTACCCCATCGGAGGGAAGGGCGTTCAAGGTTGCGCGCCTATCCCTTCTGGCACCAGAGCGCCTGCGCAATCCGGGTACTCCTACTCAGGGCCCATTTATTCGGAGACAGCAAACTCGCACCTTGAGGACAGTTGGGGCGCACTGGCGTTCTCGGCAAGCAGAGGTGCACTCGGGGATGCAGTCAACGAATACACGAAGGAGCTGGCCGAGGAGGCGGCCTTGAAGCGATGCGCGGCAAGAGGCGCCACGGATTGCAAGCTGATGGCGCACTACGCAAATAGTTGCATAGCTGTCGCAGTCGCCACTGCACCCGCCGGCCTCAATTTGAGTGCGATCGGCATGGATGATCATCGGCCCAACGCGGAGCGCGAGGCTGCACAGAACTGCATCAAGGGCGGCGCCAAGAAGTGCAGGATGTTTTACAACAACTGTGTGACTCCCAAGGTCGTCCCGAATTGAACGGCATCTCATCTGTCGGGGGGGCTGAGGAGAGGAAGATGATTGAAAAGTTTGCTCTTGTAGTCCTATTGGCTGTGCCCGCGATGCTTCCGTTCGCGGCCGGCGCCGAAGGCCGCTGCCCACCCGGTCAATATCCTGTGGGTGGTCAAGGCGTAGGAGGGTGCGCGCCCATTCCGGGTAGGGGAAATGCTCAGCCTGCCCAGCAGCAGGCCCCGCCGCCGCCGCCGGTCTGGCTGCACACGCGCTATGGAGCCATTGCCATGTCTCCCTCGACGTCCGCCGCGGGTGTTTCTGCGGAACAGACAAGCAGCGAAGCTGCGGCGGCGGTGGCGATGAAGGATTGTCAGCGTGAAGGCGCCCAGGATTGCGCGGTGATCTCGCGGTACAGCAATCAATGCATCGCGCTTCTGGTCCCGGGCGCATGGCCTGCAGGAGCCAAGGGCGGAATAGGGACTGGCGTGACGCCTGAACTGGCCCGGCAAGACGCTCAGAAAAATTGCATCGATCCTGCCGGGTCCGGGTGTACAGCTACTTATGAGGCCTGCAGTTTCCCTGAGCGATGAACCTGTTCGTTCAACCTCTTCCCAGTGGACGCGCTGAGCGTCCATCCGGCCTGGTCTTGAGCCGATCCCACGCCGAAGCCAGTGCGTGAGATCGGCTTGAGGGAGTCACGGACGCGTACCTTCGGCCCGCCCCAACCAAGGCACCGGGGAACGGCTCAGGCATTCATACTGCGTGCCGCCACCTGGCTCTGCTCGATCTGCAGGTCACGCTCCTGCGAAGCCACCTGCTGCGCGGCCTGCTGCGAGGCCACGCGCTCGCTGGATTGATCCAGTGAGGTGTTCATCGCTTCGGTGGTTGCCACCGACACCCGCAGGTGCGCCGGGTCGTTGACTTCACCCTGCACGCCGAACGTGCGCGAGGCATCGTTGCTCATCAGCACATTGTCGATGCGGGTGCCGCCGTTGGCATGCATTTCCGCCGCAAGGCTGCCGGCGAGCTGGCCGCTGTGCTGGTCCGGCGTGCGGCCCACGCGCAGGTCCTGTGCTTCCACGCCGCGCAGCGCGTCCTGGAAAAGCAGGTTGCCGGGATGACCAGGCTGATCCATGCGCATCGCGCCGTCGCGCTTGTGGGCGTCTTCCTCCGCTGCCTTGCGCGCAGGCTCGCCCGGTTCCAGCGGACCGCGGATGCGGTTGATGATGTCCTCCGCGTTTCCGATTCCCCCGCGGGTGGCGGTCGTTACTCCACCGCGCAGGAATTCCAGCTTGTCGCGATACTCGCTGATCATGCCTTCGTTCTGCTTGGCCAACGCCTGCGAGGCCGGGTTGTCCAGCACCGAGCCCGCGCCGAGGAAGTTGCCCATCTTGTGCGAATCCAGCGAGCGGCCGGCGGCCAGCAACGCCGAATCGGGCATCAGGAAGCCAGCAACCGCGCCGTTGCGGAAGCCGGATCCGTACAGGTTTTTGATCTCGGTTTCGTTCGCATAGACCTTCACCTGGCCGTAGTGGCCGGACGCCGCGCTGACCGGATCGGCGGCCATCACATGGTTGACCATCGCATCGCCGCCTTCGCGGATGCGGTAACCCAGACTGGCTGCACCATAGGCATTGAAGGTCTCGCCCTTCAGGCCGTGGTGGTGCGCGCTCACTTGTGCCAGGGCACCGCCCAATGAATGTCCGGTGACGCTGACCTCGGCCGCACGCCCGTTCAACGAGGCGTTGACCTCGGCCTGGGCCACCGCACGCTGCGTCAGCGCGATGGCATCGGGCGCCTGCAGGTTGGCACGTGTGAGGACCATGCCGGCATCCGTCACTACGCCATCCAGCAGTATCTGTTCGGTGCCACGATGGGCAACGATGACTTCGCCGGTGTCGGCACGCTCGTAGATCGTGCCCTGATAGCCGTTGTTCTTGTTGTTTACATGTTCGATGATCTTGTACGAGTGACCATTGAGCGTGACGAGTTCGTCCTTGCCATTGTCACGGCGGCCAACGGCGTAGTCCTTGTACGCATCATCGGAAAGCGCGGCGTAATCCTGGCTGGTCAGGCTCATGGCTGGACCTGCCGCGCGGAGAGCTGGACGGAGAAGATCGAATCCTGCAGTTCAGGCTTGTAGTCGGTGGGCGCGGCTTCACCGCCGGCACGGTAGTCGGGCAGCGCCTCGGCACGCGGGTATACGGCGTTGGCGTAGTAGCGCGTCAGCGGCTCACTCTTTGCAAAGGCCGGGGATTCGAGGAACGAGGTGAAGCGGGTTTCGCCTTCGGCCCCGGTGGCCTTGAGCATCGCGCTGGCACCGCTGAACTCCCAGCGGCACACGCCGCGACCGTAGTAGTCCTCGTCGAGCATGCGGTCCAGGTAGACGATGCCGCGGTATTCGCCATCGGCCACCTTTCGCAGCTCGACAGGCTCCTGGCTGGTGATCCGGCCAGCGGTGCCGGTTTCCGGCTGTATGCGGCCGCACTGTTCTTCGTTGGTCACGTCATACTGCGCCACGGCCTCCACCACGTTGATCGGGCCGGGGGCGTCGTTGATCTTCAGCACGAACTCATATGCGTGACGTGGCGTGGGATTGAGCTTGGCGAGGCCACGGCCGCCCTGTTCGACGTCTTTTTCCGCGGTGGTGATTTCTTGGTTCATGGCAGTCTCGGAATGGCAGGCGGTGATGAGCAGCAGGGCGAGGCAGGGAAGGATCGTTCTACGCATGGGGTGCCTTCTCGGAACGAAGTCAGTGCGATGGTGGATGTGGGCTGACGAGGGTGACGCTGAACAATGACCCACGCAGCTCCGGTTTGAAGCCCTCGGGTGCGTCTTCGCCGTAATCGGCGTAGTTGTCCATGGCGTCGCGCGGATAACCCATATCGGCGTAATGCCGGGTTTCGGTGTCACCCTTGACGAAACGGTCGGCCTGGATGAAGGACAGGAAACGCGTCTCTCCATCGGCACCGGTGGCCTTCAGCATCGCGCCGGCGCCGCTGAACTTCCACTGGCAGACGCCGCGTCCGTAATAGTCCTCGTCCTGCATCAGGTCGAGATAAACCGTGCCACGGTATTCGTTGTCGCTGACTTGCTGCAGCTTCACCTCTTCCTTGCTGGTGATGCGGCCCGTGCGGCCGGTGGCCGGCACGATGCGCCCGCATTCCTGTTCGTTGATGACGTCGTACTGCGCGCTGCCTTCCACCACCTCGAAAGGGCCGGGCGCATCGGCGATCTTCAATACCAGCTCATGGGCCTGCCGCGGGGTGGGATTGAGTTTGGCGAGGCCGCGTTCGTTCTGCCCAGCGTCCTGTTCCGCACCGTGCGGATGGCAGGCTGCAAGCGCAACAATGGCGAGGCAGGGCAGCAGGGCCCGCCACCTCGGCCGAAGCCTTTCTGCAGAAGCGTGCGACTCAAGCATGCATCTGCCTGGCGCTGTCTTGCTGCTGTGAGAGCTGCCGCTCCTGCTCCTGTCCCATGCGCTGGCTGGCTGCCAACTGCGCGCGCTCACTGCTCTGTTCAAGGGGCACCTGCATGGCCTCGGTAGTTGCCACCGAAACCCTCAGGTGCGCCGGATCGTTGGGCTGGCCCTGCACGCCGAAGGTGCGCGAGGCATCGCTGCTCATCAGCACGCTGTCGATGCGGGTGCCGCCGTTGGCGTGCATTTCCGCCGCCAGGCTGCCGGCCAACTGGCCGCTGTGCTGGTCCGGCGTGCGGCCTACGCGCAGGTCCTGCGCCTCCACGCCGCGCAATGCGTCCTGGAACAGCAGGTTGCCGGGGTGGCCGGGGCTGTCCATGCGCATGGCGCCGTCGCGCTTGTGCGCATCTTCGGCCGCCTTGCGGGCCGGCTCGCCTGGATCCAGTGGGCCGCGGATCCGGTCGTAGAGGTCCACCGCCACGCCCGGCATGCCGCGCGCGCCGGTAGTGACCGCGCCGCGCAGCAGTTCCATCTTGTCGCGGTACTCGTCGATCATCCGCGCGTTCTGCTTGGCCAGATCCCGGGTTGCGGGATCATCCAGCACCGAACCGGTATCAGCGAAATTGCCGAGCTTGTGCGCGCCCAGCGAGCCGGCGGCGGCGACCAGCGCCGAATCCGGAATCACGCCGTTGTACCACTTGTTGCTGAAGCCGGCGTTGTCCAGCGTTCGGATCTCATCGGGCCTGGCGTACAGGCGTACCTCGCCGTAATGGCCGGAGGCCGCGCTCACCGGATCCGAGGCCATGGCATGGTTGAGCACGCTGTTGCCGCCTTCGGGGATGCGCAGGCCCAGGCTGGCCGCGCCGTAGGCGTTGAAGGTTTCGCCCTTCAGGTCGAAGTGGTGGGCGGTAACCTGGGCCAGCGCGCCGCCCAGTGAATGCCCGGTGACGCTGACTTCCGGGGCCCGGCCTTCGTTCTCGCCGATGTGCTTGGACAACGCGACCGCACGCTTTGTCAGCGCGATGGCATCGTCGGCCTGCAGGTTGTAGCGCGCCAGCACCATCCCGCCATCAGCAAGCACGGCGTCCTGCAGGATCTCCTCGGTGCCGCGGTGGGAGACGATGATCTCGCCGGTGTCCTCGCGCTGGTAGATCGTGCCCTGGTAGCCATTCTGCCGGTTGTTTACGTGCTCCAGCACCTTGTAGTTGTGCCCGTTGAGCGGCACCACTTCTTCCTGGCCGGGCGCGCGGCGGCCGACCTTGTGGTCTTCATACGCATCAGCGGAAAGTGCGGCGTAGTCGCGGTGGGTGAGCGGCATCAGCGCACCTCATGGGCGGTGAGGGTGGCGGTGAACAGCGCGTCCTGCAGCTCCGGGCGGAACCGCGACGGATCTTCGTGGCCGGCCTGGCCGAAGTCCGGCACCGATTCCACGCGTGGGTAATCGCGGTCCGGGTAATGGCGGGTGAGGGCCTTGCCGGCGATGAACTTGTCCGCTTCGATGAACGAGGTAAAGCGCGTTTCGCCATCGGCGCCAGTGGCCTTCAGCATCGCGCCGGCACCGCTGAAGGTCCACTTGCAGACGCCGCGGCCGTAGTAATCCTCATCCAGCATGCGGTCCAGGTAGACCGTGCCGCGGTACTCGGTATCGGACACCTTCTTCAGCTGCACCGGCTCCTGGCTGGTGATGCGCGCGGCCATGCCGGTGGCCGGAATAATGCGGCCGCATTCCTCTTCGTTGGTGACGTCGTACTGGGCCACGCCTTCCACCACGGCGAATGTGCCGGGTGCATCGGCGAGGCTCAGCACAAGCTCGAACGCCTGGCGTGGGCTGGGATTGAGCTTGGCCAGGCCGCGGCCGCCATTTTCGACGCCCTGTTCGGCGGTGGTGATTTCCTGGTTCATGGCGTTCTCCGGATGGCAGGCGGTGAGGAGGAGCAGGGCAGCGCACGGCAGAAACGTTCGGCGCACGGGGGGCCTCCTGGTTGCGGGTGGGAAGGGGGAAGTCGATGCGGTCATGCTGTGGCCACGCAAGCCATCGAGCGCGCCGGTAGCGGACGCAGGGCAGGGCGCACGCGCGGGAGCCTGGGGCTCGAACCGGTGTGCGGGGCTGCGATGTTGTCTCCGTTCCTTGGCGACATGTGCTCGATTCGTGACGAATAGATCGTCCTTTTTACCAGTTTCATGTTTCGTTTGCGTCAAAACGTTGGCGCACGGTTAACGGGACCGCATCGGTAACGCCGCGCCATGCGCGGCGGATTTGCCCGATCCCAAGCGTAATTGACTGCACTGCACACCACGCCGGGCGTGGCTGGGCGCTACCATGGCGGGGAATTTCGAAGGCCGTCATGTGATCAGGGGAACCGTTTGAATCCGCAGGAAAATTCCACCGACTCCGTGCCGGTCGAGCACGAGGCCTACCTGCGCAGCCAGCTGATCACCTATATCGGTAACAAGCGCGCGCTGTTGCCGTTTGTTGAGGCGGGCATCGCGCATGCCAAGGACCGCCTGGGCAAGGCGGGGATCGATTTCCTGGATCTGTTTTCCGGCTCCGGCGTGGTGGCGCGGCTGGCGCGCCGGCATGCCGCCACCCTGCAGTGCAACGACCTGGAGCGCTACAGCGAGGTCGGCAACCGCTGCTACCAGGCCAACGTGGCGGATGTGGATGCGGCAGCGCTGGAGGAAGAGCTTGTCCGCGTTGCGCACCGGGTGCAGCGCGAACTGGCGCCGGGCTTCCTGTGCGAACTGTATGCGCCGCTGGACGACGATGACATCCAGCCCGGCGAGCGGGTGTTCTATACGCGTCGCAACGCGATGTTCCTGGATACCTTCTGCCAGGTGCAGGTGGATACGCCGTTGGCGTTGCGGCCATTCCTGCTGGCGCCGGTGCTGGCGCAGGCGTCCATGTACACCAACACCTCCGGCGTGTTCAAAGGCTTCCACAAGAACCGCGAAGGCGTGGGCCAGTTCGGTGGCACGGCACGCAACGCGCTGTCGCGCATCCTGCGCCCGATCGAGGTGCAGGCGCCGGTGTTCAGTCGCTTCGCATGCGAGGTGCAGCTCCACCGCTGCGATGCCAACGCGCTGGTGCGTGAGCTGGACATGGTGGACGTGGCGTACTTCGATCCGCCCTACAATGAGCATCCGTACGGTTCGAACTACTTCATGTTGAACCTGCTGTGTGACTACCAGCGGCCATCGCAGGTCAGTCGGGTCTCGGGCATTCCAACCGACTGGAACCGTTCGGACTACAACAAGGCCCGGTTGGCCGAGACCGCGCTGTTCGACGCGGTGGCGCAGGTTCGCGCCCGTTTCGTGTTGATCTCGTACAACTCGGAGGGCTTCATCAGCCACGAGCGCTTCGTTGCCGCGCTGGAAGGGATGGGCGCGCTGAGCGTGATGGACACGCGGTACAACACCTTCCGCGGCAGCCGCAACCTGGGCGCCCGGGACACCCATGTGACCGAGTTCCTGTACCTGCTGGACAAGCGGTGAGCCGCATCCGGTAGTAACGGCCGCTGGCCGTCATGCTTGCGCCGTGGTGGGTGACGACCGTTGGTCGTCACGATTGTGCCTTCCGCTGCGCTCGCCGAGCATGGCTCGGCGCTACCAAGGCGGCAGCGTAGTGACGGCCGCTGGCCGTCATGCTCAGCGGCCCTGCAGGCGCCCGCGTACAATACCCGTATGCCCGACAGCGCCCGCCCGAAGTCCGTCCTCCCCGCCACCCAGGTCCACATGGAGGGCTTCGCGCAGGTGCGCGAGGCGCGCCGGTCCGAGCTGGTGGAGGACTACGTGGAGCTGATCGCCGACCTGATCGCTGATGGCCGCGAGGCGCGCCAGGTGGATATCGCCAGCCGCCTTGGGGTGGCCCAGCCGACGGTCGCCAAGGCGCTCAAGCGCCTGGTCAAGGAAGGCTGGGCGATCCAGCGCCCGTACCGTGGCGTGTTCCTGACCCCGGCCGGCGAACAGTTGGCGCGCGATGTACGCGTGCGCCATCAGACCGTGGAGCGCTTCCTGCTGGCGCTCGGCGTGGATGCCGATTCCGCGCGGCGCGATGCCGAAGGCATCGAACACCACGTCAGCGAGGCGACCCTGGCTGCCTTCGAGGCCTTCCTGGCCAAGGCGGCGCCGCATGTCTGACGCGCTGCCGGTGCACGATGCCGACGAACACTGGATGCGCCATGCACTGGCGCTGGCCGAGCGCGCACAGCGCGAGTTCAACGAGATACCGGTCGGTGCGGTGCTTGTCAGTGCCGAAGGTGAAGTGCTGGGCGAAGGCTGGAACCTCAACATTGCCGAGCACGACCCCAGCGCGCACGCCGAGATCGTGGCGATGCGGCGGGCGGGCAGGGCGCTGCAGAACCACCGGCTGATGGGCAGCACGCTGTACGTCACCCTGGAGCCCTGTGCGATGTGCGCGATGGCGATCGTGCACGCGCGCGTGGGCCGGCTGGTGTATGCGGCGTCCGACCCGAAGACCGGCGCCTGTGGCAGCGTGTTCGACCTCCTCGGCGATGCGCGCCACAACCACCGGGTAGAGATCCACGGCGGCGTGCTGGCACGCGAGGCGAGCACCCGGCTGACCAATTATTTCCGCGCCAAGCGCGGCCGCCCGCTGCTGTCGCTGGAAGCGCCGGGTGCCGACGAAGGCTGAACGGCGCGCTATCATGGCGCATCCATTCATGGCGAGCCTGCGGCCCGCCCACAGCGAGGCAACACGATGGCCGACACCGGCGCGGGCAATGACCGATTGATCTGGATCGACCTGGAAATGACCGGGTTGGACACCGACAACGATTCCATCATCGAGATCGCCACGGTGGTCACCGATGCCCAGCTCAACGTGCTTGCCGAAGGTCCGGAGTTCGCCATCCACCACGCGGTGGAGCGGCTGGACGCGATGGACGAGTGGAACCGCAACCAGCACCGCCGCTCGGGCCTGTGGCAGCGCGTGGTGGACAGCCAGGTCAGCCTGGGCCAGGCCGAAGCGGCCACGGTGAATTTCCTGGCCGAATGGATCGGCGCGGGCGCCTCGCCGATGTGCGGCAATTCGATCTGCCAGGACCGTCGTTTCCTGCACCGTGAGATGCCGCGGCTGGAGAAGTATTTCCACTACCGCAACCTGGATGTGTCCACCATCAAAGAGCTGGCCAAGCGCTGGGCCCCGGCGGTGGCCGCCGGGGTGGGCAAGAACAGCAACCACACCGCGCTGAGCGACGTGCATGACTCTATCAACGAACTGAAGCACTACCGGCAGTTCATGGGCACGCTGGCGGGCCTGCCGACGGCTTGATCGAGCACGGTCGGACTATGCGGTGCTCGGTAGGTGACGAGGGCATGGGTGAGTGACGTGGGCATAAGTGGGTGACGTGGGCATAGGTGGGTGACGACCGTTGGTCGTCACGCTTTTGCCGTGCGATAAAGCTGAGAAGCGTGACGACCAGCGGTCGTCACCCACACAGGCGCGGGTCATCACCCGGCCGTTCAACTACGCAGCGCTAAGATCGGCCCATGAACGAGCCGATCCTGCTTCCGCGTGACATCGCCCACCAGCCCCAGGACTGGGCCGACCTGCAGCGCGCCGTGAGCCTGCTGGAGGCCCCCACCATCACCGCGCGCATGGCCAACCTGGTCGGCACGCCGCTGGAGTTCGCGGTGAGCCGCCTGCCCAACGCGGTATCCAGCCGTATCCAAGGCGCCGTGCAGGCCGCGCTGTACAAGGCGGTGCAGGGAGCGCTGATGAGCATGGGCAACACGCCGGGCAAGTCCGCCTCTACGCGTTGGCACAAGCTGGCGGCGGCCACATCCGGCGCGGTCGGCGGCGCCTTCGGTTTTGCCGCGTTGTTGATCGAACTGCCGGTGTCGACCACCATCATGATGCGAGCGGTGGCCGACGTAGCGCGCAGCGAAGGCTTCGACCTGGCCGACATGTCCACCCGCCAGGCCTGCCTGGAAGTGTTCGCGCTGGGCGGCAACGCCAAGAGCGATGACGCCAGCGAAACCGGCTACTACCTGGCCCGTGGCTTCACTGCCGACGTGGTGCGGCACCTGTCAGCCGAGCTGGCCGGGCGGGTGGTGACCGGCCGCAACCTGACCCTCGGCGTGGCGCCGAAGGAAGCCGGCAAACTGCTGGCCAAGCTGGTGGAAAAGGTGGCCGCTCGGTTCGGCGTGGTGATCACCGAGAAGTTCGCCGCGCAGGCGGTGCCGATCGTCGGCGCGGCCACCGGTGCGGCGTTGAACACCATGTTTACCGACTACTACCAGGACGTGGCGCGCGGCCATTTCATCGTGCGCCGGCTGGAGCGCAAGTACGGCGAGGACGTGGTGCAGGCCTGCTACCAGCGCATCGCCCAAGGTTGACCGGGCGGCGCTGCTGGGCTGACGTCGCGCTGATCGTTGCACCACAGGCACAACTGTATTGCCTGGCCGGGTCTGTAAGCGGCGGCGGCCGGCCCCCATCCTTGTTGCATGCTCATCGCGCAAGGATTTTCCATGCTGTTCTCCCCGTATTCCCTGGGTCCGCTGCGGCTGGCCAACCGTATCGTGATGCCTCCGATGACCCGCTCGCGGGCCGCCGAAGGCAACGTGGCCACCGCTGAAATGGCGGAGTACTACGCCCAGCGCGCCTCGGCCGGGTTGATCGTCAGCGAAGGCACGCAGATCAGCCCGCAGGGGCAGGGCTATGCGTGGACGCCGGGCATCCACAGCCCCGCGCAGATCGAAGGCTGGCGCATGGTCACTGACGCGGTGCATGCCGCGGGCGGGCGCATCTTCGCCCAGTTGTGGCACGTGGGACGGGTCTCCCACGTGGCCCTGCAGCCGGGTAATGCCGCACCGGTTTCGTCGTCCGCGCTGCAGGCCGAGGGAGTGAAGGTGTTCGTCGATCCCACTGGCGCCGGGCCGGAGTCCGGGGTGGGCGAGATGATCCAGCATTCGATGCCGCGGGCGCTGTTGGAGGAGGAGATCCCCGGCATCGTTGCCGAGTACGCACAGGCCACCCGCAATGCGCTCGCCGCCGGCTTTGACGGGGTGGAGCTGCACGGTGCCAACGGCTACCTGATCAACCAGTTCATCGATTCGCAGGCCAACCAGCGCACCGATGGCTACGGTGGCGCGCTGGGCAACCGCCTGCGCTTCCTGCGCGAAGTGGCGGCGGCGGTGGTCAAGGTGGCCGGCGGCGAGCGGGTAGGGGTGCGGCTGGCGCCGCTGACCACGCTGCAGGGCGCGGTGGATGACACGCCGCAGGCCACGTATCTGGCCGCAGCGCACGTGCTGGAGCAGCTGGGCGTGGGTTACCTGCACATTGCCGAGGCCGACTGGGACGACGCACCGCTGATGCCTGTGGCGTTCAAGGAGGCCTTGCGGATCATCTACAGCGGCACGTTGATCTATGCCGGCAAGTACACCCTGGCGCGTGCCGAAGAGGCGCTGGCGCATGGTTGGGCCGATCTGATCGGTTTCGGCCGCCCGTTCATCGCCAACCCGGACCTGCCGCAGCGATTGCAGGCCGGTGTGACGTTGAACGAGCCAGACCGTGCGACCTATTTTGGTGGCGGGGTGGAAGGGTTCACCGATTACCCGGTGTTGGAAGCCGCGGAAGCGTAGCGGGCAGTAGCGCCGAGCCATGCTCGGCGAGCGCAGCGGAAGGCAGGAGCGTGACGACCAACGGTCGTCACCCACCAGCAGCAGGAGCATGACGGCCAGCGACCGTCACTACCGGGGTGATCGGTAGCGCCGAGCCATGCTCGGCGAGCGCAGCGGAAGGCAAAGCGTGACGACCAACGGTCGTCACCCACCAGGTCGTCACCCACCAGGAGAAGCAGCGTGACGGCCAGCGGCCGTCACTACCGGGTTTCAGCGCGGGTCGCGCACCAGGGCTTCGGCGCGGGTGACGCTGCCGTCCTTGCCGTGCAGGTACAGGTGCATGTCCTGCTGCGGATACGGGATGTTGATGCCGGCCTTGTCGTAGCCCAGCTTCAACTGCTCCAGCAGCGTCACCTTGGTGCCGAAGTGGTCGGCGGCGTTGACGTAGCAGCGGATGCCGAGGTTGATCGAGTGCGCGCCCAGTTCGTAGACCACCACGTCCGGCGCCGGGGTGGCCAGCACGCGCTTGTCGGCCTTCATGATGGACAGCGCGGTGTCGCGCGCCAGCTGGATGTCGTCCTCGTAACCAATGCCGATGACCAGCTCCACCCGGCGCGTCGGCTCGGCGGTGAGGTTGATGATCGGGGCTGCGGTGATCAGCGTGTTGGGGATGGTGGTGTGCTGGTTGTCGGCGCCGGTGATGACGGTCTGGAAGATGCGCACGTCGCGCACGGTGCCGGTCTGTCCGGCTACGGTCACCACGTCGCCCACGCGGAACGGCCGCAGGGTCACCAGCATCACGCCGGAGGCGATGTTGGACAGCGAGTCCTTCAAGGCCAGGCCGATCGCCAGGCCCGCGGTACCCAGCACCGCCAGCAGCGGGGAGATCGGCACGCCCAGCGTGGCGATGGCCAGCACCGCGACGATCACCAGCGCAGCGGCATAAACCACGTTGCGCATGAAGCTGCCGAGCATCGGGTCCATGCCGACCCGTGCGGTGGCGCGTGGCAGCACGTTGGACACGCGTCGGGCCAGCCAGATGCCGACCAGCAGCACCACAAGGGCGGCGATCAGCGGCAGGCCGTAGGTTTCGAAGATGCGTTCCCAGTTGAGGCTGTGCCACCAGGACGATGCGGGGAGGGCGGGCGTGGGATCGGGCGTGGGGGCGGCGGCTGACATGCGGTCTCCTGGGCGGGCGCTGGAAACAACAAGCCCCGCATAGGCGGGGCTTGTGTATGGCAGGAGTATGCCGGTGAAGCGGTAAAGATCCTGTAGAAGCGTGACGGCCAGCGGCCGTCACTACCAGGCGCAATCGGTAGCGCCGAGCCATGCTCGGCGAGCGCAGCGGCAAGCCGAAGAGCGTGAAGACCAACGGTCGTCACCCACCAAACCAGCGGCCGTCAGTACCGTCAGCCGGCCTGCTTCAGCTTGGCCAGCCGCAGCCAGGTGTCGACCACGGTGTCCGGGTTCAGCGACACCGATTCGATGCCTTCCTGCATCAGCCACTCGGCCAGGTCCGGGTGGTCCGACGGGCCCTGGCCGCAGATGCCGACGTACTTGCCCTTGGCGCGTGCGGCCTTGATCGCCATCGACAGCAGCTTCTTCACCGCCGGGTTCCGCTCGTCGAACAGGTGCGCGACGATCGACGAGTCGCGATCCAGGCCCAGCGTCAGCTGGGTCAGGTCGTTGGAGCCGATGGAGAAGCCATCGAAGATCTCAAGGAACTCATCGGCGAGCAGCGCGTTGGACGGCACCTCGCACATCATGATGATCTTCAGACCGTTCTCGCCCTGCTTGAGGCCATTCTGTTCCAGCACTTCGACGACCTTGCGGCCTTCTTCCAACGTGCGCACGAACGGAATCATGACCCACAGATTGTCCAAGCCCATTTCGTTGCGCACGCGCAGCACGGCCTTGCATTCCAGCGCGAAGGCAGCGGAGAAACTCGGGTCGACATAACGGCTGGCGCCGCGGAAGCCGATCATCGGGTTTTCTTCGTGCGGTTCGTAGTTGGTGCCGCCGATCAGGTTGGCGTACTCGTTGGACTTGAAGTCCGACAAGCGCACGATCACCGGGTTCGGCGCCACCGAAGCGGTCAAGGTGGCGATGCCTTCGGCCAGGCGATCCACGTAGAAGCTCACCGGATCCTTGTAGCCGGCAATCTTCTCGTCGATCTTCTTCTTCGTCGCCATGTCCTGGCGGTCGTATTCCAGCAGCGCATTCGGGTGGATGCCGATATGGCTGGCGATGATCATTTCCAGCCGCGCCAGGCCGATGCCCGCGTTCGGCAGCTGGCCGAAGTCGAAGGCACGTTCCGGGTTGGCCACGTTCATCATGATCTTCAGCGGCGCCGGCGGCATGTTGCCGAGATCGGTGGTGGTGCGTTCGAACTCGAGGATGCCTTCGTAGATGAAGCCGGTGTCACCCTCGGCGCAGCTGACAGTGACCTGCTGGCCATCCTGGATCAGCTGGGTGGCGTTGCCCGAACCGACCACGGCCGGTACGCCGAGCTCACGCGCGATGATCGCGGCGTGGCAGGTGCGGCCACCGCGGTTGGTGACGATGGCCGAAGCCCGCTTCATCACCGGCTCCCAATCGGGGTCGGTCATGTCGGCGATCAGCACGTCGCCGGGCTGCACGCGGGCCATGTCGTCCAGCGTCTTGACCACGCGGGCGGTGCCGGCACCGATCTTGGCACCCACGGCGCGGCCTTCTGCCAGCACCTTGCCGTCCTTCTGGCTCAGCGCGAAGCGCTCGATCTGGGTGGCGTGGCTGCGCGACTTCACCGTTTCCGGGCGCGCCTGCACGATGAACAGCTTGCCGCTGACACCGTCCTTGGCCCACTCGATGTCCATCGGGCGGCCGTAATGCTTTTCGATGACCAGCGCCTGCTTGGACAGTTCCTGCACGTCTTCGTCGCTGATCGAGAAGGTGCTGCGCAGCTCGGCCGGGGTGTCTTCGATGCGCACGCGCTCACCGGGGACGTCCGAATAGACCATGCGGATCGCCTTGCTGCCCAGCGAACGGCGCAGGATCGCCGGCTTGCCGGCATTCAAGGTGGGCTTGTAGACGTAGAACTCGTCCGGGTTGACCGCACCCTGAACGACCATCTCGCCGAGGCCGAACGAGGAGGTCACGAAGACCACGTCGCGGAAGCCGGATTCGGTGTCCAGGGTGAACAGCACGCCGGATGAACCGACGCCCGAACGCACCATCAGCTGCACGCCGGCGGACAGGAAAACATCCTCGTGCTTGAAGCCGTGGTGCACGCGGTAGGCGATGGCGCGATCGTTGTACAGCGAGGCGAATACTTCCTTGACCTTCAGCACGACATCGTCGGCGCCGGTCACGTTTAGGAACGTCTCCTGCTGGCCGGCGAAGGACGCATCGGGTAGGTCTTCGGCGGTGGCCGAGGAGCGCACGGCCACGGCGATGTCGCCGCCGCCGTTCTCAGCGCTCAGCTGCGCATACGCCGTGCGGATGTCCTGGTCCAGCTGCGGCTGCAGCGGCGCGTCGATGACCCAGCCACGGATTTCCTTGCCGGCAGCGGTCAGCGCGGCAACGTCTTCGACATCCAGCGTGGCCAGCTTGTCGAAAATGCGCTTGGACAGATCGTTATGGGCGATGAAGTCCTTGAAGGCTTCGGAGGTCGTGGCATAGCCCCCGGGCACGGACACCCCGAGACCGGCGAGGTTGCCGATCATTTCGCCCAGCGACGAATTTTTTCCACCCACGCGGGCCAGGTCGGCCAAGCGCAGTTCGTGCAACCACAGGATATTCTCGTTCAAGCGCGATGCTCCGTTTGGCCATCGCCCGAGGCGGGCTGGGAATGGCCGCGTCCGTAGGAAGAAGCCGCTATGATGCCGGTCGGACTGCCGTCGGCACAAGCTTGTGACAGCAGCTGTTTTAAGTTTCGGACTGGGAAAATGCGCATATGACGACCATCCGACCGGTGTTCTATGTCTCCGATGGAACCGGTATCACCGCTGAAACCATTGGGCATAGCCTGCTCACCCAGTTCTCCGGATTCAGCTTCATCACCGACCGGATGTCGTTCATAGACGACCCGGAAAAAGCCGCCGAGGCCTGTGCCCGTATCCAGGCGGCCGGGGAGCGCTACCAGGTCCGGCCGATCGTGGTGAACTCCTGCGTGGACCAGAGCCTGAGCGTGATCCTGGCCAGCAGCGGGGCGCTGATGCTGGACGTTTTCGCGCCTTTCATCGAACGGCTGGAGGCCGAGTTGTCCTCGCCGCGCTTGTCGCGGGTGGGCCAGGCGCACGGCATGGTCGACTTCGAGACCTATCACCGCCGGATCAACGCGATGAACTTCGCGCTGAGCCACGATGACGGCATCGCGGTGAACTACGACGATGCCGACGTGATCCTGGTGGCCGTCTCGCGGGCGGGAAAGACACCGACCTGCATCTACCTGGCGCTGCATTACGGGGTCAGCGCGGCCAACTACCCGCTGACCGACGAAGACCTGGAAACCGAGCAGCTGCCGCCGCGCCTGCGCAATTACCGCCGCAAGCTGTTCGGGCTGACCATCGATCCGGAACGGCTGCAGCAGATCCGCCAGGAACGCCGGCCGAACTCGCGCTATGCGGCCGCCGAAACCTGCCGCCGCGAAGTGGCCATCGCCGAGCGCATGTTCCAGCTGGAGCGGGTGCCGACGCTGAGCACCACGCATACCTCGATCGAGGAGATTTCCAGCAAGGTGCTGGCGACGCTGGGATTGCGGCGGGAGTTGTATTGAGGGGGGAAAAGCGTGACGACCCACGGTCGTCACCCACCAGAGCGGTGCCAACCCTGATCGTGCGCCCAACATGGGGGCCGCACGAGCTGCCGCGGCGTGTCCGCTTTGTGTAGGATCGAGGCATGGCCCAAGCCCGTCCCCTCGCCGAACGCATTCCCCGTCTCAGCCGGCTCAGCTGGTTGATGGGCCTGTACGCTGAAAACCACCGGCACCTGGTGCGCCTGTTCGCGCCCGGTGACCTGGAGGTTGGCAGCTATGTTTCCTCGGTCGGTGATGGGCTGGATGTCCGCCTGGACGTGATCGCCCGCCACGCCTATACGGTGGAGCTGCGGCTCACCTATGACCTGTGCGATCCGGTCACCGGGCAGCCGGACCCTTCGGCTTACATCCGGCTGTACCGCGACGCCCGGCAGGCCGAGACCACGCACTGCTACGTAGGCCGACGCTGGCAGGACGTGGTGGGCATGTACCCGCCGCCGGCCGAGCTGATCAGCCACCGCATGCGCATGAACACCTTCCTGGGCAAATGGCTGGATTACCTGGCCGAACGCGGCCACGGCGTGGCCACGCTGGTCCGGGACCACGGCACGGAACCAGCAGCCAGCGCCGAGAAGCGCCTGTCGATCGTGCCCTGATCGGACATAATCAGCGGCTCACCCGTTGCTGGACCCGCGCATGCCGTACACCCCCATCGTCGCCACCCTGGGCTACGTGCTGTCCCCTGATCGTCGCCAGGTGCTGATGATCCACCGCAACACGCGGCCGGGTGACCATCACCTAGGCAAGTACAACGGACTGGGTGGCAAGGTGGAGCCGGACGAAGACGTCGCCACCGGCATGCGCCGGGAGATCCAGGAAGAGGCGGGAATCGATTGCACTTCGATGCAGCTGCGCGGCACCATCAGCTGGCCGGGTTTCGGCAAGCACGGCGAGGACTGGTTCGGGTTCGTGTTCGTGGTCGATGCCTACGAGGGCACCCCGCACGGCGGCAACCACGAAGGCACGCTGGAGTGGGTGGACGTGGACAAGCTGGACAGCCTGCCGATGTGGGAAGGCGATCGCCATTTCCTGCCCCTGGTGTTCGACACTGATCCGCGTGCCTTCCATGGCGTGATGCCCTACCGGGACGGCCGTATGCAGTCCTGGAGTTACAGCCGGATCTGAAGGGCGCGGTCAGCCACGCCGAGCACGGCTCGGCGCTACCGAGCCCAGCGCGCCGAAGGCGGGGGGGATGTACGGCATGCGCGGACAACCCGCGCCCCGTCGGGCGGAGAATCCTTTGAGTCATACCGCAATCCGTCAGATGGAAAGCCCCCTTTGAAAGGGGGCGCGCCGAAGGCGGGGGGATGTACGGCATGCGCGGACAACCTGCGCCACGAGCCGGATCTGAAGGGCTTTCGCTTGAACTCCGTCATACCGCGGTCCGTCAGATGGAGAGCCCCCTTAAAAGGGGGCGCGCCGAAGGCGGGGGGATGTACGGCATGCGCGGGCAACCTGCGCCACCGCAGTGGCGCAGGTTGTCCACAGGGGGTGTGGATTGTTGGTGAGCAACTTTGTGGATAACCGCCGTTCGCCCCCGCCGGGCAACGCTGTCAAGATGGGTGGCCAAAAATTCACCGCATGTGATGGTCCGTGATGGGCGGGTGAATGCGCCATTCCGGCGCCGCTGTTGCCTTTGCGCGCCCTCGCGTACCCTGTAGCCCACTGCTGCCCGTGAGCCTTCATGAAACGACACTTCTCGATGCTGCGCGAGTTCCAGCTGGCCGACTGGTTCACCCTGGCCAACGCCTTCTGCGGCACCGGCGCGGTGTTCGCGGCGATGCGCTTCCTGCAGGACGGGGCACACGGCTACCTGCTGTTCGGCATGGCGCTGATACCGCTGGCTTTCATATTCGATGCCCTGGACGGGCGCATCGCGCGCTGGCGCAAGTCGAGCTCCACCCTTGGCCGTGAGCTGGATTCATTGTCCGATGTCATTTCCTTCGGCGTGGCGCCGGCCGCGCTGGCGTATGCCTGCGGCATGCAGGGTGGCTGGGACTGGCTGGTGCTGAGCTACTTCGTCTGCTGCGGCGTCAGCCGCCTGGCGCGCTACAACGTGACCGCCGAGGCGCTGTCCGATGGCGGTGACAAGGTGCCGTATTTCGAAGGCACGCCGATCCCGAGCAGCCTGCTGCTGGTGATCGTGCTGGCCATTGCCGCGGCCACCGGCGGCATCGGTCAGGAACTGTGGCTGGGCCAGTGGCAGCTGGGCCCGTGGCAGCTGCATCCGCTGGTGCTGCTGTTCGCGCTGTCCGGGTCGCTGATGATCAGCAAGACCCTGCACATCCCCAAGCCATGACGCAGGCATCGGCATGAGCGGATCGACCAACCAGCCCGGCGGCATGGATTTCGAGGCCCTTGCGCGCCAGTACTACGGCGCGTTGGGGGATTCGCTGCGCCAGGGCGGTGCCGGCGGCACCGATCCGGGTGAGTGGAAACAGGTACTGGACTGGTGGGCGCAGCTGCTGCCCGAGCGCGGCCCCGGCCCAGCGGACGATGCGCTGCATCGGTTCCGCGAACAGGCCGGCGGCTGGTACGGCACGATGCAACAGGTGGCCTCACGGTTTGCCGGCCGCGATGCGAGCAGTGCCGACGTGGCCCAGGCCTGGCGCGAAGCGGTGATGGGGCAGGGCAAGGGCGAAAGCCTGCTGCACTGGATGCTGCAGGGCGCGCAGGGGAGTACCGGCGCCGGCGGCGGCATGGACGATGTGGTGGCCGTGCTGGAGCAGTGGCAGGAGCGCCTGGCGCCGTGGCTGCAGAGTCCGGCATTCGGCCCGGCGCGCGAACACCAGGCGCGCTGGCAGAGGCTTCTTCAGGCCCAGCAGGCGTTCCAGGGCCATTCCAGGGAGTATGTGGCGCAGATCCAACAGGCGCTGGACGCGGCGTTCGCGCTGTTCGAGCAGCGGCTCGCCGAACACGAGTCGCCGGGAAGCCAGCTGACCAGCGCACGGGCGATGTTCGACCTGTGGATCGAAGTGGCCGAGGAGGCTTACGCGAAGGTGGCGCTTTCGGAGAGCTTCCAGCAGGTGTTCGCCTCGCTGGGCAATGCGCAGATGCGCCTGCGTTCGGCCGTGCAGCACGAAGTGGAGCAGCTGAGCGAACGCGTCGGTCTGCCGACGCGGACCGAAATGGACGCCGCGCACAAGCGCATCGCCGAACTGGAGCGTCAGCTGCGCCGCCTGCAGGCCAGCATGGAGCCGCTGCTGCGTGCCCCGGCCTCGGCTGCGGGAAGCGACGACTGGGCGGATGCAGTGCAACCGGCGGTCGCCAAGGTGGTGCCGCGGGCACGCAAGCGCGCTTCGCGTGCAACCAGCGCAGTGGCCCCCACGGCCAAGCCTGCGAAAGCGGCCAAGCCGGCCAAGCCGCGCGTCCGGAAGCCGCGCGCATGAAAGGCCCGCTGGGATTCAACGCCGACGACCTGATGCAGGAGACCCTGGCCATGCAGCGCAAGCTGATGGAGGGCCTGCAGCTGCTGCCATCGGTGGAGGACGTGGATTACGGCGCCACCGCGCGCGAGGCGGTCTGGAGCGACGGCAAGGTGGTGCTGTACCGGTTCGTGGGCGACCAGCCGCCGGTGCATGCCCGGCCATTGCTGATCGTCTACGCTCTGGTCAACCGGCCGTACATGGTGGATCTGCAGGCCGACCGGTCGCTGGTGCAGAAGCTGCTGGCGCTGGGACACGACGTCTACGTGCTGGACTGGGGCTACCCGGACCGCTCCGAGCGCTACCTCACCCTTGAAGATTACCTGCTGCGCTACATCGACGGCGCGGTGGATGCATTGCACGCGCGCAGCGGCGGGCCGGTGGACATGCTCGGCATCTGCCAGGGCGGTGTGTTCGCGCTGTGCTACGCCGCGCTGCGCCAGGCCAAGCTGGCCAACCTGGTCACCATGGTCACGCCGGTCGATTTCCATACCGCCGACAACATGCTGTCGCATTGGGCGCGCCAGGTGGACGTGGACCTGCTGGTGGACACGCTGGGCAACATCCCAGCCGACCTGATGAACAGCAGTTACCTGATGCTCAAGCCGTTTCGCCTCAACGTGCAGAAGTACGTCGGCCTGCTCGACATCCTGGATGACAAGGCTGCGCTGGAGGACTTCCTGCGCATGGAGAAGTGGATCTTCGATTCGCCCGACCTGGCCGGCGAAGCCTTCCGTGAGTTCATCAAGCAGTTCTACCAGGACAACGGCCTGGTCAAGGGGACGGTGCGCATCGGCGAGCACGCCGTGGACCTGTCGCAGATCACGTTGCCGGTGCTGAACCTGTATGCCGAGCAGGACCATCTGGTGCCGCCGGATGCCTCGCGTGCGCTGCGCGCGCGGCTGGGCACGACCGATTACACCGAATCCAGTTTCCGCGGCGGGCACATCGGTATCTACGTATCCGGCCGCGCCCAGCGCGAAGTGCCGGCGACGCTGCACGACTGGCTGCTGGCGCGCGCTGGCTGAATGGCCCGCGTGCCGCCCACGCATGGCGTAGACAGTGGGTTGGCTAGGGTAGTATCCAGACCATCGGAGCCGCTGCCATGAATGCCATCCCGCCTCGTTCCCTGTCGCGCTCGCTCAACGACCGCATGATCGCCGGGGTGATCGGCGGCATCGCGCACCGCTTCGGCTGGAGCCCGACCCTGTTGCGCATCCTGTTCGTGGTGGTCTCCATCGCCTCGGCGGCCTTCCCGGGCATCCTGGTCTACCTGATCCTGTGGCTGCTGATCCCCAACGAAGCCGACTGATCCCGGCGCCCTCCTGGTTGCGCGCGCTTCAGCTCCTCGGCGCGCTGTGGACCTCGCCCAACACGCTGATCGGCTTGGCCGCCGGCGCGCTTGGCTTGCTGGCCGGCGCCCGCGTGCGCTGGAGCGGCCGCGACTGTGCCTTGGTGTTCCAGCAGTGGCCGTGGGGACCGGGCGGCGCGATCACCCTGGGCAACGTCATCCTGCATACCGGCGGCGACCTGCAAGTGGCCTGCCATACCTACGCGCACCGTGCCGGACGAGGGGTGGAGCCGACGATCCGGCTGGATGACCACGAGCGCGCGCACGTTTACCAGTACCTGGTGCTGGGGCCGCTGTACCTGCCGGTCTACCTGCTGTGCGGCGGGGTGAGCGTGCGCAATCCATTCGAACGCGCCGCCGACCACTACGCACGCTTCGGCCACGGCTGGTGGCCCTGACGGCAACGCCGCCGGGCGGTCGCGTCAGCGTCGGGCGAACGACGGCAAAGGTGATCACCAGGTTAGCGTGGCGTTAAAAAAACGTCATGATTTCGCGTGGATCGTCCGTCATTTCCATGCAACCGGTCGTCATTACCATTGATGACATCTGAGTCAGCTTGGGCGCGCTAAGCTGCACTCAGGCGGTCGTGAAGGCAGTACTGCAGCGGCCACCTGGTTCAAGACGCAGTACGTAACCTGGAGAACACATCACATGGCAATTGTTCTATATGTCGGTGGTAGCAAGGACGGCGACAAGGGCGTGATGCCCTATGGCTTCAGCAAATCCCGCGCCGATACCGCGCTGGGGCCGGAGATCTATACCGAGCGGTTCATGGAACTGCAGGGCGTGGGCAAGGTCCGGTTGATGGCATTGGAGAGCCTGCGCGACGACATCGTCATGCAGCACGCCGCACGCCACTACCGCTGATCGCACTGACAGGCCTGGACACGCATCGAGGGCGTGTCCGCGCCGACATCCCAGCCTCACGCAAGGATGTCGGCGCCGGCAGGATTCCTGCCCCGCCTGCCACGCCGCTGTCAACGACTTCCCGTGCCAGCCGCGCGGCGCCAGAATGGGATCTTTCCGCATCAAGGCCACGGCCGGACGCAATGTCAGATACCAAGGTTGACCAGCAGATCGCCCAGACCATCGCCGATGAAATCGGTGCCCAGGCTGCCCAGGCGCGTGCCGCCATCGCGTTGCTGGACGAAGGCGCCAGCGTCCCGTTCATCGCACGCTACCGCAAGGAAGTCACCGGCGGGCTGGACGACACCCAGCTGCGCAACCTCGAATCGCGCCTGACCTACCTGCGTGAACTGGAAGACCGGCGCGCTGCGGTGCTGGCCAGCATCGACGAGCAGGGCAAGCTGACCGACGCTCTGCGCGGGGACATCCTGGCCGCTGACACCAAGAGCCGGCTGGAAGACCTGTACCTGCCGTACAAGACCAAGCGCCGCACCCGCGCGCAGATTGCCCGCGAGGCCGGCCTGGAGCCGCTCGCCGATGGCCTGCTGGCTGACCCGGCACGCGATCCCAAGCTGTTCGCCGAAGCCTTCGTCGATGCCGAAAAGGGCGTGGCCGACACCAAGGCCGCGCTGGAAGGCGCACGCGCGATCCTGATGGAGCGCTGGGGCGAAGATGCTGCTCTGGTGGGTGAACTGCGCAGCTGGCTGTCCGAAAACGGCGTGATCCGCGCCCGCGTGGCCGAGGGCAAGGAGAACGAAGGCGCCAAGTACCGCGACTATTTCGAGCATGCCGAAGCGCTGGCGAAGATTCCCTCCCACCGGTTGCTGGCGCTGTTCCGCGCGCGCCGCGAGGAAATCCTGCACCTTGAACTGGACCCGGGCACCGATGCCGAGGCCGGGCATCAGTACGGCGAAGGGCGTGTCGCGTTCAGGGCCGGCATCAGCGACAAGGGCCGTGCGGCTGATCGCTGGCTGCTCGATGCCTGCCGCCTGACCTGGCGCGCCAAGCTGCACATGCACCTGCTGCTGGACCTGTTCAACCAGGCCCGCGAAAAGGCCGAAGCCGAGGCGATCACCGTGTTCGGTGACAACCTGAAAGACCTGCTGCTGGCCGCACCGGCCGGACCGAAGACCGTGCTCGGGCTGGATCCGGGCATCCGCACCGGCTGCAAGGTCGCGGTGGTGGATGCCACCGGCAAGCTGGTGGCCACCGACACCATCTACCCGCACGAGCCGCGCCGGCAGTGGGAGCAGTCGCTGCAGTCGCTCAAGCACTTGTGCCTGAAGCACAACGTGGAACTGATCGCGATCGGCAACGGTACCGCCAGCCGCGAAACCGACAAGCTGGCCGGCGAAGTGATCGCCGCCATGGGCAGCACCACGCTGCAGAAGATCGTGGTCAGCGAGGCCGGTGCATCGGTGTATTCGGCCTCGGAATTCGCAGCCAGGGAGTTTCCGGACCTGGACGTGTCGATCCGTGGCGCGGTGTCCATCGCACGCCGCCTGCAGGACCCGCTCGCCGAGCTGGTGAAGATCGAGCCGAAGGCGATCGGTGTCGGCCAGTACCAGCATGACGTGGACCAGTACCGTCTGGCGCGGGCGCTGGAAGCGCGCGTGGAAGACTGTGTCAACGCGGTCGGCGTGCATGTCAACACCGCCTCTGCCGCACTGCTGGCGCGGGTGTCCGGGCTGTCCTCCACCGTGGCCGAGAACATCGTGCGGCACCGCGACGACAACGGACCGTTCAAGCGCCGCAAGGACCTGCTCAAGGTGCCGCGCCTGGGCGAAAAGACCTTTGAACAATGCGCCGGCTTCCTGCGCATCGCCGATGGCGACCAGCCACTGGACGCGTCCTCGGTGCATCCGGAAGCCTATCCGGTGGTGGAGCGCATCGTGGCCGCCACTGCCCGCCCGATCAAGGCGCTGATCGGCGATGGCAGCTTCCTGCGCGGGCTGAAGGCCGAACAGTTCACCGACGAGACCTTCGGCGTGCCGACCGTGCGTGACATCCTGAAGGAGCTGGAGAAGCCCGGCCGCGATCCGCGTCCGGAGTTCAGGGCCGCCCGCTTCGCCGAGGGCGTGGAGGACATCAAGGACCTGCGCGAAGGGATGATCCTGGAAGGCGTGGTGAGCAACGTGGCGGCGTTCGGCGCGTTCGTCGACATCGGCGTGCACCAGGACGGGCTGGTGCACATCTCGGCGCTGTCGGACACCTTCGTCAAGGATCCGCGCGATGTGGTCAAGGCCGGTGACATCGTCAAGGTCAAGGTGCTGGAGGTGGACGTGGCGCGCAAGCGCATCGCCCTGACCCGCCGCCTGGACGATACCCCAGGGCAATCCACCAGCCGTCCGGGCGCGCGCGAAGAGCGTCCAGGGGCGGGCAACCCGGCGCGCCGCGACGGAGGCGGCCGCGGTCCGGGCCAGCCGCGTGGCAATGGCGGCGGCGGGCGTCCTGGCAGCACGCCGGCCCCGGCCAACAATGCGCTGGCCGACGCCTTCGCCCGCGCCAAGCGCAGCTGAGGCAGGGCCGACAGGCCGGCCCGCAGTGTCCGGCCGAGCCCTTTCCGGCGATCTGGGACGGGGGGGCTTACGCAGCGCCCCGTGATTGCGCACACTGGGCGATGAGGGGGCCGATGAGGCCCGGGCCAGATGCCGGGAGGGCCATGGCGGTCAGTGCTGCAGGCGTGTCGACCAGGTCCCCGTGCGCAGGCACGCGACAGGCCTGCGCACGGGTGCGCGCGGTGCGCCGATGAACGACCTGTCCGCCCGTCCCCCCATCGATCTGCAGGCGCAGCTGGAGCAGGCGCTTGAGCAGGTCCGCCGGCTGCGCATGATCATCGATGGCAGCGCGGCTGGCACCTGGGAGTGGAGTCCGGCGACCGGCCACATGCAGGTCAACGCGCGCTGGGCCGAGATCGTCGGTTACACGCTGGAGGAGCTGCAACCCATCTGCTCCGATACCTTCGAGCGCCTGGTCCATCCCGATGACCTGCAACGTTCCGATGTCCAGCTGCAGGCGCATTTTGCCGGCCAGACGCCGTTCTACGAGTGCCTGGTGCGGATGCGCCACCGCAATGGCCACTGGGTATGGGTGCAGGACCGCGGCCGGGTCTGCGAATGGGATGCGGACGGGGCGCCGCTGTGGATGGCCGGCGCGCACGCCGATGTGACCGATCTGCAACAGGCACGCCAGGACGTGGCGGGTGCGCGCCAGCGGCTGCAGTCGATCGTCGACTCATCCGATGAAGTGGCGGTCATCGTCACCGATGAGCAGGGCTCGATCACGCTGTTCAACTCCGGTGCCGAACGCCTGCTGGGCTACCGGGCCGATGAAGTGGTGGGCGTCGCCAGCCCGGTGCTGTTCCACCAGGGCGAAGAAGCAGATGCGTTCCTGCGGACCCTGCCGGCCGACGAAGCAGCGGGAGGCGACCTGTTTTCGATACTCAGCGCGAGGGCACGCGAGCACACTTTTTCACGGCAGTGGACCTTCCTGCGCAAGGACGGCCAGCCCCGCCAGGTGCGGCTGTCGATCAGTGCCCTGGCCGACGCACGGGGGGAGATCACCGGCTTCGTCGGCATGGCTACCGACATCACCGAGGTGTTGCAGGCCCGCGCCGAGGCACGCCTGGCGGAAGAGAAATTCGCCGGGGCGTTCACCAGCGCGGCGCTGGGCATGGCGCTGGTGTCGCTGGAAGGGCGCTGGCTGGACGTCAACGATGCGCTGTGCCGGATCATGGGCTATTCGCGCAATGAGCTGCTGCAGGTCGATTTCCAGCGCCTGACCCACCCCGACGACCTGGACACCGACCTGGCCATGGTGCAGGGCCTGCTGCGCGGCGAGCGCGCGCATTACCACCTGGAAAAGCGCTACATCGGCCGCGAGGGCAACATCATCTGGACGCGTCTTTCGGTGTCGCTGGTGCGTAGCGAGCAGGGCGATCCGCTGCATTTCGTATCGCAGATCCAGGATGTCACCGCCCAGCACGCCAGCGAACAGCGCGTGCTGCAGGCCGAGCAGCGCAGCCGGATCACCCTGGATGCGGTGACCGACCTGGTGCTGAGCGTGGACCTGGACGGGCGCATTGAACATGCCAACGCGGCTGCGGTGCGTGCGCTGGGCGGGCCAGAGGGTGCCCCGCTGCACGGCCGCCACGTGGGGGAGATGATGCAGCTGACCACCGAATATGCACCGCTCTCACCGCTGGATATATCGGTGCTGCTGGATCCGGAAAGCAACGCAGTGGACCTGCATTCGGACCTGCTGCTGGTGCAGGACGGGGAGAACATGCCGGTGGATGTCTCCCAGGCCTGGCTGCATGACGATGCGGGCGCGCTGCGCGGTGCGGTGTGGGTGATACGCGATGTGACCCAGCTGCGCGCGCGGCAGCGCGAGGCGCGACAGCTGGCCGAGATGGATCCGCTGACCGACCTGGTCAACCGGCGCGGTTTCGAAGCGCACCTGCAGCAGGCCATCGCCCACGTGGACCGTACCGGGCAGGCCGCCTCGCTGATGTTCATCGACCTGGACCAGTTCAAGCCGGTCAACGATACCTGGGGGCATCTGGCCGGCGATGCGGTGCTGTGGGCGGTGGCCAACGTGCTGCGCCATGGCGTGCGTGATTCGGACGTGGTGGCCCGGCTGGGTGGCGACGAATTCGCAGTGATCCTGGCGGGTTGTTCGCTGCGCCGGGCGCGACGGATCGCCGGCGAGCTGCTGCATACCATCGGCGGGCTGTCCATCCCGTGGGAGCAGCACCGCATCAAGGTCGGGGTGAGCATCGGCATCGCCTCGATCAACACCGGGATGAGCGTGGACGAAGCGGTGGCCGCGGCCGACGTGCAGTGTTACCGGGCCAAGGCGGCCGGACGCAACAACGTGCAGTCCGAACCGATGGGCCTGGCTTCGCCACCGGAAAGTGACTGATCGGTGCGTGAAGGTCTCAGCCGGTGAGAGCGGGGCAGGGGACACTGCCCGCACCTTCAGAGACACCGGGGAACGGCATGGCAGATTGGGATCGGGAAGTGCTTCGTGCGTATGGACCTGCGGCAGCGGCGTGGATGGCTGCGGTGCTGGGTTGGCTGTTGCTTGAGCAGGTGCAGGGGGCGGCGCTGCACGTGGAACTGGCCAGCGTGCTGCGCTGGGCGGTGGTGGCGCTGCTGGGGGCCACGCTGGGACATGGCGGCTGGGTGAGCTGGCGGCTGTGGCGGAGAGCGTGACGACGGAAAGCGTGACGACCAACGGTCGTCACCCACCGGCCGATGGCATGGCGGCCAGCGGCTGTCGCTACGAATGAAAAAGCCAGGCACGTGGCCTGGCTTTTTCTTGTTGCTGGTGCCGGTGAAAGGACTCGAACCTTCATGGGGTCACCCCCGGCTGATTTTGAGTCAGCTGCGTATACCATTCCGCCACACCGGCAGCGTGGCCGCGTAGTGTAAACAAAACCGCGCGCCACGGGTAGGCCTCAAGCCGCTTCGCTCCAGGCGTATTCGATGTCTTCGCGGTCATCCAGGATCCGGTACTGCGCGGCCAGGTCGGTGGGATCCGGGTTCAGCCATGCATCCAGATGGGCTTCGCGAATCGGTACGATGCCGCGGTCGTGCCCGGTGGCGGCGACATCGCGCGGTGGCTCGTCGGTGACCGCCGCAAACGACAGCAGGCGGCCTTCGGGGCCTTCCCACTCCGCCCACAGGCAGGCGACCAGCAGGTCGCGGCGTGGCCGTGGCTGGAACTCCAGCACCACGTCGCTCTCGTCATCGGCGGACTGCAGCGGCAAGCCCTTGCGCGGTACGTGCTCGTAGAACGACTGCACCACCACCACGCCGTGGCGATGGCCGAATGCGCCACGCCAGTAGCCTTCCAGGCTGTCGCGGCGTGCGTTGTAGGTACCCGGATACAGCACGTCATTGCGCGCCGGCTTGTCCGGCAGCCGGCATTGGTAGCGCATCGGCTTGATCACCCGCCGGCCGTCTTCGGCCACGATGACCGGGGCATACGTGCCGGGAAAGATGCGATTGTCGCGCGGCAGCTGCTGGCTGCGCTGCAGGTCATCCAGGCGGGACTGGGCACGCTCGATGCGGTTGCCGGCGATGCGCAGTTCGTTGCGTGCCTTCTGCGTGGGCTTGCTGGCCACGGCGGCCTGGGCAACGGTGCGGCGCTCGTGCTGGCGCCGCAGTTCGGCTTCCAGTCCGGTCTGTTCCTGCGCATGCCACTGTTGGATCATCGCCACGATGTCGCGGCCGGCATCAGTGCGCGCGCCGCGGAATCCATCGTCCATCGCCTTCGGGGTTTTCGGCCGCTTCTTGGCCGGGTCGAAGGTGTACAGGCGGGAGAATTCCTCCAGCGACATCGTCGCGCCGTAGTGGCGGACCAGTTTGGCGTAGTCGGCGCGGATCTGGGCGGAGTAGCACATGCAGGCAGCTTAGCGCAGGAAAAGAAAAACCCGGCCGAAGCCGGGTTTTTGCAGAATTGGCGTCCCCACGGGGATTCGAACCCCGGTCGCCACCGTGAAAGGGTGATGTCCTAGGCCTCTAGACGATGGGGACGCACGAAAACTTGAGTTGTACTGCTATCCAGACGGCCTAATGCCTGGAGTGGTGGAGCCAAGCGGGATCGAACCGCTGACCTCCTGCATGCCATGCAGGCGCTCTCCCAGCTGAGCTATGGCCCCATTGAAACCCGGTTGCCTGATGGGTCAGGTTCCCGTTTTGAAACTGGCGTCCCCACGGGGATTCGAACCCCGGTCGCCACCGTGAAAGGGTGATGTCCTAGGCCTCTAGACGATGGGGACGCACGAAAAACTTCAAGTTGTAGAACCTTCGACGGCCTATTGTCGAAAGTGGTGGAGCCAAGCGGGATCGAACCGCTGACCTCCTGCATGCCATGCAGGCGCTCTCCCAGCTGAGCTATGGCCCCGTGTAACCGAGCCGCCTATCATACCGGCTTATTCACGTTTGTGGAAGCTTTTTCGAAGCTTCTCGACAATTGAAGGATACACCCACCGAAGTGAAGATCCGACAAGCGCCACGCCCGTGAAGGCCGAAGGCGATGAACAAAAAAGACCCGGTTTCGTCCGGGTCCCGGTTGTTCAGATGAGTGGCGTCCCCACGGGGATTCGAACCCCGGTCGCCACCGTGAAAGGGTGATGTCCTAGGCCTCTAGACGATGGGGACGCATTGCTCATCAATTTATTCGCGACCTTTCGACGGCCTAATGCCGAAAGTTTGGTGGAGCCAAGCGGGATCGAACCGCTGACCTCCTGCATGCCATGCAGGCGCTCTCCCAGCTGAGCTATGGCCCCACGTCGCTGAGGTGCGAAATCATAGCGATGGGTACTGGGGTTGGCAAGCATTTATTGCAGTTTTCTGCATGCCGATCCAGACACCCGGAAGCCGCTGCGAACGCAGCCGAAGTGCGTTGCTGATCACCGATACCGAACCCAGGTGCATCGCCACCGCCGCGTTCGGCCGAAAGCATCGGCAACGCGCCTGTTTTCTCCAGGCAGAAGGCAGCGCGGCGGCGGTCGGCCGGTCGGTAACAGCTGTTGCCGCTCGTAACGGCGGACGATATCGATAGGCGCGCTGGCACGGCGTACGGGTTGACCCCTATCCAGAGAGCCCTCCGAATGTGACCACCATCAACCCTTGAGTGAGGTCTAGAGCCACTAGCCGCTGAAAAGCAAGGCTTCTGACGCAGTTTGCAGCTTTCTTCATAGCCTCGGCCTGTACGCGATTCCTAACCTGCAGTCACCGAAGAGCCACGCCGTCAATGGCGGCGGCTCTGTTCGCGGGAGGCAAGAGGAGGAGCTGATGGACGCAAACAAGAACGAGCTGACAGAAATCGCAGTAGTGGAATACCCGGGTGCTGACCCTTCGGCTGCATCGATGCTGGCCGAGATGGCGCATGTCGGAAACCGGCTGGCGCAGCAACAGGGTCGGCATACGGCACGCATTCTGGTGTCGCGCTGGATCATGGCCAGCGATGGTGGCGGACCACAGCGGGTAGCCGGCGCGGAGATGCTGGATGCGACGGTGCCTGCGATCATCGCCCTGCCTGGGCAGGTCAGCCAGAACGGACAGATCCGTGACGAAACCGTGCTGCTGGACTGGTTAAGCGCCCACTACGACGGCGGAAGCCTGATGGCGGCGGTGAATGACGGAATCGGCGTGTTGTCACGCGCCGGACTGTTGGCTGGCCGGACGGTTGCCAGCGTGGACGCCACCCGCTTCCCGGGGCTGTCATCGCAGAGCGGAAGCTGGGTTCCCAGTGAACGGTTGCTGGTGGACGACGGCGACCTGTTGACCGTCACCGGATCCCAAGCGTGGCGATTCCTTGCCCTGCGCCTGCTTTACCGGGTGCACGGCCAAGGCGTGATGGCGGCGGTGGCTCACCAGCAGGGCATCGTGGTGCCTGCCGGCATCCAGCAGGACCTGGAGCGCTTCAGTGCCAACTTCGCACATGGTGATCGCGACGTGCTCAAGGCGCAGCGCTGGCTGCATACCACGGCCGCGCGCGGTGCCACGCTGGGGGCGATCTGCCAGGCCTCGGGACTGGAGCCGCGCACGCTGCAGCGTCGCTTCCTGAAGGCAACCGGGCTGCGCCCGATCGAGTATTGCCAACGGCTGCGCATTGCCAAGGCACAGCTGCTGCTGCAACTGGGCGGGGCCATCGATGAAGTGGCCTGGGGCGTCGGTTATGCGGACCAGAGCGCATTCCGCCGTCTGTTCCTGCGTATCGTCGGCATGACCCCGGCAACGTACCGGCGCATGGTGGCGGGCAAGCAGCGCGCCGCGCAGTCAGGCCCATCGCCGATGGGCAGCCCGTTCCGACCAGTCGACCGGCACGCTGCCTGAATGGACACCTGTCCAGTGGCTTGCTGCGGCCGCGATGGTGAACGACCCTCGTTCCTGCTGAACCTGCCGGACAGTATCCGTTGAAGACACACCTGTGATGATGAGCCTGGGACCAGTGCCACTGCCGGTGGCACTGGCCATCTCTTTCCTGCTGCTGGCGTTGCTGGTGGCGCGCCTGTGGCCGCGCCCGCCCGGCGTGGCATGGCGGCCCGCCACCGCCTTGCTGGTGGACATGTTCCTGCTGGGGCTGCTGGCCGCACGGGTGGTGTTCGTGCTGCGCGCCGCGCCGTTGTATCTGGCCGATCCCGGATCGATCCTGCGCATCGGTGATGGCGGCTTCGACCCTATTGGATTCTTCGCCTGTGCCGCTGGCTGGGGCGCGTGGAAGTTGCGTCAGCACCCTTCACTGCGCCCTGCCGTCGTTGCTGCCGCGCTGTTCGCCACGGCCGGTTGGTGGGGTGCCACCGCTGGCCTGCAGCATTGGCAGGCAGGGCAGGTCAGCCTGCCGGCGATGGTGCTGCACGACCTGGGTGGCCAACCGGTTGCATTGGCCGCAGGGCAGGGCAGCCCGGTCGTGGTGAACCTGTGGGCCAGTTGGTGTGGGCCGTGCATCCGCGAGATGCCGGTATTGGCAGCGGCACAGCGAGCGCACCCGCAGGTGCGTTTCCTGTTCGTGAACCAGGGCGAGGATGCGGAGACGGTGCAGGAATTCCTGCGCGTGCATGCGCCGGGCCTGCAGGGCGTGCTGCTGGACGAGCCGGCCCGCACGGCCGAGGCGATGGGCGTGCAGGCCTACCCGAGTACCCTGTTCTTCGACCGCGAAGGCCAGCTTCGCGAACTGCACCTGGGCGAACTGACCGCTGCAGGCCTCGAGCACAAACTGCGCCGGCTACGGTAGCCTGCGCGGGCATTCAATCAGGAGTTGTCATGCTTTCCACGTATCTGCGCGCCGCACCAGCGGCGCTGGTGTTGCCGATCCTGCTGGCGGTGTCCGGCTGTGGCCAGGCGCAGGCGCCGAAAACCGCGGCTCAGGCAACGCCTGCCACTGCGGGCGCCAATGGGGACGCAAGCGGCGTCCCGGCGCCGATCAAGGGCCTGCAGAAGCTCGGTTTCGAAGTGGTTTCAGAGTTCGAAGCGCCTGGCGGCCTGCGCGGGTTTGCCGGTGTGGTCAATGGCCAGCAGCCTGCCGCCGCTTACCTGACTCCCGATGGCAAGCATGTGGTGGTGGGCAGCCTGTTCGATGCGCAGGGCAATGACGTGGCGCGCGATCTGCTGACCGAAAAGGTGGCCGGGCCGATGACCGAGAAGATCTGGTCGCAGCTCGAATCCAGTGCCTGGGTCGCCGACGGCAAGGCCAGCGCGCCGCGCGTGGTGTACACCTTCAGCGATGCCAACTGCCCCTACTGCCACAAGTTCTGGGATGCGGCGCGGCCGTGGGTGGATGCCGGCAAGGTGCAATTGCGCCACATCATGGTGGGCGTGATCCGCGAAGACAGTCCGGGCAAGGCAGCGGCCATCCTGCAAGCGGCCAATCCGAGCGCTGCGCTGCTGGAGAACGAGCACGCCTTTGACCGCGGCGGCATCAAGCCGGTGGCGATCAGCGCCGATGCGTCGCGCAAGCTGGATGCCAACCAGGCGTTGATGGTCGAGATGGGTTTCCAGGGCACGCCGGGGATCCTGTTCAAGGATGCTGAAGGGCACGTGCAGCGTCGTTCGGGGCTGCCGCAGGGCAACGACCTGGAACTGATGTTCGGGCCGCGCTGAGTGTGTTCTGGTTTGCCGGGCCTGCGGCCCGGCACCCGCTTTTCAAGCCGAAGCAACGGCAACGTCAACGGCTGCAGGGCTGGTTGTTGGCGGGGCGGGGTGGCTGTGCAGGACACGCCGCAGGTACGTCCCTGTAGGCTCGCTTTTCGCATCCATGCGAAAAGACGGCCCTGCACAGCCACCCCGCCCCACCTTTCGACAGGTCCACGGCGGCCATGGAATCTTCGGTAGCGCCGACCCATGGTCGGCGGATTCTGTGGGGAAATGGGGTCTGATGGATTCCGCCGACCATGGGTCGGCGCTACCAGAGCGCCGTGTTTGTGTCGGGTGGAGGGAGCCCCTGAGTCAGGGGCGGCCGCGAAGCGGCGGGGTGTGGGTGTTGGTGAGACGGGGCCCGCGGTTTGCGCAGCAAAGCGTGGGAGCGGCAGCGCGAATGCGATGAAGTGGACCCGCGCCATGGATGGCGCGAAACGAGGCCCGCAGGAGCGGCTTTTGCCGTCCCCCGCACAGCCCCACCGCCCGGCCCCGAGCACGTAACCAGCAACAAAGCCACCCGCGAGGGGTTTCACCCGTTCGACCCACCGCCTACGGCGCCGAAGGCATCCCCGGCCGCACGTAGAACGAGCGCCCGGTATCGTCCACGAACATCAGCTCGGGCGCGCCCTGCCACGAGGTCAGCATCGCGCCCGTATTGTTCTGGTGCTTGACCATCAGCGTGGCACCCCGGTCCGGGTTGGCGACCACCTTGAAGACTTCGGTGGCGCCGGTGGCATCATCCAGGGTCAGGATCGCCTCGCCGCCGACGTCCGAGGTGCCATAGCCGCCGCGTTCGGAGCCGTCCGGGCCGAGCAGTACCAGGCCGGACAACGGAGCGCCACGCGGGCCCAGCGGCTTGCCGCCCGTGGTGGGATCGGGGACCGGGGCGCCCAGGATCAACCGCGCCTGGCCGTTCGCGTCGGTGATGATGAGTCCGCGGGCATGCAGCACCTGGTCGGGCGATTGCGCGCGCTGCTGGCGCCATGCGGTCCAGCCGCAGGCGGCCAGGGCGACCAGGGAGAGCGCGAGGGCGGTGCTGCTCAGGGCACGTGACATGGACGGATTCCTTCCTTGGATCGATCCACGACAATAGCCGATGCACGCGGCGTGCTCCAGTCGTCCATGCGACCTTCGCCGCATGCGACGGAGGTTGACAGCAACAAACCCCCTCGACCACTCTTCACCTGTTGGATTGCCTCGCAGTCCAGGAGCAGGTTGTCACGCCGGACGGAGGGGTCCGTGCGCAGGCCTGCTCCGCCCCGGTCCCTGCAGCATCGCTTCGGCGAGGCCTGCATGCGGGCTAGCGCTGCTCCCTTCGGCGGCACCCTTTCCAGGACCGACTGCGCAGGCATCGGGTTTGAAACGTCTGTCGATGAAAACGATTACAAAGCAGCTCTCCCTTTCCGCCGCCATTGCGCTGGCGCTCTCCGTTCCGGCCTTCGCTGCCGATACGACGCCGTCCTTCACTGTGTTGGCGCTGGACAAGGCCCCGCAGGCCGCCGATGTCGGTTCGCTGGCCACCCAGCTGACCTCGGTGCAGGCCGATGTGGTGACGGTGCTGGACGTGGAGCGTGCGGTCGGGGCGATTGATCCGCTGCAGACGCTGGCTGACCAGCTCGGCTTTGCCTACCGCTTCGTCCAGGCCGAGGTGGATGCCCAAGGCACTGCGCAGGGCCAGGTGATCCTCAGCCGTGTCCCGGTGCAGGCCGAGTCCGGTCCGGACCAGATCGGCCGAGGTTATCTGCGACTGGCCGATGACCGTCATGTGGTGGCGCTGTATGCGCAGGCCGGTGCGGATGCGACGGCACTGCCGGCCCTGCTGCAGTCCTCGCGCCTGGGGGCGCCGGCGGTGCTGCTGGCGTCGCAGGCCGTGCGGGCCGACGGCTTCGCCGCAACTGCGGTGGACGGCGTGGCCAGCAACGGATTCGCTGAAGGGCGCGCCTCGACGCTTGACCTGCGCGATGGCGCGGGTCGCAAGCTGCAGGCACGACTGCTGACCTTGCCGTATGCGCAGGGCGCGACGCCGCCGCAGCCGTGGATGGACACCACGCTGGGCGCCGATGAGCGCACCCGCCTGCTGTTGGGTGAGATGACCCAGGACGAAAAATTCCAGATGCTGCGCAGCTACTTCGGGCTGGGCAAGGACGGCGGTCCGCTGCCGGAAGGCGCGGTCGGTTCGGCCGGCTTCGTGCCCGGCGTGGCGCGGCTGGGCATCCCGGCGCAGCAGTCGGCCGATGCCGGCGTAGGGGTGACCAACCCCGGCGGCATCCGCAAGGGTGACTTCGCCACCGCGATGCCGTCCGGTCCATCCACGGCGTCCAGCTGGAATCCGCTGATCGCCTATGTCGGCGGCGCCACGATGGGTCGCGAAGCCTGGCAGCAGCGCTTCAACATCCTGCTCGGTGGCAGCGTCAACCTGCAGCGCGATCCGCGCAACGGGCGCAACTTCGAATACGCCGGTGAAGATCCGCTGCTGGGCGGGGTGATCGTGGGTGAGTCGATCCGCGGCATCCAGAGCCAGCACGTGATCTCCACGATGAAGCACTACGCGCTCAACGACATGGAGACGCGGCGCAACTTCCACAGCGTGCAGATCGGCGACCAGGCGATGCACGAGTCGGACCTGCTGGCCTTCGAGATCGCCATCGAGCTCGGCAAGCCGGGTTCGGCGATGTGTTCCTACAACAAGATCAACGGCATCTACGGCTGCGAACATCCGTACCTGATGAACCAGGTGCTGAAGCAGGAATGGAAGTTCCCCGGTTTCGTGATGTCCGACTGGGGCGGCGTGCACAGCGGCTCGAAGGCGGCGCTGGCCGGCCTGGACCAGCAGTCGGCCGGCGAAGTGTTCGACGCCACCACCTTCTTCGACCAGCCGCTGCGCCTGGCCGTGGCCGGTGGCACGGTGCCGCAGGCGCGGTTGGACGACATGGTGTCGCGCATCCTGCGCACGATGTTCCTGCATGGCAACTTCGACAACCCGCCGCAGCACCAGCCGATCGACGTGGAAGCCGGCTATGCCGCGGCCCAGCGCACGGTGGAAGAGGGCAGCGTGCTGCTGCGCAACGAAGGCAACCTGTTGCCGCTGGCCGACAGCGTAAAGCGCATCGTGATCATCGGCGGTCACGCCGACAAGGGCGTGATCGGCGGCGGTGGTTCGTCGATGGTGGGCATCACCGCCAAGGGCACCAACGCGGTACCGGGCGTGATGCCGACCACCTGGCCGGGTCCGGTGATCTTCCACCCGTCTTCGCCGCTGGAAGCGCTGCGCGCCGAGCGGCCCGATGCCCAGATCACCTATGTGGATGGCCGCAATCCGGCGGCCGCCGCGCGCGCGGCCGCACAGGCCGATGTGGCCCTGGTGTTCGCCACCCAGTGGTCTGCCGAATCGGTCGACCTGCCGGACATGCAGCTGCCCGACCAGCAGGACGCGCTGATCAGTGCGGTGGCCAAGGCCAATCCGAAGACCGTGGTGGTGCTGGAAACCAACGGCCCGGTGCGTACGCCGTGGCTGGCCCAGGTGCCGGCGCTGCTGCAGGCGTGGTATCCGGGCATCCGCGGTGGTGAGGGCATCGCCGCACTGCTCACCGGCAAGGTCAATCCGTCCGGTCGCCTGCCGGTGACGTGGGTGGTGGACGAATCACAGCTGCCGCGCCCGCACGTGCCGGGACTGGGGTTCAACCCGAAGCAGCCGGCGGTGGACATCTTCGATTTCGATATCGAAGGTGCCAACGTGGGTTACAAGTGGGCTGCAGCCAAGGGCCTGGTGCCCACCTTCGCCTTCGGCCATGGCCTGTCCTATTCCAGCTTCGCCTACGAGAACCTGCAGGTGAGCGTGGAAGGCCAGCGCCTGGTCGCCAGCGTGGACGTGCGCAACACCGGCGCGCGTGCCGGCGCTGATGTTGCCCAGCTGTACCTGAAGCTGCCACAGGGCCACACCACGCCGATCCGCCTGGTCGGTTTCGACAAGGTCAGCCTGCAGCCGGGTGAGCAGCGCCGGATCCGCATCGAAGCCGAGCCGAAGACACTGGCTGATTTCAATCCGACCGCGCGGGAGTGGAAGATTGCCGCTGGCGAGTACCAGCTGCAGCTGGGTCGCAACGCGGCCGAGCCGCTGCAGGTGGTGGATGTGAAGCTGCAGGACACCGTGGTTCGCTGATTGCGGTCGGGGAGGTGACGACCAACGGTCGTCACCCACCGGGCAGTCGTCACACCCACCGGGCGGTCGTCACACCCACCGGGCGGTCGTCACCCGCCGGGCGGTCGTCCCCCCACCGGGCAGTTGTCAGCCCGTGTTGCTCACAGCGGCGGGTAATCGGTGTAGCCCTTTGCACCGCCGCCATACAGGGTGGCCTGGTCGATTTCGGCCAGCGGTGCGTCGCGGCGCAGGCGCTCGACCAGGTCCGGATTGGCGATGAAGGCACGACCGAACGCCACCGCATCGGCGTAGCCCGATGCCAACGCGGCTTCGGCACGCGTCTTGTCGTAACCGTTGTTGGCGATCCATGCGCCGCCGAAACGCGAACGCAGGGCCGCATAGTCGAACGGGATATTGTCCCGGTCACCGCCGGTGGACCCTTCGATGACATGCACGAAGGCCAGCCCCTCGATATCGTCCAGGCGTTCCACGGCGCGTTCGAACAACGGCTGCGGATCGCTGTCGTGGGCATCACCGGCCGGGGTAGTGGGGGACAGGCGCACGCCGGTGCGCGCCGCACCGATCGTGCCGGCCACTGCGCTGACCACTTCGAACAACAGGCGGGTACGGTTCTCGATGCTGCAGCCGTAGGCGTCCTCGCGTTTGTTGCTGCCATCGCGCAGGAACTGATCGATCAGGTAGCCGTTGGCCGCGTGGACTTCAACACCGTCGAAGCCGGCTTCGATGGCGTTGTGCGCGGCCTTGCGGTAGTCCTCGATCAATGCCGGGATCTCGTCCAGGGCGAGCGCGCGCGGTGTGGACACGTCTTCGAAACCGTTGGCGGTAAAGGTCTTCGCATCGGCGCGGATGGCGCTGGGCGCGACCGGTACCTCACCTTCCGGCAGCAGGCTGGTGTGCGAGATGCGGCCGACGTGCCACAGCTGCAGCACGATCTTTCCGCCGCGGGCGTGGACTTCGTCGGTCACGGCCTTCCAGCCCTGCACCTGTGCGCTGCTGTAGATGCCCGGCGTGTCGAGGTAACCCTGGCCCAGCGGACTGATCTGTGTCGCTTCGGCGATGATCAGCCCGGCGCTGGCGCGCTGCCCGTAGTACTCGACCGCCAGCGGCGTAGGGACGCGGTCCGGCAGGGCGCGATTGCGGGTGAGCGGGGCCATCACCACCCGGTTGGCGATGGCGATCGCGCCCAGGCGGGTTGCAGAGAACAGCACAGTGTCATCGGTTGGCATCAAGCATCCTTCGTTGGGGGAGGAAAGGCCGCGTCAGGGCCCGTGCGCCGAGCATAGGACCTGGGTTGTTGCAGCGATGGGAAGGCCTGTTGCACGCGCCGTGGACGCATGTTGCGGGCGCGTCACGACGCGCGGCGTAACGTTGCCGGTGATGGCTGGACCCCATCCAGACCAACGCAACAGGAGTCGAGCAATGATTGATTACCAACTCAAGGGCAAGACCGCGATCGTGACCGGCGGCGTGTCCGGGATCGGGCTGGCCGTGGCGGAAATGCTGGCCGCTTCCGGTGCCGCGATTTCGGTATGGGACCTCAAGCAGGAGGCGGTCGACGCCACCGCCGAAGCGCTGCGCGGCAAGGGCGCAAAGGCGCTCGGCATCGCACTGGACGTCACCGACGAGACCGCCGTGGAAGCGGCCGTGGCACGCACCGTGGCCGAACTTGGCAGCGTGGATATCGCGGTCAACAACGCCGGCATCGGCGGTCCGGCCGCGATCAGTGGGGACTACCCCGTGGAGGGCTGGCGCAAGGTCATCGACGTGAACCTGACCAGCGTGTTCCTGTGCCAGCGCGCGCAGATCCAGGCCATGCGCAAGGCTGGCCGTGGCGGCAGCATCATCAACATGGCCTCGATCCTGGGCCAGGTGGGGTATGCCGGTTCGGTGGCCTACGCGGCGGCCAAGCATGGCGTGGTGGGTCTGACCCAGACCGCTGCCTGGGAGCATGCCGCCGACCAGATCCGCATCAACGCGGTCGGACCCGGTTTCATCAGCACCCCGTTGCTGGAACAGATGGACCCGAAGGTACGGGCCACGCTGGAAGGCCGGCACGCGCTCAAGCGCCTGGGCACGCCCGAAGAGGTCGCCGCGCTGGTGGCCTGGCTGGCCAGCGATGCCGCATCGTTCGCCACCGGCACCTACTACGCCATCGATGGCGGCTACCTGGCACAGTAAGCCAGCGGCTTTCACGGTCCTCGCACGGCATTCCGGCGACCTTCACGATTTGACCAAGGGAAGACGTGCGATGGATTTCAGCCAGGATATCTCCCTGCTGCTGCGGGTGGCTGCGGCCATGCTGTTCGGCGGGGTCATCGGGTTCGAGCGCGAACTGGGCAAGCATGCGGCGGGACTGCGCACGCACATGCTGCTGGCCGGCGCGGCGGCGCTGATCGTCGGGCTCGGCGATTCAGTGGCCGAGCATTTCCAGCAGGACCAGTACCGGGACCTGCTGCAGGTCGATCCGATCCGCCTGATCGAGGCGGTGGTGGCGTGCGTGGGCTTCATCGCCGCCGGCACCATCATCCGCGGTACGCGCGATGGCGAAGTCAGCGGCCTGACCACCGCCAGTTCGCTGATCATGTCCGCCGCGGTCGGCATCGCAGTCGGTATCGGCGCGTATGTGATCGCCAGCGGGGTGACGCTGATGTGCGTGGTGGTGCTGACCGTGATGCGCCGGGTCGAGAAAAAACTGTAAACCGGCGCATTCGCCGAAAGGCGAATTGCCTGGCGGCGCCGTTTGCGCTCACAGTCGGACATGATCATTTCCGCCTCCACCGACTACCGGGCAGCGGCGCAGCGCCGGTTGCCGCCGTTCCTGTTCCATTACGTGGACGGGGGTGCCTACGCCGAATACACGTTGCGGCGCAACGTGGAGGACCTGGCCGGGATCGCGTTGCGCCAGCGCGTGCTGCGCGACATGTCAGAACTGGACCTGCACACCGACCTGTTCGGCGAGACGCTGGCGATGCCGGTCGCGTTGGCGCCGGTCGGCCTGACCGGCATGTTCGCGCGGCGTGGCGAGGTCCAGGCCGCACGTGCGGCAGCCAGCCGGGGGATCCCGTTCACGCTGTCCACGGTATCGGTGTGCCCGATCGAAGAGGTGGCCCCGGCGATCAACCGGCCGATGTGGTTCCAGCTGTATGTCCTGCGTGATCGTGGCTTCATGCGCAACGCGCTGGAACGCGCACAAGCGGCCGGGGTGACCACGTTGGTGTTCACCGTGGACATGCCGTTGCCCGGTGCGCGCTACCGCGACATGCATTCCGGGATGAGCGGACCGAACGCTGCGCTGCGCCGCGCCGGCCAGGTGCTGGCGCATCCGCGCTGGGCCTGGGACGTCGGGGTGCGCGGGCGTCCGCACGATCTGGGCAACATCTCGGCTTACCGCGGCGATCCCACCGGGCTGGCCGACTATATCGGCTGGCTGGGCAGCAACTTCGATCCGTCGATCAGTTGGAAGGACCTGGAATGGATCCGCGAATTCTGGAAGGGATCGATGGTGATCAAGGGCATCCTCGACGCTGATGACGCGCGCGATGCGGTGCGCTTCGGTGCCGATGGCATCGTGGTGTCCAACCATGGCGGGCGCCAGCTGGATGGGGTGCTGTCGACCGCACGCGCCTTGCCGGCCATTGCCGATGCGGTAAAGGGCGAACTGAAGATCCTCGCCGATTCGGGCATCCGCAGTGGCCTGGACGTGGTGCGCATGCTGGCGCTGGGCGCCGATGCGGTACTGCTCGGACGCGCCTTCGTGTATGCCCTGGCCACCCATGGAGAAGCCGGGGTGGCCAACCTGCTGGACCTGATGGCGAGGGAGATGCGGGTGGCGATGACCCTCACCGGGGCGCGTTGCATCGCCGACATCAGTCCCGAACTGCTGGTCCGCGCGGACTGAAGGCCGCCCCGGTGCTGCGATTACTCGCAGCGCACGGCGGTGATCACGTCCTGCTTGTCGATGAAGACGCGCAGGCGATCGGTGCGCAGGTCCTTGGTGGTGATCGTGCCGGGGCCGATCGGGTTGACCAGCCCGGCGCCGCTTTCGCGTGACAGCCGCCGCATGTTCGCCTCGTTCGCAGGCTGGCCCACGGCCCATCCCAGCGCGCTGGCCTGGCACTGGCCACTGCCGCGCACCTGAGGGCCCGGACTGCTGGCACAGCCGTTCAGGACCAGCGTGCCGAGCAGGGCGAGGGGGATCATCATGCCGTGGCGGATATCCATCAGTGCGCTTTCACAGGGGTGGTGGGAGCACCATAGCACTGCCTGGCGTGATGGCCACGGTCAGTGCGGCAGCGCGCCCTGCAGGTAGCTTTCGATGACATAACTGAAAGGCCGCTGCGCGCTGTCGCGCAGCAGGGCACGGACTTCCAGCACGGTGGCGCCGGCACCGTCGCCGCGAGCGGGCCAGTAGGTTTGATCACGCAGGGTCTGGCGCTTGAAGCCGAGCGGTGCGACCACCCGGCCGAACGGCTCGTCACTGCCATCAAGCAGGCTGTTCATCGCCGGCGTCAGCAGCGCGGGCACGTACCAGTTGTCCGCTTCGGACAGCACGCGCGAACCGCAGGCCAACTGCACGCGGCGGTAGCGCAGCGGCGTGCTGGCGTCGACCTGCAGCGCCCTGCGTACGTCGTCGGGCGCATCGCGCTGCACGCCCTGGACCCGTACCGCGCGGACCCGCCCCTTGTCGGCCAGGCCGTGTTCGGCGCACCAGGCCTCCAGGGCCGCGGTGGCGCTGCGTTCGGCCAGCACACGCCGGTGCAGTTCCTCCACGCGCTGTTGCGGCGTTGCGGACGCCGCCGAGGCGTCCTGCCCGGTCTGCGCATCGGCCGCGGCCAAGGCGGCAACCGGCGCTGCCGCCAGCAGCGAGGCGGCCTGCCAGCGATGGCGGTCGGTGCGGTCGAACGGGCCCATGGATCCTGCTGTGGTGATTGCGTCATCGCTAGTTTACCCGCTCCTGCGATCGACCCGCTGCCGGGGCACCGGGCAGTGGCGTGGTGGATGCCTGCAATGCAGCGATTTCATTGGCGGCCTGGCCGTACCAGCCCGTAAGGTCGCATGCATTCATCGAAGGAGAACCGCATGACGGCCCTGCATGTACGTGGCGCGGTGGATGCCGCCGGCCAGCCCCTGTCCTTCACCATCGAGCACGGACGGTTCACCCGCTTCGGTGCCAGCGTGCCCCCCGAAGCCGGTGACGGCGAGGGGGTCGACCTGCGCGGGTACACGGTGCTGCCGGCTCTGGTCGACGGCCACATCCACCTGGACAAGAGTTTCGTTGGCGACCACTGGCGTCCCCACCAGCCGGTCGCCAGCCTGCGCGAGCGCCTGGCCCAGGAGAAGCAGGCGCTGGCGGCCGCCGCGCCGATGGACGTGCGCGCCGAGGCGTTGATGCGGCAGATCGCCGCGCTGGGTACTGCGGCGGTGCGTTGCCACGTCGATGTCGATGCGACCACCGGCCTGCGCAACCTGCATGCGGTGCAGCAGGCCCATGCACGCTGCGCGGACCTGCTGGACATCCAGTACGTTGCCTTCCCGCAGGCCGGGGTGATGTCCTGTGCCGGTACCGCGCAGGTGCTGCGGCAGGCATTGGCCGAAGGAGTGCAGGTCGTGGGCGGAATCGATCCGCAGGGCCTGGATGGAGACGCCCGTGGGCAGCTGGATCTGTTGTTCGGCCTGGGCGACCGGCACGGCGCACGGATCGACGTGCACCTGCACGAGCCCGGCGAGCAGGGCCTGGCGCAGCTGCAGCAGGTGTGTGCGCGTACCGAAGCGGCCGGCCTGCAGGGCAGGGTGGCGGTCAGTCATGCGTATGCCCTCGGTGAGGTGCCGCTGGCCCGTGCGCAGCAGGTCGGCGAAGCACTGGCACGCGCGCAGGTGGCGATCATGACCAATGCGCCGGGCGACCGGCCGTTTCCGCCGGTGGCGGCCCTGCATGCGCAGGGCGTGCGGCTGTTTTCCGGCAACGACAACATCCGTGACAGTTGGTGGCCTTATGGCAACGGCGACCTGCTGCAGCGCGCGATGTTGATCGGCTACCGGTCCGGCTTCCATACCGACGGCGAGCTGCAGCTGGCGCTGGACATGGTCACCAGCCACGCCGCGGCGGTGCTCGGCTTGCCGGAACATGGCCTGCAGGAGGGCTTGCCGGCGACCTTCGTGGCGGTACGCGCCGATCATGGACCGGCAGCGGTGGCGGCCGTGCCGTCGGACCGCGTTTCGATGCGCCGGGGACGCTGGATCCTGCCCCCGGCCAGCGCCTGAGCAGGCTGGCTCACCGGGTTTCGCTGTCGACCTGGCGTTTCAGCTCCAGCGCCAGCGCGCGCACGCCGTCGTCGGCGTTATCTCGGTAGAGGATGCCGATTTCGTAGCTGTCGATCACCGGTAGTCCGTGTTCGCCATCGATGATGCGATGGTCGGCGGTGACCGCACGACGTGGCAGCAGACTGATGCCGATACCATCGGCCACCGCGCCCTGGATGCCGCTCAGCGAGGAACTGGTGAAGGTGATCCGCCAGCGCCTGCCGAGCGTTTCGATCGCATGGATCATCTCATCGCGGTACAGCCCACGGGGTGGGAAGGTGACCAGCGGCAGCACGTCCTGGCCAGCGCTGGGCGTGGCCCTGCCGTCGATCCAGTGCATCGGTTCGGGCCAGCAATGCACGGCGGGCCGGCTGTTGCGCCGTTGCTTGACCAGCACCAGGTCCAGCTCACCGTGGTCGAAGCCCTGCGCCAGGTCCCGGCTCAGGCCGCTGCTGATTTCCAGCCGGACCTGCGGATTGCCCCGGTTGAAGGCGGCCAGCATGCGCGTGGTGGTCGGGTTGACGAAATCCTCGGGCACGCCGAGGCGCAGCGTCGTGGCCACCGTTGCACCGGCCAGCGCCTGCAGCAGTTCGTCGTTCAAGCCGAGCATGCGGCGCGCGTAGCCCAGCAGCGTCTGGCCGGCGTCGGTGGGCTGCACGTCGCGGTGGCCGCGTTCCAGCAGGCGATGGCCGGCCAGCTGTTCCAGGCGGCGCACCTTCTGGCTTATGGTGGACTGGGTGGAGTGCAGTCGGCTGGCGGCCGCGGTGAAACTGCCGCAGTCGGCGACCATGACCAGGGCGCGCAGCAGGTCCAGTTCAAACAATGATCTATTCGCCTGGTTCATCGCTGGGATTTACTTATTTCGTTTCCGCATGGGTAAATCGACTTCTACCATGCGCTGACACGGTGTGCCAGCGCGCATGCCCAAATCGATCCCACGGCCTGCGCGCCGTGCAACCGGATGCCGCCCATGTCTGCTCGAACCGTCTGCCTGCTTGCCTTCGCCCTTGCCGGGGCCGGCGTCCCCGCTGTCTCGCTGGCCTCGCCGAAGGTCGCCGACGTGCTGATCCAGCACGCCACGATCGTCGACGTCGAAGCGGCCAGGACCCGTCCCGGACAGAGCGTGGCGCTGCGTGGCGAGGACATCGTCGCCGTCGGTGACGATGCCTCCATGGCCTCCCGATGGACCGCTGCGCGGCGGATAGATGCGGGCAACCGGTACCTGGTTCCGGGGCTGTGGGACATGCACGTGCACTTCGGCGGTGGTCCGGCCCTGATCGAGGAGAACAAGGCGCTGCTTCCGCTGTACATCGCCCATGGCATCACCACCGTACGCGATGCGTCCGGCGACCTGCCGCAGCAGGTACTGCAGTGGCGTGGGCAGATCGCCAGCGGTGCGCTCGACGGGCCGCGGCTGCTGACGTCCGGGGCAAAGATCGAAGGCCTCGACCCGGTCTGGAAAGGCACGCTGGAAGTGGGCAGCGAGGCGGACGTGGATGCGGCGATCGCGCAGCTGCGTCGCGACCGCGTGGACTTCGTCAAGATCACCGACAGTACGTTGAAGCCCGAGCTGTTCCTGTACGCGGCCAGCGCGGCGCGCAAGGCCGGACTCAAGGCCTCCGGGCACATCCCGATGGCCTTGACGGTGGAGCAGGCCGTCGATGCGGGCCTGGCGTCCATCGAGCACCTGGATTACGCGTTCAAGGCCGGCAGTCGGGAACAGGCCGCCATCGCCGCGGATTTCGGCGCCGGGCGGATCGACCGCGCGCAGGCCAACCAGCGCCTGGATGCCAGCTTCGATCGGGACACTGCGATGTCGGCCTACCGTGACTTCGCCCGTCGCGGCGTCTTTGTCACGCCCACGCTCAACGGCGGACGCATCCTGGATTTCCTCGACCAGGACGACCATCGCCACGATCCCTACCTGGCCTACATCGGGCCCGGGCTGCGCGCCACCTATGCATGGCGCGTGGATCGCGCCGCCAAGGCCACGCAGGCGCAGGTGCAGGCGCGCCACCGGCAGTACCACCAGGTGGCTGCGGTGCTGCCGATGCTGCAGCAGGCCGGGGTGACGATCATTGCCGGTACCGATGCCGGGTTCCTCAATGCATTCAATTATCCCGGCATCGGGCTGCACCAGGAACTGCAGTTGTTCGTGCGCGAGGGACTGACGCCGCCGCAGGCACTGGCGGCAGCTACCCGCGCCGGTCCGGCCTGGTTCGGCCAGATGGACCGTTACGGTTCGGTGGAAGCGGGCAAGGCCGCCGACCTGGTGCTGCTGGACGCCAATCCGCTGCAGGACATCAGCGCCACCGAGTCGATCAACACGGTGGTGCTGCGTGGCAAGGTGCACGACCGCGCCGCGCTGGACGCGATGTTGCAGCAGGTGCGCAGCAAGGTGAAGGCCTGGGACGCAGCGCAGGGCGGCGCGCGCGTTGATTGAACCGCGCACCGCGGTTCACTTCGGGTCTTCAACCGCGATGAAGACGATGCTCAGCAGGCGGCCGTGCTGTCGATGGAGACGGCGTGCCACGCGGCCACGCTCGGCGATGCGGCGTGCTGCATGCCGGAGGCGCGGCAGCGCAGGATCCATGGCGGTCAGGACGGGCAGCGAGCGGAGGGCGGGCAGCTTGGTGGCTTGCGGCGGGGAGCGGAATACAAGAAACACGAAAAGGTGAATCCGCCGCCTTCGCCTCTTGGCCGGCGCTCATCATTGCCGCAGCGTGGAGTGCAAGGAGGATCGCCATGCACGCATCACCCTGGTGGTTGGCGGTAGGCATCGGTGTCTGCTCCGCTGCCTTTGCAGGGCCGGTCCATCGGTGTGGCAGCGGCGCCGCCGTGCGTTACCAGGACGCAGCGTGCGCGGCGGGCGAGCCGGCGGTGCGGTGGACGGTCCCGGACAGCGCGGCAAGCGGGGAAACCGCGGAAACCGCGGCCGTATCGCCCGTTGCCCAGCCACGGCCGCCGCCCGCCAGCCGCAGGACGCGCCAGCAACAGCCGGGTCGGGTCGTGTTGATCCCCCTGCAGCGCGATCCGCAGGCCTGCAGCCGCGCGCAGCGTGCACGCAGGAACGCCCTGCAGCGCAGACGCCGACGCGAATCCTTCGTTCAACAGCGGCACTGGGACGATCGGCTGCGCGATGCCTGTCGATGAAGGTCCAGTGCGCTCGCCGTTTCAGTCGCGTCCTATGGGGATCGAGGACGGGTCCGACTAACGTGCAGGTCATCTCCCCGGAACCCTGTGGCAACCAGGAACGCCGCGCGCTGCGTGGATCCTGCCTGCCTGCACGCCCCCAGCATGATTGCCTGCCTGCGGCCCCTCATCTACCTGTCGCGCCTGCGTGGACGTGATCGACCTGGCGGTGACCTGCGCGTGGTCCATCGGCATACGCGGCGCCTGCTGCTGGCGGCGGGGATACTGCTCAGCATGCTTTCGTGCATCGCACTGGCGATCACGGTTGCGTCCTGCGTGCGTGCCAGGCAGCAGGACCATCTGCACGATTTCCTGCGCGCGCGCGCAGCATTGGACGCGCACCTGCTCCATCAGCACGACCACTACGCCAAGCTTGCCCGCTTGACCGCCTACGCATGGCAACGGGGTACGGAAAGGGATCCTGCGCTGCAGGCAGCAGATCTGCGGCGTTACTTCGCCGATGGCCAGACGCTGCGGGTCAAGCAGGGAGCGGGTGCAGCCGTGCAGCTGGTGATTGGACGGGATACGCAGCGATGGCCCGCAACACGGCTCAGGCGCTACCTGGCGCTGTCGCGATCGATGTCGCTTCTTTCGCAGCTGGAGTCCGATGGTGCAGCGGCCGCGAGCGTGGCTTACTTCCTCGATCCCAGCGGACACTTTGCCGTGCTCGACGACGGCTTGCAGGACAGTGCCCTGGCCCGTGCGCTGTCCCGCGCGGACCGTGATGCGCCATTTGGCCAGCTGCGCGCGTATGTAAGATCGAGCCTGCCTGGGCCTTTGGGCGGCAGCGTGGCGACACCGGGCCCGACCCACGGCGATCATCGCAACCGGATCGGCATGGCTGCCCATCCCCTCAGCGGAAGGCCGTCGCGGATCACCGCGTTTCCGGTCCATGACGGCACGCGCGCGGTGGGTGTGCTGGTGGCCTTCGAACCCGTCGCAGCGCTGGCCGGCCTGCTGCGCCAGGCAACGGCCGACAATCTGCTGGTGGTTGGCCCCGATGGCGAAGTCATCCTGGGTTCGCGCGCGGACGCGCCGGTCGACCTGCTGCACGAATTGAAGGATATCCGGCGATGGCCACGAGGCGGATCGGGCATCAGCGAGTACCTGCACGAAGGCAGGCTGGGGTTCGCTGCGCCCGTGGCGGGAACCGGCTGGACGCTGGTCAGCCTGCTGGACGGGCGTGGCCTGCTGGCCGAGGCACGGCGCGAGCTGGGCATCGCCGTGGCCGTGTGGGCGCTGGGCATGGCCACGATCTGGATCCTGCTGGCATGGTTGGACCGGCGCGTGCTCGCCCCAGCAGCGCATCGGTCGCGGCAGGTGCATGCCGATGAACAGCTGTTCCGCTCGCTGATCCAGATGACGCCGGCCGGGCTGTGCCTGATAGACACCGAAGGGGCGCAGGCGGTGGTCCAGAATGAGCTGATGCGTCGTTATGCGGCCGCGGCCGAGCGATGCGGCATGGACCTGTATGCCGCCGTGGTGGAGGGCCACACCCGCGCGCGCAGGGTGGGCGGGGAGGGCGATCCGGCGATCGCCGAATTCGAACTGTCTCATCCTGCAGCGGGTCGGGTCGCCGCGCGCCACTTGCTGGTCAGTGCGACCCAGGTCGTCCACGAGCAGCGCAGCGTACTGTTGTGCGTGCTGCAGGACCTGACCGCACGGGTTGAACTGCAGGAGCAGAAGGACCTGCTGCATGACCAGGCAGAATCCGCGCACCGCGCCAGATCGCGCTTCCTGGCCGCGATGAGCCATGAGATACGCACGCCACTGCATGGCATCCTGGGCCATCTGGAGCTGTTTGCGCGCTCGCGGCTGGACAACGAGCAGCACGCCCGCCTGCGGCGCATCACCCAGTCCGCCGATTCGTTGCTGCTCATCATCAGTGACGTGCTTGATCTGGAGCGCGCCGAGGCGAACCAGCTCGGGCTGCAGGTGGTGCGCTTTGAGCCGGCCGTGCTGATCGAAGGCGTGGCCCTGCTGTATGCGCCATTGGCGCTGGGCAAGGGCGTGGACCTGGACCTGCTGGTCGATCCGCTGCTGCCCAGCCACTGCACCGGTCCGATGGCACGCATCGAGCAGGTGCTGCGCAACCTGGTCGGCAATGCCATCAAGTTCACCCCTTCCGGCAGGATCGAGATCCGGCTGCTGCCATCGGCGCAGCCGGGAGCGCTGCGCTGGGAGGTCGCCGATTCGGGAATCGGGCTGACCGAAACGCAGCAGGTGAATCTGTTCGAGCCTTTCATCCAGGCCGACGACTCCATTGCCGGCCGCTTCGGCGGTTCCGGCCTTGGCCTTTCGCTGTGCCGGCAGCTGTGCCGGCTGATGGGCGGGGACATCGATGTGCACAGCACGCCGGGGGTGGGCAGCGTGTTCGGTTTCGACATCCCGATGCTGCCTGCCGAACGTCCCTGCGACGAGGGGCGCGGTCCGCTCTCAGGCCGCCGGGTGCTGCTGCATTCGACGGTGACCAGTTGGCGCGAAGAGTTGGCGCGCCGGCTGCGCCGATGGGGCGCCGAGGTGCTGGTGCTGGACACGTTGGGGCAGGCGGACAAGGCCAATGACGGCGAACCATTGCCGCTGGTGATGTTTGAACGCAACCAGCGCGCTGCCGGTCCAGCGCGGCACGCCGGGGTCGAGCGTATCGTCCGTGTGCGCAGTGACGGGCCGCTGCGGGCCGCGCTGCGCGAAGGGGTCTGGCAGGTGTCGGCCTATTCGGCCGCATCGCTGCTGGAAGCACTGCTGGAACCGGAACGCACGGAGGACGGGTCGGCCGCGATGGATGGGCCGATGGCAACCCCGGCAGCGATCGGCTAGATTCGAGGCGCGCAGGCGCGCAAAGGGAATCGGCTTGGATACGTTGCCAACCAGTGTTGCATCGACGGTGCGGGGACGCTCCCTGTTGCCGTCGCTACGCCGCCACCAGCGCAGGCTGTTGTTCGGCGGCGGGGGCGTGGTCAGTCTGTTGATCCTGGCGACCCTGCTGGTGGCCCTGTTGTCCGATGTGGCCGCATTCCATGCAGCGCAGCAGCAGCGGTTCGCCGAAGCGCGCGCCTCGGTCGACTATTTCCTGTTCCAGCGCGACCGTGCCTATGCCGCCAACATCAACGGCAGCGAGGCCATGTGGAACGGGCAACAGGCACAGCTGCAGGCGCAGGGACGGCCGTTGGCAGACCGCTTCCTTGACGCTGGCGGACAATGGGTGGTGCGCGCGGAGGGACGTACCGCCGTGCCGTGGCTGGTACTGGGGGCGAAGGACAACCCGCTGCCACGGCCGCAGCTGGATGCCTACCTTGGCATCATGGTCGAGTACTCGGCCTATGCCGCCTCTACCGTGACCGCCCTGCGTGCCTCTGGTCCGGTCACGATGTACCTGTACGAACCGCAGGGACGCCTGTTGGCGGTTGCCGGGGTGCCCGACGAGGCCCAGCTGCTGCGCGCGCTTCGGGTTGCCAATCGTGAAGAAGCCTTCGCCCGGTTGCTGGTCGATGAAGAAAGGGCCCGGGCCATGCGGCCGCAGGTGGGTCCAGTGGAAAGTGCCGCGGCCAGCGGCCGCTTGATCTCGCGCTTCGATACCAACCCGATTACCGGCCAGCCGTCGCTGGTCGGCGTGCAGACCCTGCTGCAGGGGCGGGATCCGGCATTCCGACGCATCGTCTTCGAGCCGGTCGAGACCATCAAGACGCGGCTGGATGAGCGCGTTTCCGGTGCCTACGCCGTGGTCACCCGCGACGGGCGCACGGTGCTGCGCAGTGCCGGCCTGCCGCGTGATGTCAGTCCCGCGCTGGCGCGGCGGATCGCCCGTGCCGTCCCGGCGGGGGACGGCCGGCTGCATGTGGGCGGCCAGTTCATCGTGCATGGGCCGGTAAATGGGGTGGACTGGACCGTCCTGCACCTCTATGGCTGGGGTGATCTGTGGCAGGAGAAAGGCACGCGGCTGCTGGCGCAGGCGCTGGCTGCGGCGGTGATCCTGCTGGCGCTGTGGCTGCTGCTGCTGCGGCTGGACCGTCGCGTGTTCACCCCCGCGCTGGCAGACGCTTCTCGCGTGTACGAAAGCGAGGCGTTGAGCAGGGTGATCATCGATACTTCGCCGGTCGGGCTGGTGCTGATCGACCCGTCCAGCGGTGAGCCGCTGGTGGAAAATGAGCCGGCCCGGCAGATGGCCGCACAGGGCGTGGCCGCTGACGGCCAAGCGCTTTACGCAGTGTTGTCCGGACACGCGCGTGACGCCGTTGCGGCCGACGGCGATACCACCCATGAGTTCCAGTGGAACGCCGAGGGACCTGCCCGGCATGCGCTGAAACTACAGGTGGCGATGGCCCCTGCAATGTTCCGCGACCGGCCCGTGTGGGTCTGTGCGTTGCGCGATGTCACCGCGCAGGCAGAGCTGGAACAGACGCTGCGGGTTGCGCGCAGCGATGCCGATCGCGCGCGCGCGGCGGCCGAGTCGGCATCGCAGGCGAAATCCGCCTTCGTTGCCACCATGAGCCACGAGATCCGCACGCCGCTCAATGGGGTGCTGGGCCACCTCGAGCTGCTGGCGCGTTCGCCGATGCAACCGGCGCAGCAGGAGCGCGTAGAGCGCATCCGGCTGTCGGCCGACGCCTTGCTCGGCATCATCAGCGATGTGCTGGATTTCTCCAAGATCGAAGCAGGCCAGCTGGACATCGACCCGGTCGCGTTCGAGCCGCGGCCGCTGATCGAACAGGCCGCGCTGTTGTTTTCCGCGCAGGCCCAGCGCAAGGGCGTGAAGCTGTACTACGCGCTGGATCCGGCGCTGGACAGCGTGTTCCTGGCCGATGTGCAGCGCATCCGCCAGGTGCTCAACAACCTGCTGGGCAATGCAGTGAAGTTCACCGAGTCCGGCAGGATCGTGGTCAGGGCCGCGCTGGTGGAGCGCCCCACCGCGCCGGATCCGCTGCTGCGGCTGCAGGTGGTGGATTCAGGCATCGGGCTCGCCGAAGACCAGCTGGGGCAGTTGTTCCAGCCCTTCCAGCAGGCCGATGCCAGCGTTTCGCGTCGCTACGGCGGCAGCGGGCTCGGGCTGGCGCTGTGCCAGCAGCTGGCGCGCCTGCTGGGCGGCAGCATCGGCGCGGAAAGCACGTTGGGCGTGGGCAGCGTGTTCACCCTGGAGGTACCGGTGCAGCGTGCCGGGGTACCCGCCCGTCCCGCTGCAGTGCTTGCCGGCCAGCGCATCACGCTGCTGTCGGCCGCGGCGGAATGGCGGCTGGAAATCGGCGGGCTGTTGCAGCGGGCGGGGGCGGACGTGACGGTGCTGGAGCAGCCGCCACTGGAGCCGGTGGCCAGCGAGGGCGCCACGCTGCTGCTGTTCGGCGAGCGGCGCGCGTGGAGCGCCGATGACGAGGCGGCACTGGTCGCACGCCACCGTTACGTGGTGCGTGCCTACGCCAATGGCCCCCTCTCGCCGCAGCAGATGGCCGATGGGGTGCATGTCAGCTGCTATGCAGGACAGTCGCTGCTGCGTGCGCTGGGCGCGCTGCACGGCGCTGTTTCGCCCCTGCCGCCCGCACCGCCGGCGGCGGCCGTCAGCGCGCGCGGCAGGGTGCTGCTGGTGGAAGACAATCCGATCAACCGCGAATTGATCCAGCAGCAGCTGGAAACCCTGGGATTCACCGTGGACACCGCAGAGGATGGCAAGGAAGGGCTGCTGGCGTGGCGCCAGCATGAGCACCTGGCCGTGCTGACCGACATCAACATGCCGGTGATGGATGGTTACGCGCTGGCGCGTGCGCTGCGGGAACGCGCGGCCACGTTGCCGATCCTGGCGATAACGGCCACCGCACTTGCCAGCGAGCGCGAGCGCTGCCGCCAGGCCGGCATCACCGACCTGTTGCTCAAGCCGCTCAACCTGGAGACGCTGGGCCGCGTGCTGCTGCAGCATCTCGGTGCGATGCCCGGCATTGCCGGCGAGGCTGCCGTGCGGCCTGCCGGGCCGGCCGACGCCGCCCCGCCTGGAGGCGGGATGGTCCTCCCGGACCACCTGCGCCGCACGTTCGTCAACAGCTCCAGGGACGACCTGCAGCGCATCGCGCGTGCGCGCGCCGATCAGGATCAACCGGCCCTTCTGGATCGGGTACACGCGCTCAAGGGCGTGCTGATGATGCTGGGGCAGCGCGGGTTGGGGGAGCGCTTCAGCGAGATCGAAGCGCAGCTGCGCGAGGGCGGGCCCGTGGACGCCGCCGCGCTGGATGGGGTGATCGAAGCGCTGCAGGCGCTGGTCGACCAGCAGGCGGCGCAGCTTGGCGCAGGCTGAACCGGCCTGCGCGGATCGGCTCAGCTGGCGGCCCCCGACAGGCCCAGTTCGACGGCGTATTTGAACAGGTCCGCATCGCGCTCGATGCCCAGTTTGGCCATTCCGTTGACCTTCTGCGTGCTGACGGTCTGCTTGCGGCGGTCGAGTTTCTCGGCAATGGCGTTGACGCTCCAGCCGGCCACGAACAGGGTCAGTACCTCACGCTCGCGTGGCGACAGTGCCAGAGGCGGGCGCTGGGTGCCGCGCGAAGGCAGCAGGGGGGCGATGCTGGGCGAAAGATACCGGCGCCCTACGTGGGCGGCGGTGATCGCAGCGGCGATGTGGCTTACGTCATCGGCCTTGCTCAGGATATGGCTGATTCCCGCTTCAAACAGCGTCTGCACGATCGCGGCCTGGTCCAGGCCGGTGAACACCACGATCTGCAGTTCCGGATAGCGCTCGCGCAACAATTGCAGCAACGGCAGGCCATCGCCATGGGCGCCGCCCGGCATGGCGTAATCGGTGACCAGTACGTCACAGGTTTGTTCATCGAGCAGCGCTATCAGTTCGGTCGAATCGGCGGCGGATCCCACATGGACCAGGGCCGGGATCGAATCGAGGGCGGACTCGACGGCCATCCGGATCAGCGGGTGATCGTCTGCCACGACGACGTGGATCGAATTATCGGCCATTCAGGACTCCAGCTTTCGTGGTCAGCCCCTGCAGAAAGGGGGCGCGGCGCAACTATATGACAGCTTCGATTGAAGGTGGCATATAGTTCCCGGCATACCCTCAACCCATGGGCCGATGACGTGCCACTTCGCATAGCGATCGCCGATGACCACCCCGTGCTGCTGGCCGGGATCACCCATCTGCTCCAGTCCGAGGCCGACATTGAGGTCGTGGGCGTGGTGAAGGACTCCACTGCCCTGGTGGCGCTGGTCAGCGGGCAGGAGGTGGATGTGGTGGTCACCGATTTTTCGATGCCGCATGGGCAGTACGGTGACGGCATCGCCATGCTGCGGTTCCTGCATCGCCGGTTCCCGCAGACCCGGCTGGTGGTGCTGACCGGCATGGAGAGCCCACTGGTGCTGAACAACATCCTGGCGGCGGGCGTGGAATGCATCGTCAGCAAGAGCGATCCGATCGAGGAAGTGTTGCCGGCACTGCGGATGGCGTGGGCGCAGGGCGGCTATCTGTCGCCGCAGGTGCGGGCGCGCCTGGTGCCGGATGCCGGGGCGGATGACGAGGGCCAGCAGTTGTCCAAGCGCGAGAAGGAAGTGCTGCGCATGTATGCCGAAGGGCTTTCGGTGATCGAAATCGCTGCCCGCATCGGACGCTCGCGCAAGACCATCAGCACGCAGAAGGTGGCGGCGATGCGCAAGCTCGGGCTGGCGACCGACGCCGATGTGTTCCAGTACGCCATTGCCCATGGCCTGGTGAATGCCTCGCAGCAGGCCCGGGCGAATGCGGCCGAAGCGGAGTAGCGTTTAGTCCGGGTCCGATACGCGGCGCGTGCGCATGCCTCTATGGTGGCATGCAATGTCGTGGATCAACCGGTGCCGATGTGCTGCCCCTTCCACCCGCCCCTGTCGTGCTGATGCTGGTCCGGTTTTCCGAGCTCGACGCGAAAGGGCAGGCTGCTTTCCTTGATGCGCTCAATGCGTATCTGTATGCCTCCCCGCAACAGCGCAGGCGCCTGCGCGATGCCTGGCGCCTGCACGACTACGGTGCACCCTGCGCGGACGACCCACCCTGCAACGACCCGCCCGGCCTCGGCTGAGCCTCGATGGCGCCGTGCAGCGCCATCGTACGGGCCACGACGGTCGGATCAGTCGACCTGCGGGGCCGGTGACGGCGGCGGGGCCGGCGTGGGCAGCGTGGTTTCCGGATTGCCCTGTTGCAACTGCAGCTGCTGGATGCGCTGCTGCAGCGTGCCAAGCTGGCTGTTGCTGCTCTGCAGTTCGGTGCTCAGACTGACCGCCTGCTGCTGTGCCTGCTGCAGCGCGGTGCTGACCTGCAGGGACTGCGCGCGTTCCTGTTCCACCTGCGCCTGCAGGGTGCGCAGGCGCTCTTCGTTGAAGCTGACCAGGCGCTCGGTGTAGCGCTTGCCCGCATCCAGGCGGATGGTGTCGATGTTGACCTGCGCCAGCTGCTCGGTCTGCTGCACGAACGTGCGGTAGACGTGCTCGGCGTTCTCCACCGAATCGGTCTTGATCACGCGCCAGAAATTCTTTTCCTGGAACAGCGCCACGTAGTAGTTCAGCGTGCTGGGATTGAACAGCAGGCTGGCACCGTAGTTGCCGTTGTAGGTGGTGCGCAGCTCGGTCAGCTGCTTGGCGTCCATGAGCTGGCGCAGTTCGTCGACCGAATTGCGCGCTACCGGCGCGGTGCGTTCGGTATCCGGCATCGGCGTGCGCTCTGCGCGCGCGGCATGCGCTGCCGGCACCGAAAGGGGTGCTTGGCCAGGTGTAGCGGGCCAGCGAGGTGCAGCGGATCGAGGTGGTCGGATACACCGATCGCATCGGTAGCGCGTCCTACAACCGGGCGCTGTCCACGCGTCGTGCCGAGGCCGTGCGCAGTGCGCTGGTGGAAGGCGGAGTGGCCAGCGGGACGATCCGTGCCGAGGGTCGCGGCGCTGCCGAGCCGCTGGTGCAGTGCGACCAACGCAGCCAGCCGGCATTGATCGCCTGCCTTGCGCCGAACCGCCGGGTGCAGATATCCGGGCGTGCCCGGATCGACTGAGGTTTTCTTTTCGTGGGCGGCCTGCGGGCCGGCCCACCTCCCGTGTCCCCCTGGTTCCCCGGCACGCGCGGCAGCGTCTCCCCCGTCCAGCCCGCGCGTGCCGGTGAACCAGTTCTCTCCAGGCAGCATTGCATGAACGCCCAACTGGCGATGAAGACCTACACCACGATCAGCCTGTATGGACAGCTCGGCAACCATGCCGTGGTGCGTCTGCCGGGACGCCGCCATCCTGGCCTGATCGTGCAGTCCGACACCGTGGCCGGCTTCATCGCGCAGCTGCAGGAAGCGCAGGTGTCACTCCGTGCCGGCCGCCTTCCGCGCGCCGATGCGGAAATGGACCTGTTGATCGAGGTGCTGCAGGACTGGTATGCGCAGATCGAAGAACGCCTGGCCGATGCCGGCGAGGCGATGGGCTGAGTCCAGCCGTGCGTGGCTGCGGTGCTAAAATGCGCGTTGATTTCCGTTGCCGCGAGACTGCCATGAGCCCTGTTGCCTTCTATCCCGTGGGATCCCCCGGCCAGCCCTGGGGCGAGGCCGAGCGCACGCAATGGCGGGCACGGCAGCAGCGGCTGCGTCGCTTCGACCAGGACGTGTTGCCGCGCATCGATGCGCTCGCTGGTACCTTTGAGCCGGTGCAGTACGGTGCGCTGGACTACGCCGGCGAGACCTATCCGCTGCTGGCCCTGCGCAGCCCCGACTGGAATCCGGCGCTGCCGGCGGCACTGGTGACCGGCGGCGTGCACGGCTATGAGACCAGCGGCGTGATGGGCGCGCTGGAGTTCCTGGAACAGCATGCCGCCGCCTATGTGGGGCGCATCAACCTGCTGGTGGTGCCGTGCGTGAACCCTTGGGGCTATGAGCGCATCAACCGCTGGAATTTCGATGCCATCGACCCGAACCGCAACTTCCGCGAGGGCGCTCCGGCACGCGAGTCGACCGCGCTGATCGAGCTGGTGGCCCCGTTGAAGTCGCAGTTCGTGCTGCACATCGATCTGCACGAGACCACCGACAGCGACGAAAGCGAGTTCCGCCCGGCGGTGGCTGCACGCGACGGCAAGCCGTTCGTGCCTGGGCTGATTCCGGATGGGTTCTACCTGGTGGATGACACCGAAAACCCGCAGCCGGCGTTCCAGCAGGCGGTGGTGGCGGCGGTGGAGCAGGTGACCCACATCGCACCGGCCGACGAGGCCGGGGAGATCATCGGGTCGAAGGTGGTCTCGCACGGGGTGATCGAGTACCCGCTGGTGGCGCTGGGCCTGTGCGCCGGCATCACCGGGGCCCGCTACACCACCACCACCGAGGTCTACCCGGACAGCCCGCGCGCCACCCCGGCCCAGTGCAACCGGGCCCAGGTCGTGGCGGTGACCGCTGCGCTGGACTACGTAGTGGCTGCTGCGTGACGTAATCGACTGTCGCCTTTCGCCAGAAATCACGCTAAATGCTTGGTTTCTGGTGGCCTTCATCACGAATCGATGGTGGGACCGTCATGATGGTACGGATACCCCTTGATTCGGAGCAGGTCGCTTTCATGGAAGCCCTGGAGCCTCAACATAACCCGGTGCGGACGCTGCGGCCTGTCTTTGCCATCGCCTCGCTCATCGTCGTGGCGTTCGCCGTGTTCGTCAGCGTCTACCCCCTGGGTGCCGGGCGGATGCTCATGCAGGCGCAGGACTGGGCCTCGTCCAACGTGGGCTGGTACTACCTGCTGGCGATGACGCTGTACCTGGTATTCGTGGTGGTCGCCGCGCTGTCGCCGTATGGCAGCATCAAGCTGGGCGCCGACCACGACGAGCCGGAGTTCAGTTATCTGTCCTGGGCCGGCATGCTGTTCGCCGCCGGCATCAGCATCACCCTGTTCTTCTTCTGCGTGTCCGAGCCGCTGACCCACTTCATGCAGCCGCCGCAGGGTGACCCGGCGGCAGGCGAAGCGGGGGCGCGCCAGGCCATGCAGCTGTTGTTCCTGCACTGGGGCTTGCACGGCTGGGGCGTGTTCGCGCTGGCGGCGATGGCGATGGCCTACTTCGCCTACCGGCACAACCTGCCGCTGGCGCTGCGTTCGGCCCTTTACCCGCTGATCGGCAACCGGATCAACGGACCGATCGGCTACACCGTCGATGCCCTCGGCATCGTCGCCACCGTGTTCGGGCTCGGCGCGGACATGGGCTTTGGCGTGCTGCATCTCAACGCCGGCCTGGCCAATCTGTTCAACGTGCCACACACCCACGGCGTGCAGATCACGCTGATCGTGCTGATGATGGGCGCGGCGGTGGCGGTGGCGGTGACCGGCGTGGAAAAGGGCGTGCGCTGGATGTCCAACATCAACATGCTGCTGGCCATCGCGCTGGTGCTGTTCATGCTGTTCGCCGGCCCTACCCAGTACCTGCTGGGCACGCTGATGCAGAATGCAGGTGACTACCTGGGCAGCGTGGTGGGCAAGAGTTTCGATGTCTATGCCTACGGCGGGAAGCCGGGCTGGATGGGAAGCTGGACGGTGTTCTACTGGGCGTGGTGGATTGGCTGGTCTCCGTTCGTGGGGCTGTTCATCGCGCGCATCTCGCGCGGCCGCACCATCCGCCAGTTCGTGTTCGGCGTGCTGCTGATCCCGCTGGGGTTCACCCTGGCGTGGCTGTCGATCTTCGGCAACAGCGCGCTGGACCAGGTGCTGCACCATGGGCAATCGCAGCTGGCGCAGCTGGCCATCGATGACCCTCCCACCGTGCTTTACGCCTTGCTGGAAAGCTATCCGTGGAGTCGGGCGGTGATCGCGGTGACGGTGCTGGTGAGTTTCGTGTTCTTCGTGACCTCGGCCGATTCCGGTGCGGTGGTACTGTCCACGCTGTCATCGCATGGCGGGGCGCCCGAAGACGACGGTCCGCGTTGGCTGCGGGTGTTCTGGGGCACGGTGACCGCGGTGGTCACCGCCGGGCTGCTGCTGGCCGGCAACATGGATGCGTTGAAATCCGCAGTGGTGCTGGCCTCGCTGCCGTTCTCGGCGGTGCTGCTGCTGATGGCGTGGGGGCTGATGCGGTCCTTTGCCGATGAGTCGCATCGCAAGCGGGCGCTGCAGTACCGGGCCTCGCCGTTGGTGGGGGCCAGCCGGCACCATCAGGGCTGGCGCCAGCGGCTGGGGCGGGCGGTCAATTTCCCGGTACGCGACCAGGTGTACCGCTTCATGGATACCGACGTGAAGCCGGCGATGGAGGCAGTGGCCGAGCAGCTGCGCGGGGATGGCTGGGAAGTTTCCACGCGGCTGGAAGCGGGTGACATGGAGCTGTCGGTCAATCATGGGGAGCAGCAGGATTTCCTGTACCGGGTGATCCTGACCGGTTACCGGGTGCCGTCGTTCGCCTCGCACCAGGCGCGCAACAGCCGCTACTACCGGGCTGAGGTGCATCTGTACGAGGGCAGCCAGGATTATGATCTGGTCGATTACAGCCGCGAGCAGATCATCAACGACATCATCAGCCAGTACGAGCGCCATGTGCAGTTCCTGCACCTGAGCCGCTGATCTTCGTATGACGACCAACGGTCGTCACCCACCAGGGCGGGAAGCGGACGGCCAGCGGCCGTCACCCACCAGGGCGGGAAGCGGAAGAACAACGGTCGTCACCCACCAGGGCGGGAAGCGGACGGCCAGCGGCCGTGGTCGCCGCCGGCAATGGTCAAGAAACCGTCATACGGGTCGATAGAGAGGCTGTCCGCCCCCTTCCGAGTTCCGTGATGCGTACCGCTTCCCCCACTTCCCGCTCCACGCGTCAGCCCAGCGTGGCCCGGCGCCTGATGCTCGGCACCGGCCTGCTGGCCCTGGCCTGCTTCGGTTTCACCGCCGTGATCAGTTACTGGCGCAGCAGCGATGCATTGCTGGACAGCGCGCAGGCGCGGCTGCAGGACCTGGCCGGGCAGGAGGCCCAGCGGATCGCCGCGGAGATCGCGGTGGCCGCCGACACCGGCACGGCGCTGGCCAATAGTTTCAGCGTGCAGCGATCGCTGGGCAGCTTGGACCGGACGGCGGCCAACGAAATCATCCGCGCCCAGTTGCAGGCCCACCCGCAGTGGCTCGGCATGGGCACCTTGTGGGAGCCCGATGCTTTTGATGGCAAGGACGCTGCGTTCGTGGACAGCGAGGGCCATGATGGCAGCGGCCGCTTCATGACCTGGTGGGCCTGGCAGGACGGTACGCTGGTGCGCGAAGCGCTGCGCGATTACGAAAAGCCCGGTGACGGCGATTGGAACCTCAAGCCGCGGCAGACCCTCGCCCAGGCCGTAGTGGAACCGTACTACTACCCGGTGGCCGGCAAGGACACCCTGATGACCACCGTGGCCACCCCGATCCTCGCAGATGGGCGCTACCAGGGCGTGATCACGGTCGACTTCACCTTGGCGGCGCTGCAGGCGCGCATCGCGGCGATGCGGCCGATGGAAGTCGGCCATGCGACCCTGCTGTCGCCGGCCGGTTCGGTGATGGCCAGCCGTAATGCGGATGAGGTCGGCAAGCTGCGTGACGATGCCGGTACCCAGGCGATGCTGGCCGCCGTCGCAAAGGGTGAGACGATCGGCAGCCAAGCCCGCTTCAATGGCGAGGAGGAGCTGCAGGTGTTCGTGCCGTTGCGGGTAGGCTCGGCGCCGCAGGTGTTCGCCTTGGGTATCGCGGTACCGAAGGCCCACGTGATGGCGCAGGCGCGTACGCTGCTGTGGGTGATCGTGGCGGTGGGCCTTTTCTCGGCCGTGCTGCTGAGCGCGGCCTTGTTCGTGCTGCTGCGGGCGCTGGTGCTGAAGCCATTGGCCGAGGCCGAACGAGTGTCCGCGGCGGTGGCCGAGGGGCGCCTGGACAGCCGTATCAGCGTATCGCGCAATGACGAAGTGGGCCGCCTGTTGACCTCGATGGGGGCGATGCAGGACCAGCTGCGCGCGGTGATCGCCGCGCAGGCGGACATGGCCGGGCGGCATGACGAAGGGCAGATGAGCTATCGGCTGGATGATCGTGCCTTCCCCGGCGAGTATGGCCGCATGGTGGCCGGCACCAACATGCTGGTAGCTGGGCACGTGGACGTGCAGCGTCGGCTGGTCGAGGTCATGGCCTGCTACGCGGTGGGCGACATGAGTGCGGACATGGAGGAGCTGCCCGGCGAGAAGGCGATGATCAGCGCGGCGATGCGCGAGACCAAAGCCAACCTGCAGGCGATCAACGCGCAGATCCTGCAGCTGGCACACGCTGCGGCAGCCGGTGATTTCACCCAGCGCGGTGATGCGACGCGCTTCACCCACGATTTCCGCAGCATGGTGGAGGGTCTGAACACCCTGATGCACACCACCGACGGCAACCTGGCCGAGCTGTCGCGGCTGCTGCAGGCGATCGCCCGGGGCGACCTCACCGCGCGCATGCAGGGTGACTTCCACGGCGTGTTCGCCCGGATGCGGCGCGATGCCGATACCACGGTGGAGCAGCTGACGCGCATCGTCGGCGGCATCCAGCAGGCCAGCGCGATGATCAACAGTGCGGCAGGCGAGATCGCCGCGGGCAACGAGAACCTGTCGCAGCGTACCGAACAACAGGCGGCCAGCCTGGAAGAAACCGCTGCTTCGATGGAAGAACTGACCTCCACCGTGCGCCAGAATGCCGACCACGCACGCCAGGCCAACGAGCTGGTGCAGGGTACCGCCACGGTGGCGTCACAGGGAGGGGAGGTGGTCGCACAGGTGGTGCAGACCATGACCGGTATCGAAGGATCGTCGCGGCGCATCGCCGAGATCATCACGGTGATCGACGGCATCGCATTCCAGACCAACATCCTGGCGCTGAATGCCGCGGTGGAAGCGGCGCGTGCCGGTGAGCAGGGTCGCGGCTTCGCCGTGGTGGCCACCGAAGTACGCGCCCTGGCACAGCGTTCGGCCACTGCCGCGCGCGAGATCAAGGGCCTGATCGATGATTCGGTCGGGCAGGTGGAGCAGGGCGCCCAGCTGGTGCGCCAGGCCGGCAGCACCATGCAGGACATCGTCACTTCGGTGCACCGGGTGACCGACATCATGGCCGAGATCTCAGCTGCCTCGCAGGAGCAGAGCGCGGGCATCGAGCAGGTCAGCCAGACCGTGGTGCAGATGGACGAGGCGACCCAGCAGAATGCCGCGCTGGTGGAAGAGGCCAATGCCGCGGCGCGTTCCCTGGAAGAGCAGTCACACGAACTGCAGCAGGCGGTGGCGATCTTCCGCCTGCGCGAAACTTCCACCCTTACGCCGCGCGCCGCGCTCACCGCCGAGCCTGCATGACGTCCCGACGGTAGCGCCGAGCCGTGCTCGGCGGAATCCTTCCGGCGTCGTGGAAAAGCGCCGCCGAGCGCGGCCCGGCCCCTGCTCCGGGATGCCGCGTTTACGGACGCAGCAGCACCTTGCCGGTGCGTCCACCGGCCAGGCTGGCGGCGGCCGCGTCGGCGATCTGCGCGAGCGGATAGACCGCCTGCACCGGCAGCTGCAGGCCACCGCCAGCGGCACGCTTCAACAGCTCGCCCACCAGTCGGCGCTTGTCCTCCACGGCCATTGCCTGGCTGACCTTGCTGCCCCAGAAGCCCTTGACCGTAGCCTGCTTGAAGATCACGTCACCGGACGGAATCTGCATCGGTTCGCCGGTCATCGAACCGAACGACACCAGCGTGCCGCCCTCGCCAAGCAACCCCATCAGATCACCGCTGGCGCTGCCGCCGATGGAGTCCACTGCGGCGCGCGCCAGCCGGTCGCCGAGCGCTGTGCGCACCGCCTGCTGCCAGTTGTCGGAGGCGGTGGAGAACACATTGGCGATGCCCAGTGCTTCCAGTTCGGCTACGCCGTCGTCGCGGCGGACCAGATTGGCGACGTTGACCCCGCGTGCGCTGGCCAGCATCGCCAGCGTTTTGCCCACCGCACCGTTCGCGGTGTTCTGCACGATCCAGTCGCCCTTTTCCACATGCAGGAATTCCAGCAGCATCAACGCGCTGAGCGGCATCGCGATCAGCTGCGCTGCGGTCTCATCGTCGATCGCATCCGGCATCGGGATCACCATCCGAACCGGTGCGATGAAGGCTTCGGCCCAGGTTCCATGCACCGAAGCGGCGGCCACCCGCTGGCCTGGCGCGAGTCCTTCCACACCTTCGCCGAGGGCATCGATGATGCCCAGTCCCTCGCTGCCACCGACGGCCGGAAGGGTCGGCTTGTAACCATACTGCCCGCGCACCGTCCACAGGTCGTGGTTGTGGATCGGAGCGAGCACGGTGCGGATGCGCACTTCACCGGGACCCGGCTCGGGCAGGTCCGTCTGGCCTTCGGAGAGAACAGCGGTGGGGTCGCCAAAACTGGCGTGGAGGGCGGCGCGCATGCGGAATCCTGGTGGGGGTTGAGGCCCACAGGGTGCCACCGCGCGCGGTAACGGCAGGTCAACGGCATGGGGCAGTGGGGGCCGGTGGGGGGCGGTGGGTGACGACCGTTGGTCGTCACGCTTTGCAGCCATGAGCGTGACGACCAACGGTCGTCACCCACCGACGGTCGTCACCCACCGAGTATGACGGCCAGCGGCCGTCGTACCCGCATCAGCGCTTGCGGCGGAAGGCGGCCGGGGTGCGGGCGCCGACGATGATCATGCGCACCATGGTGGAAATCTCTTCGATCAGCTCGGCATCCTTTTCCGGCGGCTGGTCCATCGCGCTGGCGCCCATCGCGAACACCAGCCGGGTGATCGCCTTGGCGGCCAGCTGCGGGGCGTGCAGGCGCACCCCGTCCATCGCGGCCAGCCTGACCAGGTCGACCTGCAGCTCGTCTTCGAAGTACTGCAGCTCGCGTTCCACCGCGTGCTTGAAGTCGTCCGAACCGACCGCGCCTTCGCGCAGCAGCACGTGCAGCAGCTTGTCGTCGGCGCGCAGCTGTTCCATGAAGGTTTCCACCGACACCCAGACCACGCTGGTGGCCGACACCGTGGCACGGCGGCGGGCCTGGCCGATGATGGTGCGCAGCGAGCGCCCGGCCAGGTCGATCAGCGCGATGGACAGTTCGTCCATGTCACGGAACTGGCGGTAGAAGCTGTTCGGTGCGATGCCCGCTTCGCGCGCGACTTCACGCAGGCTGAGGGTGGACAGGCTGCGGTGCGGCCCGATCAGCGCCAGCGCCGCGATGATCAGATCCTCGCGGGTCACCGTACGGCGGACCGGCGTGGCGTCTTCGGGCGGAGGCGTGACGATGGGGGACATGGGGGAACCGGGTGGACCAAGCGTGAATCATACCTGATCCGGGTCGATATACACCTGTATACACAGCTGTGTGCGCGCACGTATAGTTGGATCCATGAACACTGCCGTCCGCCCTGCCATGGTTGATCGTCCGTCGCTGCTCTCGCCGCATCGCTGGCTGTCGCCGGCGCTTTTTGATTACTGGGCGGGGCAGGTCAACCGCCTGTGGACGCTGCGCCAGCCGCTGGCACGCCTGCTGCGGCGTGAGCCGGCCGGCGAGGGCGCCTGCACCCTGGTGCTGCGCACCAACCGCCACTGGCGCGGTATGCAGCCGGGCCAGCACGTGACCCTCGGCATCGAAATCGACGGCCGTCTGCTGCATCGCAGCTACAGCCCGACGCTGCTGGGGCCTAACCTGCTGGCGATCACCGTCAAGGCCGTCGATGGCGGCCGGGTCAGCCAGTATCTGGTGTCGCAGGCCCGCCGCGGCAGTGTTTTCCACATCGGTGAAGCGTTCGGTGAGTTCTCGGTACCGACTGCGGCTCCGCTGCTGCTGCTGGCCGCAGGCAGTGGCATCACTCCGATGCGCAGCCTGCTGCGCGCCCTGTCCGCGCGTCCGCTCGGTGCGCCGGTGGATCTGTATTACTGGGAGCGCAGCGACGCCGGCTTCAGCTTCCGCGAGGAGCTGCTGGCGATGGCGGCCGCCGATCCGCAACTGCAGGTGCGCCTGCTGGCCACGCGCGATGTGCAGGCGCCGGCAGCACGCATCGACAGCGTGGCCTTCGACAGCCTCGGCGATGTGCCGCTGGCGCAGCGCCACGTGCTGGCCTGTGGTCCGGATGGCTTCGTCGCTGCCGCGCGCAATCGCCTGCTGCATCAGGTGGCAGGGTTCCAGGCCGAAGCCTTCACCCCGCCATCGGCGCCTGCCGGTGACCAGGGCGAGGTGCAGCTGACCCTGGCACGCAGTGGCCGCACGCTGACCGTGCCACGCGGCAGGGCCCTGCTCGAAAGCCTGGAAGCCCAAGGGCTCAAGCCGAAGCATGGATGCCGCATGGGCATCTGCAATACCTGCACCTGCGTGCGCGCCAGTGGCGCCACGCGGCACCTGCGTACCGGCCAGGACCAGGATGAACCGGCAATGCCGGTGCGTATCTGCGTCAGTGCCCCGACCACCGACCTGGTCCTGGATCTCTAAAGGAAGCCTTTGCTGATGAGCCGCCCTGATCGTGCCCTGACCCCTGCTGAGCTGAACGCCTTCGGCGCCGAACTGGACGCGATCCGCGACCGCGTTATCGGCGAGCTGGGCGCCAAAGATACCCGCTACATCCGTCGCGTCGCCGCCGCCGTGCGCTGGTCCGGCGTGCTCGGCCGCCTGCTGCTGTTCGTTGGCGCCTTCTCGCCGCTGTTCTGGTCGCCCCTGCTGTGGCCGGCGTGCATCGCCGGTACGCTGCTGCTGGCGCTGTCCAAGATCCTGGAGAACATGGAGCTGGGCCACAACGTGATGCACGGCCAGTACGACTGGACCGGCGACCCGAAGCTGGACGGCAACAGCTACGAGTGGGACATCGTGGCCACCAGTGACAACTGGCGCAAGACCCACAACTTCAAGCACCACACCTATACCAACGTGCGCGGCATGGACGATGACATCGGCTACGGACTGCTGCGCATCTTCCCCGAGCAGCGCTGGCGCCCGTTCTACCTGCTGCAGCCGATCATCGCGCCGGTCTTCGCGCTGCTGTTCCAGTGGGGCGTGGCGATCCAGGACCTGCGCATCGGCCGTTGGCTGAAGGGCCGCATGACCGCCCGCCAACTGTGGAAGGAGACCCGTCCGGTGGGTGCCAAGATGGCGCGCCAGCTGGGCAAGGACTACATCCTGTTCCCGGCGCTGGCCGGCCCGTTCTTCCTGCCGGTGATGCTGGGCAACCTGGTGGCCAACGGCATGCGCAACATCTGGACCTACGTGATCATCTTCTGCGGTCATTTCACCGCCGATGCGGAAACCTTCCCCAAGGACTGCCTGCGCAATGAATCGCGCGGCCACTGGTACCTGCGCCAGCTGCGCGGCTCCTCCAACCTCAGGGGCGGCTGGGTGATCAACGTGCTGTCGGGCAACCTGAGCCACCAGATCGAGCACCATTTCTACCCGGACCTGCCGGCCAACCGCTATTCACGCATCGCCGTGGAAGTGAAGGACATCTGCCGCCGGTATGGCCAGCACTACAACACCGGCTCGCTGCCGAGCCAGTTCGGCCAGGTCGTCTGGCGCATCCTGCGGCATGCGTTCCCCAGCCGTCCGGCGCGCATGAGCTCCCGCGAGCCGGTGGCGGGCGCAGCCTGAACGGCCAGGGCCCGCGCTATGCAAAGCGCGGGCAATCGCTGAGAATTGCACGCATTGCGTTGTTTTCCGTAAAGGCGTGCGAGTGAACGTTGCGGTATCGTCCCCGGTCTCCATCGAGAGCCCATCCCCCTCGCCGCAGCCCTTGCCCGAGTCCCATGCCGCACAGATCGTCGCGGATGTCGGCGGGACCTTCGCCCGCCTGGCCTGGTCGTGCGGCGACGGGCGCGCGCCGCGCATCGAGGGTTTCCGCCGCTACCGCTGCGCCGACCATCCGAGCCTGTCCTCCATCCTGGCCGATTTCGCCGGCGAACGTGCAGGGTCTGGTTGTGGCGCGGTAGTGGCCATCGCCGGGCTGCTGCGCGGTGATGTGCTGGTCAACGCGAACCTGCCCTGGCCGGTGGCCGTCGAATCCACGCGCCAGCAGGCAGGATTGCATTCGCTGCAGCTGATCAACGATTTCGAAGCGGTCGCGCTGGCGATCCCGCACGTGCGCGCCGATGCACTGGTCGCGCTGCATGGCAGCGGCGATCCGACCACGGCGTGGCCGGCGCTGGTGCTCGGGCCCGGTACCGGACTGGGTGCTGCGCTGCGCTTTGCCGATGGCGCGCGTCCGGTGCTGGCCAGTGAAGTCGGTCATTCGGCGCTGTCGGCCGGTACCGCGCTGGAGCTGGACGTGCTGCGCCTGCTGCTGCAGCGCTGGGACCACGTCGACAACGAACGCGTGTTGTCCGGCACCGGCATGCTCAATCTTTATCAGTGCCTGAGCCAACTGCGTGGCGCGAGCGCGCACTGGGACGACACCGAAGCGCTGCTCGCTGCCGCGCATCGGGGCGATGATCCGCTGGCGCGTGAGACCGTCCACATGTTCTGCGGCTGGCTGGGCAGCTTCGTCGGTGACCTGGCGATTGCGTTCGGTGCACGCGCGGTCTACCTGGCCGGCGGGGTGTCGGCGCATATCGCGCCGTTCCTGCCGGACAGCCCGTTCGTGGCACGCTTCCTCAACAAGGGCGTACTGGCCAGCGTGCTGCAGCAGGTGCCGGTGTGGCGCGTTGAACATGGCGAACTGGGCGTACTCGGTGCAGCGGCGTGGAACGCCTCGGTGGCCCGGTAGAACCAGGCCACGGCGCCCGGTGGCACAACCAACAGAGGGATTCGCATGACCGATCGTAGAAGCTTCCTGCAGGCCGGTGCGTTGGCGGTCGGCGCTCTCGGACTGCCACGCAGCGCACGCGCGGCTGCGGCCGATCCCGGGCCCCGGGTGGTGTCGACCTGGGACTTCGGGGTGGGTGCCAACCAGGTGGCCTGGAAGACCCTGGCCGCGGGCGGCAGTGCGCTGGATGCGGTGGAGCAGGGCGCACGCTGGGCGGAGAGCGAACTCTGCAACCCGACTGTGGGGCGGTGTGGCAACCCCGACCGCGACGGCAACCTCAGCCTGGATGCCAGCATCATGGACGGCGACGGTCGCTGTGGCTCGGTCGCTGCGCTGATCGACATCCTGCATCCGGTATCGGTTGCGCGCCGGGTGATGGAACAGACCCCGCACGTGATGCTGGTCGGGCAGGGCGCACAGGCTTTCGCGGTTGAGCAGGGTTTCCCGCGCGGCAAGCTGCTCACCCCCGCTGCCGAAAAGGCCTGGAAGGCGTGGCTGGAGACCGCCGAGTACGCACCGCAGATCAATGCCGAACGCCGCACCCTTCCTGGCGACAGCAGCAACCATGACACCCTGGGTATCCTGGCACGCGACGCACAGGGTCGGCTGGCCGGGACGTGCACCACCAGCGGCATGGCGTGGAAAATGCAGGGCCGGGTGGGTGACAGCCCGATCATCGGCGCTGGCCTGTACGTGGACAACGAGGTGGGCGCGGCGACCGCATCAGGGGTCGGCGAGGAGATGATCCGCAACGCGGCCTCGTTCCTGGTGGTGGAGCTGATGCGCCAGGGCCGCAGTCCGGCCGAGGCCTGCCGCGAGGCGATCGCACGGGTGGTGCGCAGACGCCCCGAAGCCAGCCGCACACTGCAGGTGTGCTTCCTGGCGATGAATCGCGACGGCGAGGTCGGCGCCTACGCCCTGCATCGTGGATTCGTCTACGCGGTGTGCGATGCGCAACGCCAGGACGGGCTGCACGATGCGGACTCGGTGTACCGCACGGAGCAGGCCTGAGCATGCGCCGGCTGCTGGAGATCGCCGCTGATGGGGTCGGATCGGCACTGGCCGCGCAGGCCGGCGGAGCGGACCGCGTGGAACTGTTCGCCGACCTCGCCTCCGGCGGCCTGACGCCCTCGCATGCAACGCTCGCGGTCAGCCGCGACCGGGTGCGCCTGCCCCTGTTCGTGCTGATCCGGCCGCGCGCCGGGGACTTCCTGTATGGCGGTTGGGAAGCGGACGTCATGCTGCGCGACATCCAGCATTGCCGTGCACTGGGCATGGACGGCGTGGTGCTCGGCGCGTTGACGGCCGAGGGCGACGTCGATGTCGCGCTGTGCCGCGAGCTGGTGGCGGCGGCAGGCGGCCTGCCGGTCACTTTCCATCGCGCCTTCGACGCGGCGCGCGACCTGCCCGAGGCGCTGGAGACGGTGATCGGGCTGGGCTGCGCGCGGGTGCTGAGCTCCGGAGGCCACGGCTCGGCGCTGGAAGGCGCGGACGTGCTGGCGGACATGGTCCAGCGGTCTGCGGGGCGCATCGGGATCATCGCCGGGGCGGGCCTTGCCGCCTCCAACATCGCCGATGTCGCCCAGCGCAGTGGCTGCACCGAACTGCATGCCTCGGCGAAGGCGCTCAAGCGCAGTGCGATGCAGCACCACAACCGCGCTCTGTCCGGCCTGGCGCTGGATCATCAGCAGAGTGACGCCACGCAGGTCGCCGCGTTGCGTGCCGCGCTGGATGCGTTGCCGGACCGGCGCTGACGACGGCGTCACGGGCTGGACACTACGGTGTTTATCGTTTATCAATAAACACAGGGCGCTCTTCCGGCGCCTGTCTGCTGGAGGCCCCGTGCCGAGCCGTACCCGCCGCGCGCCTGATCCGCGTGGCATCTTCAAGCTGACCCATGCCGCCATCCACGCTGTCGTGGCGATGTGCTGGCTCGGCATCCTGGCCGCCCTGTGCGCGGTGCCGCTGGTGTTGCAGCGGCCGGCGCGGCTGCTCGATGCGGTCGACGCGTCGGTGGTGGCCGACCATGGCGATGCGCCGCACCTGCTGCTGCACTTCAGTGCCGGCCTGCTGGCCATCGTGGTGCTGCTGGCGCTTGGCCTGGTTTTCCTGCGCCACCTGCAGCGCCTGGTGCGTTCGGTGCGCGACCGGCAACCGTTCACCCGGGGCAATGTCACCCGCCTGCGCCGGATGGCCTGGCTGATGCTGGCGATGGAGCTGCTGTCGATCCTGATCGGCGTCTACGCCAGCTGGATGGGACCGCAGTTCGCCTGGATGGAAATAGGCGGCGGCATGTCGATCACCGGACTGGTGGCGGTGCTGATGCTGTTCGTCATCGCCCATGTGTTCGCCGTGGGCACTGCGATGCGTGAGGACCTGGACGGGGTGGTCTGATGGCGATCGTCATCACCCTGGACCGCATGCTGCAGCAACGCGGCATGACCCTGTCCGAGCTGGCCGGGCGCATCGACATCACCTTGGCCAACCTGTCCATCCTGAAGACCGGCAAGGCGCGTGCGATCCGCTTTTCCACGCTCGATGCGATCTGCCGCGAACTGCGCTGCACGCCCGGTGACCTGCTCGGGCACGATCCGGCCGCGGCCCAGGACGACGGCGCCTGATCCTGCAGCACCCGCACTTCTTTCCCTTCAACCAAAGAAAAGAACCCACGCATGGAATGGCTGGCTGACCCCTCGATATGGATGGGGCTTGCAACCCTGGTAGTGCTTGAGATCGTGCTTGGCATCGACAACCTGGTGTTCATCGCGATCCTGGCCGACAAGCTGCCGCCGCACCAGCGCGACCGTGCGCGGGTGATCGGCCTGACCCTGGCGCTGCTGATGCGGCTGGTGCTGCTGGCCGCGCTGTCCTGGATCATGAAACTGACCGAGCCGCTGTTCGCGGTGCTTGGCCATGATTTCTCAGGGCGCGACCTGATCCTGCTGGTGGGCGGCCTGTTCCTGCTGTTCAAGGGCACCATGGAACTGCACGAGCGGCTGGAAGGCCGTACGCACGAGGGCGGCGGCAACCGGGCATACGCCGGCTTCGGTACCGTGGTGGCGCAGATCGTGGTGCTCGATGCGGTGTTCTCGCTGGACTCGGTGATCACTGCGGTCGGCATGGTCGACAACCTGGGCGTCATGTATGCAGCAGTGACCATCGCGATGGCGCTGATGCTGCTGGCCAGCAGGCCGCTGACGCGCTTCGTCAACCGCCATCCCACCGTGGTGGTGCTGTGCCTTGGCTTCCTGCTGATGATCGGCTTCAGCCTGGTGGCCGAGGGCCTGGGCTTCAGGATCCCGAAGGGCTATCTGTACGCGGCGATCGCGTTCTCGATCCTGGTGGAAGGCTTCAACCAGTGGGTGGGCTTCAACCGCGAGCGCGACCAGGCCCAGCTGCCGTTCCGCCAGCGCACCGCCGATGCGGTGATGCGCATGTTCGGGGTGCGCGATGCCGACGCGCAGGAGGACGATGGTGATCCGGCTGCTGGCGTCGGCGGGGAGCGTCTGCAACCGGTGGAGCAGGACATGATCCGCAGCGTGTTGACCCTGGCCGAACGGCCGGTGTCCAGCGTGATGACCGTGCGCACCGATGTGCAGTGGATCGATGTCAGCCGTGGCACTGAAGATGTCATTGCACGGTTGATCGCCAGCCCCCACACCCGCCTGCTGGTCGCCGACGGCGACCTGGACCGCCTGCGCGGCGTGGTGCAGAGCCGTGACCTGCTGGCCAACCTGCTGCAGGGCAGACCGCTGCAGTTGGAAGCCAGCCTGCGCGAGGCCCAGTTTGTTTCCTCCAACGCCAGCGCGCTGCAGGTGCTGGAGCTGATCCGACAGCATCCGGTGCCGCTGGCGGTAGCCGTGGATGAGTACGGCAGCGTGGAAGGGCTGGTGACCGCCAACGATCTGTTGGCCGCCATCGCCGGCGACCTCGCCGACACCCAGGATGAGCGTTATGGCATCACCGGGATCGCCGACCAGCAGTGGGAGGCCGACGGCGCGCTGACCCTGGACGACCTGCAGCGCATGGCCGGCATCCGCTTCGAGCGCAGCGGCGACTACCAGACGCTGTCCGGGCTGGTCCTGCATGCGCTGGACAGGATGCCGCTGGCCGGGGATGTGATCGAACACGCAGGCTTCCGGCTGCGGGTGCTCTCGATGGAGAAGCGCAGGGTGGGACGGGTGGCCTTGCAGCGCATTTCTGAACAAGTCAGGTGACGCCGGCCTTGGCAATGCGGAGCACGCGACACGCCGCGTCGCGAGTCGCCCGGAACGTCTTCACGCGTTGAACACATTGCTGATTGCGTAATGTGAAGGTTGTCCGGTCGGGGAAGGGGAACGCACCGTACTGCGTTACGTCATACCCGGCTGGAATCCTTCCGGCCAGATGTCCATGCAATGGCATGCACTGCTGGCCCTACCCAGCAGGAAACTCTCATGGCGGCATTGCAGCAGCGCACCCTTGATCTCATCCGCAGCAACGAGGAACAGGTTCTCACACAGTGGCAGCAGACCCTTGCCGCCGCAGGCCAGGGACAGGACAACCGCATTTCCAGCCACGAAGTGGATTCGCAGCTTCGTGAGTTCTGGCGGCTGTTCCTGCAGTCCATCCCGGCCGCCGATGTCGGCAGCCTGCAGGGCCCGGAATGGCAGGGCCTGCGCCGCTTCCTGGAAGACCTGTCCGCCGATCGCGCGCGCAGGGGCTTCAATTCCTCGGAGACGGCGAGCTTCATCTTCTCGCTGAAGCGCCCGTTGTTCGCCCAGGTCCAGGCGGCCCTGGCGGGCGATCCGCAGCAGCTGGGCGACCAGCTGTGGGCCATCTCCGAACTGCTGGACCTGCTCGGGCTGCAGACCGTGAAGGCATTCCAGAAGAGCCGCGAAGAGGTCATCCAGCGCCAGCAGGAAGAAATGCTCGAGCTGTCCACCCCGGTGGTGAAGCTGTGGGAAGGCGTGCTGGCGCTGCCGATGATCGGCACGCTGGATTCGCAGCGCACCCAGGTGGTGATGGAATCGCTGCTGCAGCGGATCGTCGAAACCGGATCGGAAATCGCCATCATCGACATCACCGGCGTACCCACGGTGGATACGCTGGTGGCCCAGCACCTTCTGAAGACCGTCACCGCCATCCGCCTGATGGGCGCCGATGCGATCATCAGCGGCGTGCGCCCGCAGATCGCACAGACCATCGTGCACCTGGGCCTGGACCTGCAGGGCATCGTGACCAAGGCCAACCTGGCCGACGCCCTTGCACTGGCGCTCAAGCGGACCGGCCAGACCGTGACCAAGGTGGCTGGCTGAGATGGATCGCATCCCGATCCTGCAGATGGGCGATCTGCTGTTGGTGACCATCCAGGTGGACATGCACGACCAGCTGGCGTTGACGCTGCAGGATGACCTGACCGACAAGATCCAGCGCACCTCCGCACGTGGCGTGCTGATCGACATCTCCGCGCTGGATATCGTGGACTCGTTCATCGGGCGCATGATCTCCACCATTTCCGCGCTGGCGCGGATCATGGATGCCACCACCGTGGTGGTGGGCATGCAGCCGGCGGTGGCGATCACCCTGGTGGAGCTGGGCCTGGACCTGCGCGGCGTGCGTACCGCGCTGAACGTGGAGCGCGGCATGAAGCTGCTGCAGCTGCCTGCAGGCGACCCATGATCGCCGAAGACGGATCCCTTCCGATTCGCATCGAGCAGGACGTGGTGCTGGCGCGGCAGACCGTGCGGCAGCTTGCGGTCCGCTTCGGGCTGCGGCTGGTGGACCAGACCAAGCTGGTCACCGCCGCCAGCGAACTGGCACGCAACGCGGTGATCTATGGCGGTGGCGGTGACATGCACTGGCGCATCGTCGAACGCGGTGTCCGCCGCGGCATCCAGTTGCAGTTCGCCGACCAGGGGCCGGGTATTCCGGACCAGGTGAAGGCGCTCACCGATGGCTGGTCATCGGGGTCGGGGATGGGCCTGGGCCTGTCCGGTTCGCGTCGGCTGGTCGATGATTTTGATCTGGACACGGCCGCAGGGCAGGGCACGCGGGTAACCATCACCAAATGGATCTGAATTTTTCCGGTCCGCTTACCCGTGTCGTGGTCGTCGAGGAAACCACCCAGGTCGGGCAGGCGCGGCGCGAAGCGTTGCGCGTGGCCGCCGAAGCCGGCTTCAACGAGATCGATGCCGGCCGGGTCGCGCTGGCTGCCACGGAAATGGCGACCAACCTGTGGCGCCACGGTGGCGGCGGTCGCATGACCCTGTCGGTCATCGCCGGTGCCTGCGGCCAAGGGGTGGAGCTGTGCACCTTCGACCGCGGCCCGGGCTTCGTGCTGGCCCAGTGCCTGCAGGATGGGTACTCCACCGCCGGCAGCCAGGGCCTGGGCATGGCCGCCATCGCACGCCAGGCGCGGGTGATGGAGGCCTGGTCCGATGCGCGCGGCTCGATACTGGTGGTGCGGATCCATCCAGAGCGGGCGCCGCGCGATGCGGACCTTGCCTATGGCGCGGTGCGGCTGCCGATGAAGCATGAGCTCGCCTGCGGCGATGCCTGGCACCTGCGCGTGCAGGACCAGAAACTGGCGTTGACGGTGATCGACGGCCTGGGCCATGGCGCGCTGGCGGCGGAGGCTTCCGAGGGCGGGGTGCGCGCGCTGGCCGCGCTGCCAACCGCAGGCTCGGCCGTGGACACCATCAACGACCTGCATGCCGCATTGTCGGGCTCGCGCGGCGGTGCGGCGGCGGTCGCCTGTGTTTCGCTGGGAAGCGGGGACATTGAGTACGCCGGCGTGGGCAACATCGCCGGCAGCCTGCTGATCGGCGATACTTCGCGTGGCATGGCTTCGATGCCCGGCATCGTCGGCGTGCAGTACCGCAAGGCGCAGGCATTCAGCCTTCACGCCCCCGCTGGCACGCTGCTGGTGATGCATAGTGATGGACTGCAGGCGCGGTGGAGCCTGCGCGATTACCCTGGGCTGCAGCATCGCCATCCCGCGTTGGTGGTTGCCGTGCTGCAACGTGATTTTGATCGTGGTCGCGATGATGTCTGCGTCGTCGCGCTGCGCGTGGGAGCCTTCCGATGAGCGTCACCGATCTGTCCCCGCAGCAGGAAATGGAGCGTCTCCGCGCGGAGAACGAAGGCCTGCGCGCTGAGCTGGACGAGACCAACCAGGGCGTGCTGGCGCTGTATGGCGAACTGGACCAGCAGGCCGAACAGCTGCGCCAGGTGTCCGAGTTGAAGAGCCGCTTCCTGTCCTACATGAGCCACGAGTTCCGCACGCCGCTCGGGTCGATCCTGAGCATGACCCGGCTGCTCGACGATGGCATGGACGGCGAGCTCAGCAGCGGACAGCGCCAGCAGGTGCTGTTCATCAGCAACGCCGCCAGCGAGCTGCGCGAGATGGTCGATGACCTGCTCGACCTGGCCAAGATCGAAGCGGGGCGTATCACCATTTCACCGGGCTGGTTCGACTTGATGGATCTGTTCTCGGCCTTGCGCGGCATGTTCCGCCCGTTGGTCGAAGGCAACGACATAGAGCTGGAGTTCATCGCGCCGCCGCAGCTGCCGATGCTGTACACCGATGACAAGAAGCTGGCGCAGATCCTGCGCAATTACGTGTCCAATGCATTGAAGTTCACCCCGCGCGGCCGGATCGTGGTCTCCGCCGAGCTGGAAGGCGATGCGGCGGTGCGCTTCAGCGTGCGCGACACCGGCATCGGCATCCCGCAGGAGATGCAGGCGGCGTTGTTCGAGGATTTCATGCAGGTCGATTCACCGCTGCAGAAGCGCCTGCGAGGTACCGGGCTGGGGCTGTCGCTGTGCAAGCGCTTCGCCGGGCTGCTGGGTGGCCATGTCGGGGTCAACAGCGTGCAGGGCGAAGGCTCGGAGTTCTTCGTAGTGGTACCGGTGAACCTTGAAACCGCAGCAGAGGCCGTCGATGCCGCACCGTGACCGCATCCTGATCGTGGATGACAACGTAGCCACGCGCTATGCAGTGCGACGGGTGCTGGAGCATCACGGTTTCCGCGTGGATGAAGCCGGGATGGGACAGGACGGGCTGGATGCGGTGGCGGTCAATGACTTCGCAGCGCTCGTGCTGGATGTGAACCTGCCCGACATGAGCGGCTTCGACGTGGTCCGCGAGCTGCGCGCACAACCGCGTACCGCGCTGCTGCCTGTGGTGCACGTGTCGGCGGCTTCGATCAGCACCGGGGACATGATCACCGGGCTGGACGCGGGTGCTGACGGCTACCTCACCCACCCGGTCGATCCGGAAGTGCTGCTGGCTACCTTGCGCAGCCTGCTGCGGGCCCGCCGCGCCGAAGATGCGCTGCGCGAGGCCGAGGCCCGTTTCGGCGAGATCTTCCGCCAGATCAACGCGCCCATCGCGGTGTTGAACGCCGACCTGAGCGTGCGCGATGCCAATGATGCCTTCGCCCGGTTGCTGGGCACCGGCATCAGTGGCGGCTCGCCCCTGGACCGGCTCGGCGGGGCAGGCGATTTCATCGATGGGCTGCGCGGGGCGCTGCAGCGGCGCGAGCGCTGGCAGGGCACCGTCGCCCTGCCCAATCCGGGCGGGACCCCGCGCATGACCCAGTGGCGCCTGACCCCGTACCAGCAGCCCGACCAAGGGCTGGTGGTGGTGGAAGACATCACCGCCCACCACGAGCGCGACCGCGAACAGCGCCGCGAACTGGCGTACCAGATTTCCGAGCGCGAGCGCACCGAAGCCGAGCTGCTGCAGGCGCAGAAGATGGACGCGCTGGGCCAGTTGACCGGCGGCATCGCACACGACTTCAACAATCTGCTGACCACCATCATCTCCGGCCTGGACATGATCGAACTGGCGGCCGACAGCGGCAAGCTGGAGCGGCTCGGCCGCTACATCGATGCCGCCTCCAGTTCGGCCACCCGTGCCGCGGCGTTGACCCAGCGCATGCTGGCCTTCGCGCGCAAGCAGCCGCTGGATCCGCAGCCGTTCGACGTGGCCCAGCGCGTGCATTCGCTGGAAGACCTGCTGCGGCGGACCATCGGCGAGAACATCGAGCTGGAGTTCGAACTCGGCGACGCACCGCTGGTGGCGCTGGCCGATCCCAACCAGTTCGAAAGCGTGGTGCTGAACCTGGTGATCAACGCGCGCGATGCGCTGGGTGGCAACGGCCTGATCCGCATCCGCGGAGAGCGCACCACGGTGGAAGGCGACTACAGCCTGGCCGCCGGCGACTACATCAGCGTGAAGGTGATGGACAACGGCAGTGGCATCGAAGCGCACCTGCTGAAGAAGGTCTTCGAGCCGTTCTTCACCACCAAGCCACAGGGCGAGGGCACCGGGCTGGGTCTGTCGATGACCTATGGCTTTGCCCGCCAGAGCGGTGGCGTGGCACGCATCAGCAGCGAACCCGGGGTAGGGACCGAAGTGGAACTGCTGTTGCCATTGGGCGATGCGGCCAAGATCGAGGTGGCCGGTGAGCGCGGTGAAACACCGGTAGGCCGCTTCGAGCGGATCCTGGTGGTGGACGACACCGATTCGGTGCGCCAGATGGTACAGGACATGCTGCGTGAGGCAGGATACGAGGTCATCGCGGTGGCCGATGCGCGGCAGGCGCTGCGCGAACTGCGCGACGATGAGAGTATCGCGCTGCTGCTGTCCGATGTCGGCCTGCCGGGCATGAACGGTCGTGAGTTGGCCGATGCCGCTCGCGAGCTGCGTCCCCGTCTGCCGGTGCTGTTCATTACCGGCTACACCGAACGCGCAACGGTGCGCAACGAGTTCCTCGGGCCGGGCATGGGCCTGCTGCCCAAGCCGTTCAACCTGTCCGAACTGCTGCGCGCGGTGAGTTTCGCCCTGCGCTGAGCCAGGCGCTGGTGCTTAGACGCCGCCTTCGCGCGGCAGTGGCGCGGGAACATTCAGCTGCCCGCCGGCCGCGACGTAGGCGGCCAGCGCTTCACCCTGGCTGAGCAGGTGACGGTTCATCGTCGCTTCGGCGGCGGCTGCATCCCGACGGCGGATGCAGTCCATCAGTTCGCGGTGTTCGGCCAGTGACTGCGCCATCCGGCCCGGCGTCAGCAGCTGGCGGCCACGGTGCATCTTCAGGATCCGGTGCAGGTCATGGGTCACCCGGATCAGCCACGGATTGCCGGCGTGGGTCTGCAGGGATTCGTGGATGAAGTAGTTGTTGCGGTAGTACTCGGCCAGGTCGCCGGCCGCGGCCGCCGCTTCCATCGCATCGTGCAAGGCCTGCAGCTGGGCGATGCCGGCGTCATCTATGCGGCGCACCGCATCGTGCGCGCAGCGGCCTTCCAGCATCGCCATCACCGGGAACAGCTGGTTGAGGTCTTCCAGGGTGAGGCGGGTGACCCGGCTGCCACGCCCGGCATCGATCTGCACCAGGCCTTCGGCGGCCAGCAGTTTCAGGCTTTCGCGCAGCGGCGTACGGCTGATGCCGAGTTCCTCGGCCAGTGCCGGTTCGTCGATCCATTCGCCCGGTGGCAGGAGGTAATCGTAGATCTTCTGCCGCAGTTGTTCGGCCACCTCTTCATAGAGTGGCACGCGGCGGGTGCTTTTACGGGGGCCGGGGGCCAGGGGCATGGTCGAAGCGCAGTCCAGGTGGATGCATCAGTCTAGCGGGTGCACCGGGAGGTGACGACCAACGGTCGCCCCCTCCCGGACGGATCACATCCAGCCCGGTACCACGAACAGCAACCATGCCAGCAGCGGGCCGAAGGCCACCACCAGTCCGCTGTAGACCAGGAAGCGACGGAACAGTGCCTCGCGCTCCTCCTTCGCCGCCGACGCCACCACCAGCGCGCCATTGGTGGAGAACGGGCTGACGTCCACCACCGTGGACGACACCGCGAGCGCGCAGATCACCCCAGCGGCGCTGAGGTGGCCCTGCATCAGGAACGGGACTGCCAGCGGGATCGTGGCGCCGAGCACGGCCGCCGACGAGGCGAACGCCGAGACGATGCCCCCCACGTAGCAGACCAGCAGCGCACCCAGCAGCGGGATGCCGATGGCCCCGACGCCGTGGCCGACGAAGTCGACCGCGCCGGCCTTCTGCAGCACCGCGACATAGGTCACCACGCCGCTGATCAGCAGCACGGTGGACCAGCTGATGCCATCCACCGCGCCCTTCTGCGCGGAAGGCGAGGCCAGCGCGATGGCGACCGCGACGGTGATCGCCACCAGGCCCACGTTGAGGTCATACACCAGTGCCGCCACGCCCAGGCCCAGCAGGCCCACCAGGGTGATCAGGCGGTCGCGGTTGATGCGGACTTCGTCCAGTGCCTGCGGGTCGTTGGACAGGGTGCCGCCGCCGGCACTGACCACCGCGCCATGGCCTTCAATGGCGAACTGGCGCGATGACGCCTGCACGCCGGCGACCAGCGGTTCTTCGGCCACCGCACGCCCACGACGCAGCAACGCGATGCCGCCGAAGGCGAAGAAGCAGATGAAAGCCATCAGCAGGTTGAAGCCGAGGCTGGTCAGGAACACCGCCATTTCCGTGACGTCCAGTCCCGCCTTCTGCACCACCTGGTTGGTGATGCCGCCATACACGCTGATCGGCGAGAAGCCGCCGGCCTGCGCACCGTGGATCACCAGCAGGCCCATCATCAACGGGTTGATCCTGTACTGCTTGGCAAAGCGCAGTGCGACCGGGCCGATGATCGCCACCGCCGCCGGACCCAGCGCACCGAATGCGGTAAGCACCGCAGTCACGATGAACATCACCCACGGGATGGCCACGATGTGGCCTCTTACTGCTTTCACCGCCCAGTGCACCAGAAGGTCGATGGTGCCGTTCTTCTGCGCGATGGCGAACAGATACGTGATGCCGACCAGGGTCAGGAACAGGTCGCCGGGGAATCCGGCAAGGACGTCCTTGCCGTCCATGCCGACCCAGATACCGCCGACGATGAACGCCAATGCAAAGCCCACGGCACCCATGTTGATGGGCAGGGCCGTGGCCACGATGAACATGATCACCAGACCGATGATCGTTGCGATTTCCGGACTCATGCGCCCTCCCGAGACACCTGGTTCGTTGCTTCCGATGGCGACCCGCCATCCAGGGGTAGTGCTTCGACTGCGTGGCCGATGCGCCCGCTCATGCGCGCGCGCAGGCCGTTTCCACCCATTCCACGACGCCCTCCAGCGTGTGGAAATCCTCCACCGATCGCGCCTGCAGCTGCGGATGCAGTTCGCGCGCGAGACGGCTCAATGCACTGCCGGGACCCAGTTCCAGGAACACCCGCGCGCCGCGCTCGACGGCCTGCTGCATCACGCCCTGCCACTGCACGGTGTGGGCGATCTGGGCGGCCAGCGTGTTGCGCACCTGGTCCGGCGTGGCCACGCGGCGGCCGTCGATGCCAGCCAGCAGCGGCAGCCGTGGGGCGTGCAGTGGCGTGTCATCCAGCACCTGGGCGAACGCGGTGGCGGCGGCGGCCAGCAGCGGGGTATGCGCCGGCACGTGGACCGGCAACACCACGCAGCGCGCGCCGCGTTGTTCGGCGTCGGCCTGCACGGCCAGAAGGTCGGCGCGCAGACCGCCCAGCACCCTGTGGTCGTCACCGTTGACGATGGCGACGGTCACGCCGCGCCCGGCGCACAGCGCCTCGATGCTGCCGCGTTCCAGCCCCTGTACCGCCAGCAGGCCGGCGTCTGCCGGACTGGCTGCGTCCATGCAGGCGGCGCGGCGCACGGCCAGCTGCAGGCAGGCCGTCGCATCGCAGCTGCCGGCCACCGCGTGCGCGGCCAGTTCGCCGGCGCTGTAGCCGGCAACCACCGTGGGCACCGGCAAGCGTGCTTTCAGCGCCAGCCAATGGCTGAGTGCGCCGGCGCAGACCAGCGGTTGTGCAATGGCGTTGTCGAAACGTATGGGGCGGTTGGCGGCAGCGGTGGGCGCATCGCCGAGCAGCACAGCCGCCGCCGCCAGCAAGGCGCAGGCATCAGGGTCTGCCTGCACGCGGCGGAACATGTCCGGATGCTGGCCGCCCTGTCCGGGGCACAGGATGGCCAGGCTCATGCGGCCTCCTGCTGCAGCAGGAAAAGCGCGCAGGCCAGCAGGTCGGCGCTGCCGCCCGGGCTGAGTCGCCGCTCTTCGAAAGCGTGGCAGATGCGTGCCATGTGCGCGGGGGCATCGCTTGCGCGCACGCCGCCGGCGTCAAGGAAGCCGCGTGCCTGTGCCTGTGCGAACGCCAGGCCTTCGGCGCCGCCACGATGCAGCAGGTTGAGGTCATCGGTGACCGCGACCAGCTGCATCAACGTCTGCAGCAGGGCGGCATCGCGCGCCAGCCCATCGGCCAGCGCGGCGCGCAGCACCGGTACCGCCACCCCGTGCAGCAGCGGGAAGCCCGCGGCCGCCTGTTCGCGCACCCCCGGGACGGCATGGCGGGCACGCGCACGCTGGCCGGGGCTGCCGGCATCCAGCGGCGCCTGCAGCAGGGCGTGGCGCCACCGGCGCACGCCGTCGCACACCGCATCGGCGGAAGGGGCAGGGCAGCCTTCAGCGTTCAGCCGCGCCGCCGAAGCCACCAGCAGGCCGAGGCTGAAGATCGCGCCGCGATGCGTATTGACGTTGCCGGTGGCGGCCAGCATGCCGCGCTCGGCCTGGATGCCGAGCTGGCGCAGCGGCGCGAAATCGGCGCTGGCGGCGGCCTGTGCGGCGATCGCCGTGAAGTAACCGCGCAGCGCGAACAGGCTGCGCAGGAAGGTGCCGGCATCCATGTCCTGGTGGCTGCCACGGCTGAAGGGAGTGACCAGTCCGGGCTTCGGGCTGCAGGCCAGTTCGGCGTGCAGCGCGACGATCGCAAGGCGACCGAGCGGACGCGCGCGCGGCACGGCCGTGGAAAGCGGGCGGGCCAGCGCACTCATGCGGGCAGCTCCGCGCCGGCAAGGCGTGAACGCGCTGCCAGCCAGCAGGCGGCATCGCCCTTGACCAGCACCTGCGCGGCTTCGCCGGCGTACTCGCGCCAGTTCACGGCCTGCGCCGCATCGAACACCAGTTCGCCATCGGCACGCAGCCCGTGCAGCGCTTCCCAGTCCTGCAGCAGGCGGCAGACCTGCGATGCCTGGCGGGGTCCGTCGACCCGCCAGAGCAGGTCCAGGTCGGAGCCGGCATGCAGATAATCCAGACCGGTGATCGCCTGCCAGGCGTGGCTGCCAAACACGCGTGGAAACAGTGCCTGGGCCGCGCAGTGGTCTTGCAGCGCCTGCAGGGCCGGGCGCCACGGCGCCGACAGCGCATCGATGACCTCGGTCAACCGTGGCGGGGCCACGTGACGGATGACCGCCTCGCGCTTGATCCGCAGCGACAACCGTTGCCGCCCCTCATCCAGCGGCAACGGCACGCCCAGCCGCAGCTGCACGCCGTCGGCGGCGGGGTCACGCCGCGCCACCACCAGCGGCAGGCGCGCCTGCATCCACGCGCGCAGGCGCGGTTCGGCCTGCGGACTCAGCGTGGTCCACCTCGCCTGCGGGTCGATCCAGACCAGGTCGTGGCGATGCATTTTTCAGGCCTCGCCTGCGGCCACGGCGCGGGCGACGTCGTGCGCCAGCAAGCGACCGCCACGTTCCAGCCCGCGCTCTCGGCGCAGGTCGAGCCGTTGCGGTTCGCTCAGCGCGGCAGCCAGCGCGGCGGCCAGGTCACCCTGCCAGACCGCCTCCACCGCGCCCATGCTTACGTAGTTGTCCACGCCGGGTGCGAACACCGGCGAGCTCAGGCTCAGTGCCTGCAGCTTTTCCAGCGGTTGCTTGGTGACACGCGCCATCGCGCGCAGGTCCATCACCCGTACCTGTGCCTCGGGCAGGGCGAAGATGCGGTCGGCCATCAGGCCGAAGGACAGGAAACCGCCGCTGACCGATTCACCGTAGACCAGGCTGACCAAAGCGGCGCCGCGCCGGCGCGCCAGCTCCAGGCTGCGCGCCAGGTGGGCGAAGCAACCGTTGATGCCCAACAGTTCATCGCGCCGCGCCAGCCGCTGGCCGGCGGTATCGACCAGCATCACGATCGGTCGTGTGGGATGGCCGCGGGTACTGGCCAGCACGCAGGCCGACAGTGCCAGCGCATGGTCCACGCCGACCTCCAGCTTGTTGGCGGTGCCGATCACCGTCACCTCGCCGGCGGCGGTGGTTGCCGTCCCGGTCAGCACGTCGTCGTTGCGTTCGATGCGATGGCCGGCGGGGAACAGCGCCGGCAGCAACTGGTCAAGGTTCATGGGACGCTCCGCGCGGCAACCGCGTCGAGGAAGGCGGCCGTATCCAGCAGCGGCAGCCGGTCGGGATCGGCGATGCCCTGGCGGGCCCATATCTCCAGCGCGTCACGGCAGTCGCCGTAAGCGGCGATCCGCGCTTCCAGCTGCTGCTGCGCCTGTTCGAGCGCGGCCAGCGGATCCTGGTCCGGGTCGCACGCGGCAATCGCGGCGACCGCGGCATCGGCGAAGGCCTGCATGTGGTCGGCCACCAGCGCGGATGCCTCGCCTGTCAGGTAGCGGTGCTTGCCACCGGTCACCCGCCACACCAGCGCGCGATCGCGCGAGTCGAACTCTTCCACGCCGCGGACGGTTTCAATCACCTCCGGGCCTGACAGCGACAGACGGCCTTCTTCGGACATCAGCACGGCCGAGCAGCAGCGGGCGACGATGCCCATGCCACCGAATGCACCATTGCCGCTGCCCACCAGCGCGATGACCGGAACACCCTCGGCGCGTGCGGCAAGGACCGCGCGCATGATTTCGGAGATGGCGATCAGCCCGGCATTGGCCTCATGCAGGCGCACCCCGCCGCTGTCCAGCAGCAACAACACCGCGTCCGGGCGCTGCTCGCGGGCGCGTTCCAGCAGGCCGGTCAGCTTGGCGCCATGCACCTCGCCCACACCGCCGCCCATGAAGGCGCCTTGCTGTGCAGCGACCAGCACCTCGCGCCCCTGCAGGCGCCCGGCACCGACCACGATGCCATCGTCGAACGCGCCGGGCACGTCCAGCTGCGCCAGGTGCGGGCTGATGGTGCGGCGGCGCGGCCCGAAGAATTCGCTGAAGCTGCCGGCATCCAGCAGGCCCTCGATGCGCTCGCGCGCATCGGCTTCGTAGTAGCTGCGCTGGTTCATGCCTCACTCCCGCGTTCGGCAAGGGTTTCCAGCGCCTGCTGCAGTCGTAGGCTGACCACCGCCGGGGTGGCGCCGGCATCATTCAGTGACAGGCGGACATCGCGCAGCGGGTGGCGGGCGGCGAAATCGGCCAGCACCGCCTGCCAGACATCGCCGAACCCGCGCGCGGAGGTGATCACTTCGATCTCCATCGCGCCATCCAGTGGGGCCGGCTCGACCAGCACTTCCAGGTTGCCGGAGGCGACCACGCCGACCAGCGCATGCAGCTCGGCGCTGCCAAGTTCCTGGGTGCCGGGAAAACGATAACGAAGGGTTTCCATGGAGAGTGTCCCTTACCAGTTGCGGAAACGTTTGGGCGGGTCGTACAGGCCGCCGGACCAGTGCACCAGGTCCTTCACCGAGCGCGCGGCCAACAGGTCGCGGCTGGCATCGCGGCTGCGCACGCCAAGGTCTTCGGCGCGGCGGATCACGCCGCGGTCGCGCAGGTTCTCCACCATCGCCTTGTCGCGCGCCATGCCGACGGCGGTGTAGCCGGCGACCCCGCGGATCGCCTGTTCGCGCTCTTCCGGCGTACGGCACAGCAGCAGGTTGGCGATGCCCTCTTCGGTGAGGATGTGGGTGACATCGTCGCCGTAGATCATCACCGGCGGCAGCGGCATGTTCGCGCGCTCGGCCAGTTCCCAGGCATCGAGACGGTCGACGAACGCCGGCGCCATGTGTTCGCGGAAGGTTTCCACCATCTGTACCACCAGCTTTCGTCCGCGCGGCATCTGGCCGGGCAGGGCGGCCTGCTGGCCGGCCTTCAGCCAGGCCGGACTGGCGTGGCGGCGGCCGCGGGCGTCGGAGCCCATGTTCGGCGCGCCGCCGAAACCGGCGATGCGGTCGCGGGTCGCGGTCGAACTGTTGCCCTGCAGGTCGATCTGCAGCGTAGAGCCGATGAACATGTCGCAGGCATACAACCCGGCGGTCTGCGAGAACGCGCGGTTGGAGCGCATGCTGCCGTCGGCGCCGGTGAAGAACACATCCGGGCGGGCCTGGATGTACTTCTCCATGCCCAGCTCGGACCCGAAGGAATGCACGGATTTGACGAAGCCGGATTCGATCGCCGGGATCAGCGCCGGATGCGGGTTGAGCGCCCAGTGGCTGCCGATCTTGCCTTTCAGCCCCAGCGACTCCGCATAGGTGGGCAGCAGCAGTTCAATGGCCGCGGTATCGAAACCTATGCCGTGGTTGAGGCGCTGCACGCCGTATTCGGCGTAGATGCCCTTGATCGCCATCATCGCCATCAGCACCTGGATCTCGGAGATCTGCGCCGGATCACGGGTGAACAGCGGTTCGATGTAGTTGGGACGCGGCGCCAGGGTCACGAAGTCGACCCAGTCGGCCGGGATGTCGACGCGGGGAAGCGTGTCGACGATCTCGTTGACCTGGGCGATGACGATGCCGCCACCGAACGCGGTGGCCTCCACGATCACCGGGGTGTCCTCGGTATTGGGACCGGTGTAGAGGTTGCCGTGGCGGTCGGCGGCCTGCGCGGCCACCAGTGCGATCTTCGGGGTGAGGTCGATGAAATAGCGGCCGAACAGCTCCAGGTAGGTGTGGATGGCGCCGATGTCGATGCGGCCTTCGGCCACCAGCCCGGCCAGCCGCGCGCCCTGCGGTCCAGAGAACGAGAAGTCCAGGCGCTTGGCGATGCCACGCTCGAATACGTCCAGATGCGAAGGCAGCGACAACACCGACTGCACCATGTGCAGGTCGCGCACCCGTTCTGGATTGACCTGGGCCAGCGACTCGGCAAGGAAGTCAGCCTGCTTCTGGTTGTTGCCTTCCAGGCAGACCCGGTCGCCCGGTTCGACGACCGCCTCGAACAGGTCGATCACGCGGGTATGCGGCACCTCGCGCTGCAGTCCGGCCTCGGCGGCCCGCTGCAGCCGCTGTTGGCGCTGTTGCTCAAGGGTGTTCCAGACACGGGTCATGCCACTGACCTTGGTAATTACGGAGTAATTACGACGTTATCACCGGACCGAGGGGCCTGCAAGCGCGAGTGCACCAGGAATGCACGTACCCGCTAACCACTGCGGATGCGTATCATCCGTATCTTTGGCCCCACCACCGGAGTTCTGCTTGACCTCTCTTCGCCCGATCAGTCCGATGGGCCGCGTGTTTGCGTGGACTGCTTTCTTCGAAGCCCTGACCTGGGCAGGCCTGCTGCTGGGCATGTGGCTGAAATACGGCCCGCAGACCACCGAATCGGTGGTCTGGCTGTTCGGCCGCCTGCATGGGGTGGTATTCATGGCCTACGTGGCGGTGACCGTGGTGGCTGCACTGCGCCTGCGTTGGCCGTGGTGGGCGACCCTGCTGGCGCTGTTGGCGGCGGTGCCGCCGCTGGTCACCCTGCCGCTGGAATGGTGGTTCCGCCGCCGCGGCTTGTTGTCGGTCCAGCGCTGAGACGCCGCCGCTCAGCGCACCGCGCGCGCCGAAATACCGACCAGCAGCAGGGCGATGGCCGCCAGCACGAAGGCGGTCACCAGGCTGCTCAGCTGGGCAACGAAGCCGACCAGCGCCGGGCCCGCCAGCACCCCGGCGTAGCCGAGCGTGGTGACCGCCGGAATCGCCAGGCTTTCCGGCATCGCCTTCTGGTTGCCGGCCAGGGTGAACAGCACCGGCACGATGTTGGCGCAGCCCAGGCCGACCAGCGCATAACCGATCAGTGCAACCGGCAGCGCGCTGGCGAAGGTGGCCAACAGCAGGCCAGCGGCCGCCACCGCGCCGCCGATCAGCACCGCACGCTGCGCGCCCAGCCACGCCACAGCGCGATCACCGAACAGGCGGGTGACGGTCATCGCAACGGAGAACACCAGGAAGCCCAGTCCCGCGCGGCCTGTCGGCACGTCCTGCACCTGGTTGAGGAACACTGCGCTCCAGTCCAGCATCACGCCCTCGCCGAGGAAGGCGACGAAGCACAACAGGCCGATCAGCAGTACGATCCCGCGTGGAATGGCGAACATCGGCGCATCACCGGCGGCGCGCTCTTCGCGCCAGTGCGGCGCGGCCACCAGCACCACCGTGGCCATCGCCGCCACCAGCAGGCAGGCGCCGAGCCATGGCGCCACGCCGAGCGCGAGCAGGCCGGTCATCGCCGCCGCGCCGACTGCCCCGCCGATGCTGTAGAAGGCGTGGAATCCGGACATCATCGGGCGCCGGGCATCGCGCTCGACCATCACCGCCTGCAGGTTCATGACGCAGTCGCAGGCGCCGATACCTGCCCCGAACACGAACAGGGCCAGCGCCAGGCTGATCGCCGACGGTGCGATGGCAAGCAGCGGCAGGGTCAGGCCGGCCATCAGCAGGGTCACCAGCATCACCGCGCGGCAGCCGACGCGGGCCGCCAGGGCGCCGGCCACCGGCATCGCCAGCAGCGAGCCGGCGCCCAGGCAGAGCAGGGTCAGGCCGAGGCCGCCTTCATCCAGGCCGGTGCGTGCCTTGGCGAAGGGAACCAGCGGGGCCCAGGCCGCGATGGCGAAGCCGGGCAGGAAGAACACGGCACGCGTGGCATGTTGCTGCCGCGCGCCAACGGGGAAGGAGGCTGCAGACATCGGTAGGCTCGGTAGGGGAGTCAGATGGAAGGAGCGGCGCTGACGATCACGTCCAGCCCCTGCAGGCGCAGCGCATCGACCAGCGCGGCGGGCGCATCGGCTTCAAGCAGCAGCACGTCAACCTGCTCGCGCGAGGCGATCCGATGGCTGGCGATGGCGCCGAGCTTTTCATTGCCGGCTACCACGACCACCCGGTCGGCGCAGCGCACCAGCGCCCGCTTGAACGCGGCTTCCTCGCCGTCCACGGCCCAGGCGGTGCCCTCGCTGTCGATCGCGCAGGTGCCGGCGAAGCAGACATCCACGTGCAGGCCGGCGAGGCATTCCATCGCCTGGCTGCCGAGCACCCCGCCGGAACGCCGGTCCAGGCGGCCGCCGATCAGGCTGACCTCGATGCCCTCGCGCGCCATCAACAGCAGGGCGATGTCCGGTGCGTTGGTGACCACCCGCAGTTGCAGATGACGCGGCAACATCGCGGCGATGGCGCTGTTGGTCGATCCGGCATCCAGCGCGATGAGCTCACCGTGGCGGACCAGGCCGGCCGCCAGCTCGGCGAGTGCCTGCTTGCGCGGCAGGTCCTGCTGCTGGCGCTCGGCCAGCGGCGGGAAGGTCGGAGTGAGTGGCAACGCGCCGCCGTGCACGCGCCGGCAAAGACCGCGCTGGGCGAGGTCGCGCAGGTCGCGGCGGATGGAATCCTCCGACACGCCGAACTGCAGTGCCAACGGCGTGGCCAGGACACGGCCGTGTTCGCGCAGCAACTGCAGGATGGCCTGCTGGCGCTCGCCGGGCAGGGTGTCGGCACTGTTCATTGGAGTGGTGCCGTACGCAACGGGCAGGGCATGGGCGGGCACGCGGTCTGGGCGGATCGCCATGCTATCGAGTGCATGCACGTTCGTGCAAGATCGTGCATCGGCGTGCATACGTATTCACTGGCCTGCAGCGCCTCCGCTGCCCGGGCAACGTGGTGGCGCCGCCGCGTGACACGCGCGAAAGTCATCCCATCGCGACGGCACGACCGGTACGCTGCAGAGCATGATGGCGAAGGAAACCGGAAGGATGGTCAAGGCATGGCGGTAGGACGGAGCGGCGCGATGGTCGATGGGAGCGCCACTGCGCTCGGGGACAGCTTCGGCCGTCGTTTCCCCTACCTGCGACTGTCGCTCACCGAAGCCTGCAACTTCAGCTGCAGTTACTGCCTGCCCGATGGCTATCACGGCCAAGCCGGCCCGGGGTTTCTTGGCGTGGCGGAAATCCAGCGGCTGGTGCGTGGCTTCGCGGCACTGGGCATGCACAAGATCCGCCTGACCGGTGGCGAGCCCAGCCTGCGCAAGGACCTGGAGCAGATCATCGAAGTGGTTGCCGCCGTGCCGGGCATCCGCAAGGTGGCCATCACCACCAATGGCACGCTGCTGCCCCGTCGGTTGCCCGGCTGGCATCGTGCCGGGCTGACCGCGCTCAACGTCAGCATGGACAGCCTGCGGCGCGATCGTTTCCATGCCCTGACCGGCCACGACCGGCAGCCGGAAATCCTGCAGGGCCTGCAGATGGCGCAGGCCTTGGATATTCCATCGGTGAAACTCAATGCGGTGCTGCTGCGCGGCGTCAATGATGACGAGCTGCCGCAGTGGATGGACTTCCTGCGCGAGCGACCGGTCAGCGTGCGCTTCATCGAACTGATGCGCACCGGCGACAACGAGGCCTACTTCCTGCAGCACCACCGGCGCGCGGACGAGGTCATCACCCAATTGCTGGAGGCCGGCTGGAGCGAGCGTCCGCGTTATCCCGATGCCGGGCCGGCGCGTGAGTTCGGCCATCCGGGGCACCGTGGCACGGTCGGCATCATCGCGCCGTACGCCCGTGATTTCTGCAGCAGCTGCAACCGCCTGCGGGTGACCGCGCGTGGTGACCTGCGGCTGTGCCTGTTCGGTGAATTCGGCGTGCCGCTGCGCCCGCTGCTGCAGTCCGACGACGACTTCGACGCCCTGCTGGCCCGCATCACGACCCAACTCGGGTTGAAGGCGGCCGGCCACGGCTTGCACCAGGGCCAGACCGGGTTGATCCCGCACCTGGCCTCCATTGGAGGATGAAACACAGCATGAGTGGTGAGATGAGCGCGGCCTTCCACATGGCCGATGTGCGTGACAAACGGATCACCCGACGCCGCGCGGTGGCGGTCGGCGAGCTGCTGGCCGGCCCGCTGGCGTATCCGATGATCCTCGAGCGCCGCCTGCCCAAGGGCGATGCGCTGGTGATGGCTGAAATCGCCGGGCTGCAGGGCGCCAAGATGGCCTCCGCGCTGATGCCGCTGTGCCATCCGCTGCCGCTGGAACTGGTGCGCGTGCACTGTGCGCCGGTGCCCGGACGACACGCCATCCGCGTGTGGTGCGAGTGCGCCAGCGAGGCCCGTACCGGTGTGGAGATGGAAGCGCTGGCGGGGGTCAACGCCGCGCTGCTGACCCTGTACGACCTGACCAAACCAGTGGAACCGGCGCTGGAGATCAGTGGCGTGCGGCTGCTGTTCAAGGAAGGGGGCAAGCGCGGGGTATGGGTCCATCCACAGGGCATGGATGCGCAGGAAACCGAACGCTTCGCCCCGCGTCCGCCGCTGCAGCTGCAGGGCGCACGCAGCGCGGTGCTGACGCTGAGTGATCGTGCCAGCGATGGCCGCTATGAGGACCGTTCCGGGCCGGTGCTGGTGCAGGGCCTGCAGGCGTTGGGCGCGGAGGTCGCGTTTGCCGAGGTGCTGGCTGATGGCATCGAGCCGCTTGCCTTGCGCCTGCGCGCGCTGGCGGCCGAGGGCGTGCAGCTGTGCCTGTGCACCGGCGGCACCGGCCTGGGGCCGCGTGACCTGACCCCTGAAGCGCTGCAGTCGCTGGGCGGCCGGCGGGTCGAGGGGCTGGCGCAGATGCTGCGCGCGCTCAGTGCCCAGCACACGCCGATGGGCTGGCTCAGTCGGGCCGAGGCGGTGCAGCTGGGCGGCATGCTGGTGTTCGCCCTGCCGGGCAGCCCGCGCGCCGCCGCGCAATGCCTGGAGATGCTGGCGCCGTTGCTGGGCCATGCCCTGGCGATGGTGACGGGCAGGGGGCACGCGTGATCGCCTATGCCGAGGCGCTGCGCATCGTGCTGGAGGCGGCACCGTTGTTGCCGGACGAGCCGGTCGCGCTGGACCAGGCGTGCGGCCGCACGCTATCCGCGGCCGTTTACAGCCCGCAGTGCGTTCCTCCGTTCGACAATTCCGCGATGGACGGCTTCGCGCTGCGCCTGGACGGATCCATGGCCACGGCGGGCAGTGAATTCGATGTGTTCGGTTGGCAGGCCGCCGGGGATGCGGCAAGCGTGGCGGGCAACGGGGCATGGGAAATAATGACCGGTGCACGTCTTCCGGATGGCCTGGACAGCGTGGTGCCGGTGGAGCAGGTGGAGATCCTGCGCAGCGAAGGCGGACGCCCGCTGCGGGTGCGCCTGCGCGCCGACGTAGCGCCTTTACAGTTCGTGCGCCTGCGCGGCCAGGATGTGCAGTCCGGCGAACAGGTGCTGGCAGAAGGTGAGTGCCTGGACCTCAATGCGCTGAGCCTGCTGCATGCCATCGGCGCCGCGCAGGTGAGGGTCAGGGCGCGTCCGCGCGCGGCCGTCATCACCACCGGCAAGGAGCTGGTCAGCCAGGCCGGCCAGGCACTGCAGTCCGGACAGATCCGTGACAGCAGCCGGCCCGCGCTGATCGCCCGGCTGCAGTCGGCCGGTGCACAGGTGGTTGCCGATGCGCTGGTGGGTGACGAGGTGGCCGCCTTTGATGCGGCGCTGGACCGGGCGCTCGCGGCTGGCGCACAGGTGCTGGTGAGTACCGGCGCGGTGTCTGCCGGCCGCTACGACTTCGTTCCTGCCGCGTTGCAGGCGCGCGGGGCGCACATCCTGTTCCACAAGGTGGCGATCCGCCCGGGCAAGCCGGTATTGTTCGCGCGACTGCCCTGCGGCGCGTTGTACTTCGGCCTGCCGGGCAATCCGGTATCGACCGCAGTCGGTCAGCGCTTCTTCGTGGAGCCGCTGCTGCGCGGCATGCTCGGCCTGCCCGCGGAGGTTCCCTTGCAGTTGCCGCTGCTGGCCGCTGCGGACAAACCGGAAGGCCTGCGCTTCCATGCGCGTGCGCGGGTTGAGATCGATGCCAGTGGTCAGCTGGGGGTGCGCGTGTTGGCCGGGCAGGAGTCGTTCCGGCTGAAGTCTTCATTGCGGGCCAATGCGTGGGCGGTACTGGACGGAACAGGTGACCGTGCCCCGGCGGGAAGCCGGGTGCAGGTGCTGGGTTGGGGCCACGCGACGCCCCTGCAGTTGAATGGAAAGGAGCAGGCATGAGGCAGGTGAGGGTGCAGTTGTTCGGCGCGTTTTCCGAACTGGAACCCACGCGCGAAATCGCCGTGGATGTGGCCGGGGGGCGGGTGGCGGATCTGCGCGCGGCGCTGCAAGCGCTGCTGCCGGTGCGCTGGCCCGCGTTCCGCGCTGGATTGCTGGAGTATTCGGCGTTCTCCGACCAGCAGCGCGTCCTGCGCGATGATGACGCGCTGCCCGATGACGGGCGCGTGGCGATCCTGCCACCGGTGAGCGGAGGATGAGCATGGCAGAGCAGGACCAGTGGATGATCGTCGACCGCGCCGGCGCGGCCATCGACGCGGCCGAGGCGATCGCCTTCGTGTCCGATCCCGGCTTCGGCGGCATCGATGTGTTCATCGGCAAGGTGCGCGACCTCAACCAGGGACGCGCCGTACTGGGCATCACCTACGATCTGTTCGAGCCGCTGGTGATGGCTGAGTTCGAACGACTGGTCGGTGAGGTCCGCGGGCAGTTCGGGCCGCGGGTGAAACTCTACGTGGCACATGCCAAGGGCCGCCTGGGGGTCGGCGATACGGCGGTGGTGGTGGCCGCCGGAACACCGCACCGCGACGAGGCTTTCAAGGCCTGCCGCGCGCTGATCGAAGCGGTCAAGCACCGCAGTCCGATCTGGAAACAGGAGCACTACCAGGACGGCGACAGTGTCTGGAGCGAAGGCTGTTCGCTGTGCCACCTCGCCGAGGGTGCCGGCCCCGCCTCGCCGCCCCCCGCAGCATGAAAGAGACCTGCCAGATGAAAGCCTGGATCACCGCGTTGCTGCTGCTCGCCGCTGCGCCCCTGGCGAGTGCGGCGGACCTGACCGTGTCGGCGGCCTCGAGCCTGACCGAGAGCTTCCGCGAGATCGCAACCGCCTACCAGAAGACCCATCCGGGCACCCGGGTCGACCTGAACTTCGCCGCCTCCGGCGTGCTGCTGCAGCAGATCGCGCGCGGTGCCCCGGTGGACGTGCTGGCATCGGCCGATGAAGCGACCATGGACCAGGCGGTGAAGGGCGGCCACGTGGACCCGGCCACGCGCCGGGTATTCGCGCGCAACGCCCTGTGGGTGATCGTGCCGCCGGACAGCCGCCTGCCCCTGACCTCGTTGCGGTCACTTGCGCAACCGGACGTCACGCGGGTAGCCATCGGTAACCCGGACAGCGTGCCGGTGGGGCGTTATGCACGCGCCGCGCTGCAGTCCGCCGCACTGTGGACGGGCGTGCAGCGCAAGGCGATCACCACCCAGAACGTGCGCCAGTCATTGGATTACGTGGCGCGCGGTGAGGTGGACGCGGGTTTTGTCTATGCCACCGACGCGCAGGCGATGCCAGGCCGTGTCAAACGTGCGTTCCAGGTCCCGATAAGCGCTGGCATTACCTATCCACTGGCGGTGGCCTCGCACAGCAGGAGGGCGAACGAAGCGCAGCGCTTCGTCGCCTTCGTGCAGTCGGCAGCGGGCCAGGCGATCCTGCGCCGGCATGGCTTCAGCTCGCCCTGATCGATGGACCTGGACTGGAGCGCACTCGGGTTGTCCCTGAAAGTGGCCGGATGGGCCACCGCGATCAACCTCGTGCTGGGTGTGGCGCTGGGTTGGTTGCTGGCGCGCCGCCGCTTCCCCGGGCGCGAACTGCTGGACACACTGCTGACCCTGCCGATGGTGCTGCCGCCGACCGTGCTGGGCTATTACCTGCTGGTGCTGATTGGCCGCAATGGTCCGCTCGGGGGGTGGCTGCAGTCCAGCTTCGGCATCAACCTGGTCTTCACTTGGCAGGCGGCCGTGATCGCCGCTGCGATCGCGGCCCTGCCGCTGGTGTTCAAGCCGGCGCGCGCGGCCTTCGAAGGCGTGGACGGGCAACTGGAGCAGGCGGCGCGCACGCTGGGTGCCAGCGAAGCGGCGGTGTTCTTCCGCATTACGCTGCCGCTGGCCTGGCGCGGCATCCTGGCGGGCCTGTTGCTGGCGTTCGCCCGCGCGATGGGGGAATTCGGCGCCACGCTGATGGTGGCCGGCAGCATTCCCGGGCGCACGCAGACCTTGTCCATCGCCATCTACGAAGCGGTGCAGGCCGGCCAGGATGGGCGCGCCAATGCGCTGGTGCTGCTCACCTCGGCGGTGTGCATCGTGGTGCTGCTGGTCGCGGCCCGGCTGGTCGGTGGACGACGCAGGGAGGCCCGCGATGTGGCTTGACGCGGACATCCAGCGCCACCTGCATGCCTCGGGCGAACATTTCCGGCTGCAGGTGCACCTGCAGTGCACGCAGCGTCGCGTGGTGCTGTTCGGTCCCTCCGGGGCGGGCAAGAGCCTCACCCTGAAAGCAATCGCCGGGTTGCTCAGGCCTGATGCTGGTCGCATCGTGCTCGACGGCCAGGTGCTGTTCGACGCCGAAGCGGGGATCTGCGTGCCCGCACGCGCTCGCCGGCTGGGCTACGTCTTCCAGGATTACGCGCTGTTCCCGCACCTCACCGTGCGCCAGAACGTGGCCTTCGGGGTGCAGCGCGGATGGTGGAACGCGCGGCGCGGCAGCCGCCATGCCGAGGTCGAGCACTGGCTGCGCGTGCTGCGCATCGACCGTCTTGGTGAACTGCTGCCGTCGCAGATTTCAGGCGGGCAACGGCAGCGCGTCGCGCTTGCCAGGGCGCTGGTGACGCGTCCCCGTGCGCTGTTGCTGGATGAACCCTTCGCTGCATTGGACCACGATCTGCGTGCGCACCTGCGCATCGAGCTGCAGGCCGTGCTCGAGCAGGCCGGCATGCCGTTGTTGCTGATTAGCCATGATCCAGAGGATGTGGCCGTGTTCGGTGAGCAGGTCCTGCATCTGCTTGACGGCGGTCCGGCAGCGGCCGGCGAACGCGCTTCATCGCCGTCGCGCTGAGCTGCCGGTCCGCTAGCGTGCAGGGTCGCGAGGGTCGCGGAAATCGGCGCGCACACGGCGCCCGACGCGCTGCCCACGACGCGCGAATCTGAAATCTTCAGCCAATCCGTGCGCGGATGCGTCGCCGCGCACTGCGGCGCTATCGGTAAGCGGTACGTGGCGATACCAGCCGCTGAAGCTGTTCAGATGATCGGCTCATGCGGCGATGTTCGTCGCACATCACGCGATGTCACAAAGACAACGCAGCGATTTCACGAAGGTTTGATTGATCGCAGGTATAGATTCACTGCAAGAGCTTCGCCAGCGTCCCCCACGCCCGCGCCGACTTTCCCTTTAGGCCCCGCTGCTTCCTGGCGGCTGGGCACGCCATTCTGCACGCCCTTCGAGCTACCTGATGAACACCATTGCCCCATTCAGTCGTCCGTCGCCGTCACCTGTCGCGCGCAAGGCGAGCCAGCGCCTGCGCCGGCGCGATGTGCGCGGTAGGTTCGTTCCCACCCTGACCTCGGTAGACCGCGGCGAGCCGGTGCTTTTCGTGGTGTCGGAGATGGCGGATTTCATCAAGGCCGGCGGCCTGGGCGATGTCGCCGCCTCGTTGCCGCGCGCACTGCGCAGCGCCTGTGATGTCAGGGTATTGATTCCGGGCTACCCGGAAGTCCTCTCACGCCTGCGTTCGATCGAAGTGGTCGGCAGCGTGGCGCCGCGGGGTCACCTGCCTGCCTGCCGCATCGGGCGTGCACTGCAGACCGACGGGTTGCCGATCTATGTCCTGTTGAACGGCCCGTTGTTCGATCGCGAAGGGTCGCCCTACGTGGACGCCGCAGGCAAGGAATGGAAGGACAACGCGATCCGCTTCGCGACCCTCTCGCACGCAGCGGCGGAAATCGCCGCCGGCCGCACCGGGATGGACTGGGCCCCGGGGCTGCTGCACCTCAACGATTGGCCCACCGCGCTGGCCGCTGCCTACGTGCGCTGGGACGGCACCGAAGTGGCCATTTTGTTGACCATCCACAACCTGGCCTACCAGGGACTGTTCCCGTATGCGCTTGCAGAGGCGCTGGGCATCCCGGCCGAACACCTGGAGGAAATGCATTTCTTCGGACACATGTCCTTCCTGCAGGCCGGCATCGTCAATGCCACGCGCTTGAACACGGTGAGCCTGCACTACGCCGAGCAGATCACCGCGCCGGCCGATGGCTGCGGGCTGGACGCACTGTTGGCGCGGCGCGCCGCGCGCGGGCACCTGAGCGGCATCGTCAACGGCATCGATGCAAGCTGGGATCCGCGTTCGGATGCGCACTTGAGCGCGCACTTCAGCGTGCAGCAGTGTGCAGGTCGCGCTGCCAATGCAGCGAGCGTGCGGCAGGCGTTCGGTCTGCGCGACAGTGATGGTCCATTGTTCGCGGTGGTCAGCCGTCTGGTGCACCAGAAGGGACTGGACATCACCTGCGATGTCGCCCCGCAGATCATCGCCGCCGGTGGCCAGCTGGTGGTCATCGGCGGCGGCGAGCCGCAGGTTGAAGAGCAGGTGCGCGCCCTTGCGCGGCGCTTCCCGGGGCAGGTCGGTGCCTGGATCGGTTTTGACGAACAACTGGCGCGGCAGATGTTCGCCGGTGCGGATTTCCTGTTGATGCCCTCGCGGTTCGAGCCGTGTGGACTCAGCCAGATGTATGCGCAGCGTTTTGGCTGCCTGCCCATCGCCCACGCCACCGGCGGACTGGTGGATACCGTGGACGACGGGGTGACCGGGTTCCTGTTCCACGAGCCCACCGCCAACGTCATGCGCCGCTGCGTCGAGCGTGCACTGCGCACCTTCCGCATGCCCAGCCTGCTGCGTTCGATGCAGCGCGCAGCGATGCTGCGGCCCAGTGGCTGGGATATCGCCGGGCGGCAATACCTCGACCTGTACCGGCAGGCACGGGTGGCTGCATGATGGAGGGTGAGCGCGTGCGGGACTCGGCCATTGCACAGGACCCTGTCCAGACGACGGTGACAGAAACGCTTCCGGGCGCGCTGCAGGCGCTGTCGCGGGGTGAACCAGCCGATCCCTTCGCCTGGCTGGGCGTGCACGGCGACGGCAACGGCGGATACCTGCTGAGAACGCTGCTGCCGGGTGCGCTGGCCGTCCATGCGCGGCTGCCCGGCGAGCCCACGGAGCGGGCCATGGCCGCGGCAGCAACCTGCGATGGCCTGTTCCAGCTTGCCGTCGCCGGTCCTGGCCGGGCGAGCCTGCGCATTACCTGGCCTGACGGCGAGCAGCGGCTGGACGACCCTTACGGGTTCTGGCCCGTGCTGCCGGATGACGTGCTGGATGGTGTGCGCGCGGGTGACGGCGAAGCCATGCGCGCGCTCGGAGCGGTTCCCATGCAGGTCGACGGCGTGGACGGGGTGCGGTTCGCGGTCTGGGCGCCGAACGCGCGGCGGGTCGCGGTGGTGGGCGAGTTCAACAGCTGGGACGGCCGTCGCCATCCCATGCGCCTGCGTCACGATGCGGGCGTCTGGGAACTGTTCCTGCCCGATATCGCCGCCGGTGCGCGCTACAAGTTCCGCATTACCGGGGCAGATGGGGTGGTGCTCGCCGACAAGGCCGACCCCATGGCGCGTTGGGCCGAGCTGCCCCCGGCCACCGCCTCGCGGGTCGCCCCCGCGCCGCAGCGCGAGTGGCAGGACAGCCAGTGGATGCAGCAACGCAGTGCCTGTTCGCACGCGCCGTTGTCGATCTATGAGGTACATGCCGGCTCCTGGCAGCGCGACGGCGAAGGCCACGAGCTGGACTGGAACGCGCTGGGCGACCGGCTGATTCCGCACGTCCAGGCACTTGGCTTCACCCACATCGAACTGTTGCCGGTGAGTGAACATCCGTTCGGCGGTTCGTGGGGCTACCAGCCACTCGGCATCTATGCCCCGACCGCGCGCCACGGCACGCCGGATGATTTCGCGCGCTTCGTGGAGCGCTGCCACCTGGCGGGAATCGGCGTCATCGTCGATTGGGTGAGTGCGCATTTCCCCAATGACGCGCACGGCTTGGAGCGCTTCGACGGCACCGCGCTGTATGAGCACGCCGACCCCCGGGAAGGCTTCCACCAGGACTGGCACACCCTGATCTACAACTACGGTCGCAACGAAGTGGCGGCCTACCTGATCGGCAGCGCGCTGGAATGGATCGAGCGTTTCCACATCGACGGACTGCGCGTGGACGCGGTGGCTTCGATGCTGTATCGCGATTACAGCCGCAACGACGGCGAGTGGGTGCCCAACGAGCACGGCGGGCGTGAGAACCTGCAGGCGGTGGCCTTCCTGAAACAGATGAACGCCACGCTGCGCGGACGTTTCCCGCAGGTGATGGTGATCGCCGAAGAATCCACCGCCTGGCCCGGCGTCACCGCCCCGGTGGAGCAGGGGGGGCTGGGATTCACCCATAAATGGAACATGGGCTGGATGCACGATTCGCTGCGCTACATGCAGCATGACCCCGTGCACCGCCAGCATCACCACAGCGAGATGACCTTCGGCCTGGTGTATGCGTTCTCGGAACGCTACGTGCTGCCGCTGTCCCACGATGAGGTGGTGCACGGGAAAGGGGCCCTGCTGGCGCGGATGCCGGGCGATGACTGGCAGCGTTTCGCCAACCTGCGCGCCTATTACGCGCTGATGTGGGCCCACCCGGGCAGCAAACTGCTGTTCATGGGCGGCGAGTTCGGGCAGAGCCACGAATGGAACCACGGTCAAGCGCTCGACTGGGAGCAGGCCGCACGCCCGCTCAACCAGGGCCTTGCAAGGTTGGTCGGTGACCTCAACCAGCTGCTGCGCCGGCATCCGGCGCTGCACCGCGACGAGCAGGATGAGCGCACCTTTGAATGGAGCATCGGCGATGACCATGCCAACAGCGTGTTCGCCTTCGTGCGCCACGATCCCCGAGGGGTGACACCGCCCTTGCTGGTGGTCAGCAACCTGACTCCGCTGCCCCGCCATGGCTATCGTGTCGGCGTGCCGCGCGCGGGGCGGTGGCGGGAGATCCTCAACAGCGACAGCATGTTCTACGCCGGCAGCAACGTCGGCAACGGCGGCGCGCTGGCAACCGAGCCGCAGGCGATGCACGGTCAGCCGCACTCGCTGCAGCTGACCCTGCCGCCGCTGGCCACGCTCTACCTGCAGGTGGATGCATGACGGCAGCGGTAAGGGAGCGACTGGGTGCATGGCCCCTTGGGGACGGCCGTTACCGTTTCTGCCTGTGGGCGCCCGACGCACGTGAGGTGGCGCTGGTGCTGGATGGCGAAGTACACGCGATGTCGCCGGGCGAGGACGGTTGCTTCCGCGTGGAGGCCTGCGGCAGCAGCGGGACACCTTACCGGTTCCTGATCGACGGCCAGGCGCAGGTGCCTGATCCTGCATCGCGCTGGCAGCCGCATGGCGTGGAAGGCGCCAGCGCGCTGCTGCCCGACGATGGCCATGTGTGGCAGGCGCGCTGGGAAGGCCGGCCGTGGCAGGAACTGGTCATCTACGAGGTCCACCTGGGGTGCAGCGGTGGCATCGCCGGCCTGAAGGCACAGCTGCCTGCGCTGGCGGCGATGGGCATCACCGCGCTGGAGCTGATGCCGGTGGCGCAGTTCCCCGGCCGACGCAACTGGGGCTATGACGGTGTATTCCCCTATGCACCGGCCGAAGCGTATGGGCATCCGGATGAGCTGAAGGGGCTGGTCGACGCCGCCCACGCGCACGGCATGGCGGTGCTGCTGGACGTGGTCTACAACCATTTCGGTCCGCAGGGAAACCTGCTCGCCAGCTACGCATCGGCGTTCTTCAACGACCAGGCCCCGACACCCTGGGGCGAAGCCATCGACTTCAACCAGCCCCAGGTCAAGCGCTTCTTCGTCGACAACGCACTGATGTGGCTGCAGGAATATCGCTTTGACGGTCTGCGGCTGGATGCGGTGCAGGCAATCACCCCGAACGCGTTCCTCGGCGAGTTGCTGCAGGCCATCCGCGCCGGCTGCGCCGACCGGCCGCACGTGCACCTGGTACTTGAGAACGAGCGCAACCAGGCCTCGTGGCTGCGCCAGGGGTACCAGGGGCAGTGGAATGACGACCTGCACAACGCACTGCATGTGATGCTCACCGGTGAGTCGGAAGGCTACTACGCCGACTATGCCGGGCGCGCCCCCCAGTTGCTTGCGCGGGCGCTTTCGGAAGGATTCGCCTGGCAGGGCGAGCGCAACCACAAGGGCGAACTGCGCGGCGAGCCGAGCGCCGACGTGCCTCCCCAGCATTTCGTGATCTTCGCCCAGAACCATGATCAGATAGGCAACCGGGCGCTGGGCGAGCGACTGGTTTCGCTGGTGCCCGCCCATCACGCACGTGCCGCGCTGGCGCTGGTCCTGCTGGTCCCGATGGTGCCGCTGCTGTTCATGGGTGAACCGTGGCAGGCCAGGCAACCGTTCCTGTTCTTCACCGATTACCTGCCGCCGCTGGACGAGGCGGTGCGCGAAGGCCGTCGGCGCGAGTTCGCCGGGTTCGCGGCATTCGCCGATGCCGACCAGCGGCAGCGGATTCCCGATCCCAATGCACGCTCCACCTTCGAGGCCTCACGTGTCGCCCTGCCGGCGGCCGACGATGCGCAGGCCGCTGATCATCTCGCCGTGTTCACCACGCTGCTGTCGTTGCGCCGCCGTTATCTGCAGCCCGGGCTTGCGCATGCGCGCCCGCTGGGCGCCCGCGTGCTGGGCCCCGGTGCCGTGCAGGCGGGCTGGCAGCTCCCCGATGGCCAATGGTGGATCGCGCTGAACGTCGGCGAAGCTGCGCTGGGGCACGAACTTCCCGACGGGACACGGGTATGGCAACAACAGGACGCAGCGCCCGGGCAGATCGCCGCCGGCAGCGTGTGCGTGCATTGGGTGCCGCGATGAGCAGCGAGCACGCGCTGCTGCTGCGCGCGGCGGAGGCCGGCCTGCAGGTCCGTTGGACCGATGTGGCTGGCGTCGAGCGGGAGGTCGCGCCGGATGTGGTCGAAGCGGTGCTGAGGTCGCTGGCAGACAGTGCCGGAGCGGCAGGCGCCGCCCCGCCTCTGCTGACCTGCGTGGTCGGGCACACGCTGTCGGTGCCCGGCGCGGGCAGCGGCGAAGCCCACTGGGTTGCAGAAGACGGCACAGCGCAACCAGCGCGGCAGACAGGGGCAGGGCAGTGGCAGGCGCCCCCGACTCCCGGCTATTGGCACTGGGCCCAAGGCCCGCGGCTGCAGGCTGTGGCGGTGGCGCCGCAGCGCAGCTGGTTTCCCGGACCAGGCACCGCTTGCCGTCACTGGGGTGTCGCCGCACAGGTCTACAGCGTGCCCGGAACCGGGGACGGCGGGATCGGTGACAGCGCCGGCATCGCGGATTGGATCCCGCGCCTGCGCGCGCACGGAGCCACGGCGATCGCGCTTTCGCCGATCCACGCCAGCATGCCGATCCGCAGCGGCTTCAGTCCCTATTCGCCGAGCGACCGGCGCTGGCTTGAACCCCTGCACGGCGCCCCCCTGCAGCAGCTTCCCGAAGCCGCCGCGGCGGTACGCGCAGCGGATGCCGACCTCGATGCGCGGCTTGCCGCCCACGAAGCCGATGAGCAGATTGAATGGGCCGAGGCGGCCGCTGCCAAGTGGCAGTGGATCGGCCGGTTGCCGGCCTGGCTGCAGACCCATCGTCCCGGACAGTGGCGCCAGATCGAATCCGAACTGATGGCCGGTGGTGCGCCGTTGGCCTCATGGGCTGCCCAGACCGCGGCGTTGTCGCGCAGCCCGGCGTCCCTGCAGGCGTTTGGCCAGTGGCTGGCGCAGGCCAGCTGGCGCCAGCTGCAGCACGACGCCCGCCAGGACGGGATGGCGATCGGCCTGATCGCCGACCTTGCAGTGGGATTCGATCCGGCCGGTGTCGAGGCGCAGGACAACGCGGGTGCCGTGCTGCAAGGCCTGGAACTCGGCGCGCCACCGGATGCATTCAATCCGCATGGCCAGGCGTGGGGCATCACCAGCTATGCGCCCGGCGCGCTGCGCGCCCAGGGCTACGCGCCGTTCATCACCCTGCTGCGTGCAGTGATGGCGCAACGCGGCGGAGTCCGCATCGACCATATCCTGGGCCTGCTGCGGCTGTGGGTTTTGCCGCGCGGAGCAGGTGCCGGGCAGGGCATCTATCTGCGCTACCCCTTCGATGACCTGCTCAACCTGCTGGTGCTTGAGTCCTGGCGCAACCGCTGCGTGGTGATCGGCGAAGACCTGGGCGTGGTACCGCCGGGCATCCGGGATGCGCTCGCCGCGCGCGGCGTGCTGGGCATGGAAGTGCTCGCCTTCAACCGCGATGAACAGGGCTTCCTGCCCACCGCGCAGTGGCGGAAATCGGCCGTGGCGATGTCCTCCACCCATGATCTGCCTCCGGTGGCGGGTTGGCTGCAGAGCCGCGACCTGCAGTGGCGCAGGCGGCTGGGCTGGAACGACGAAGCCGCCGACCAGAGGCAAACGGTACAACGCCAGGCCGAGGTCCAGCAGCTGGCTGCACGGGCGCGCGCCGAAGGCGTGGACAGCGGAGACCTGCAGCGCGATGCGCTGGCACTCACCGCGCGCGCACCGTCCGTACTGGCCCTGCTGCCGCTGGAAGATGCCACGGCAAGCATCGAACAGCCGAACCTGCCGGGCACCGTGGAAGCGCATCCCAACTGGTGCCGCCGGATGGCATCGCACGCTGATGACGCGGCGATCGAAGGACGGCTGGCGGCCTTCGCTGCACAGCGCAGGCAGGGAGCCATTGCATGACGATGCTGCGCGCCACCGTTCGCCTGCAGCTGCACGCCGGCTTCGATTTCGATGCGGCGGCTGCCCAGGTCGACTACTTCGCCCGGCTTGGCATCAGCCACCTTTACCTGTCCCCGATTGCCAGCGCCGTGCCGGGTTCGACGCACGGCTATGACAATGTCGATCCCACCCGCATCAGCCCGGAGCTGGGCGGCGAGCAAGGCTTCCATCGACTGTCCGATGCCGCCCGACAGCATGGGATGGGCATTCTGCTGGACATCGTGCCCAACCACATGGCGGTGCATCCTGCCAATGCGTGGTGGAACGATGTGCTGCGCAATGGCCGGCGCAGCGCACACGCAGGTTGGTTCGATATCGACTGGGACGCCCCGGAATGCGACGGCAGGCTGTGGCTGGCGGTGCTGGACAGGCCGTTGGCTGCCGCCCTTGCGGACGGCGTGCTGCATCTGGACATCGATGGAGAAGGGCCCTGCCTGCGCCACCACGATCTGGCACTGCCGCTGTCGCCGCTGAGCTATCCGGCGCAGGCAGACAGCTGGCCTGGGTGGATCGCGCGTTGCCAGCGCAGCCCTCAACGGATGCAGGATGTGCTGCAGCGGCAGGCGTATCGCCTGGGCTGGTGGCGTACCGGCGCCGACCATGCCAACTACCGGCGCTTCTTCGACATCGATGGCCTGGTCGCGCTGCGGATGGAGCTCCCGGAGGTCTTCGACGCCGTCCACGCATTGCCGCTGCGCCTGGTCGCCGAGGGCCATGTCGACGGTCTGCGCGTGGACCATGTCGATGGATTGGCTGATCCGCAGGGGTACCTGGGTCGGCTGCGCAGCGGTCTGGATCAGGCTGCCATGGCGTCCGGTCGGCCCGCCGAGGCGATCACCCTGCACGTGGAGAAGATCCTGGCCGATGACGAAGCGCTGCCCGCCGACTGGGCCTGCGACGGAACCACCGGCTACGACTTCATGGACCAGGTCGGGGCGCTGCTGCACGACAGCGAAGCCGGACCTGCCCTGCACGCACTCTGGCACTCGGCCAGCGGCGATGCCCGCAGCTTCGACCAGCACCAGCAGCAGGCACGCCTGCAGATGCTGCAGGGTTCGCTGCGTTGCGACTTCGACCGGCTGCTGCGGCTGCTTGATGCCCAGCGGCGGGCCGATCCCGCCGCGGCCGACATCACCGGCGGCATGCTGGAACGGGCCCTGCGGGCCCTGTTGCAGCATTTTCCGGTCTACCGCACGCATGGGCTGCGCTCGGCAGCGGATCGGGCGTGGCTGGCGCGTGCTGGCGACGACGCCGCCGCCCAGCTGGGGGAAGGTGACCGCGCCGCGCTCGAGCAGCTGTGTGTCTGGTTGCACGGGAATCCCGCCGTGCTGACCCGGTTTGAACAGCTGACCGCACCGCTGAATGCCAAGGCGGTTGAAGACACCGCGTTCTATCGCTACGGGCGGCTGCTGTCGCGCAACGAGGTCGGCAGTGATCCAGGCAGGCTGCACCTGCCGCTGGAGGAATTCCTGCTGCGGGCACGGCAACGCGCGCAGCAGTGGCCGCGCGCGATGCTGGCAGTGGCCACGCACGACCACAAGCGCGGTCCGGACGCGCGCTGTCGTCTGGCCGCGGTGAGCTGCAACCTCACGCACTGGTCAGCCCGGTTGGCGCAGTGGAACGAGCTCGCCACGCAGGCCGGTCGCCCCTGTCCGCTGCCGGGTGCAGAGACCCTGATGGTGTGGCAGACGTTGCTGGCAAGCTGGCCGCTGCAGGCTGAACGCGTGGATGCCGGCTTCATCGGCCGCGTTGACGGGTGGTTGCAGAAGGCCCTGCGCGAAGGCAAGCAGATGAGCAGCTGGAGCGATCCGGACCGCGCGCTCGAACAGGCGGCATCGGACTGGCTGGCATGGCTGGGCAGCAGCCCGCAGGCGGCGCCGCTGCGCTCGGCACTGGACGCGTTCGTGCACGCCATCGCACCGCACGCCGCGCGGCTGGGGCTGGTGCAGCTGGCGTTGCAGCTGTGCTGCCCCGGGGTACCGGATCTGTACCAGGGCAACGAAGGCTGGGACACCAGCCTGGTGGATCCGGACAACCGACGCGAGGTCGACTACCTGCAGCGGCGCGCATGGCTCGGCTCGCCGCCAGACTGGCAGCAGGCCCTGCAGGAACACTGGAGCGGGGGCAGTCCCAAGGCGCTGCTGCTGGCGACCCTGCTCCGTCATCGCGCTGCGGTGCCAGCGCTGTTCGCCGATGGCTCGCTGACGCTGCTGTCTGCCAACGCCGGTGCGTGGGTCCTGTCGCGACAGCTCGGTGACGACCAGCTGCTGCTGGTGCTCGACACGACGGCACGGCTGGAAACGCCCCTGGCGCCGGGCACGCTGCTGCGCGAAGAGGATAGCGGGCGCGCCCGCGTCGGCCTGCCTGCGGGCCACTGGCGCAGCCTGCTTGACGCGCGCCGCTGCGAGGGTGGGGACGACATCGAGGCAGATGCGCTGCTGGATGGGGCGCCGCTGGCGATATGGGTATTGGACAACGGAGAGAATGATGGACGCTGAGGAACGCAAACGGCGTACGGCCGCGCTGGCCCACCAGATTTGGGAGGCCGAAGGGCGCCCGGACGGCCAACAGGTACGCCACTGGCAGATGGCCGAGCGCCTGGTGCTGGCCGATATCGAAGCCGCTCATGGCAAGCAACCGGAGGAGGCAGCCGTTGGCGCTCCGTAAATGGACGCAGACCTCGCGCGTGCGCGAGGGTCTGCCGTATCCGCTGGGTGCAAGCTGGGACGGACTGGGCGTCAATTTCGCACTGTACTCGCGGCACGCCACCAAGGTGGAGCTGTGCCTGTTCGATGCCCGCGGGCGCGAGAAGGAACGCATCGCCTTGCCCGAGTACACCGACGAAATCTGGCACGGCTACCTGCCCGATGCGCGTCCCGGCCAGCGTTATGGCTACCGGGTGCACGGGCCCTATGCGCCGGACGCGGGCCATCGTTTCAACCCGAACAAGCTGTTGCTCGACCCGTATGCCAAGCAGATCGTCGGCGAGCTCAAGTGGGCTCCCCACCTGTTCGGTTACACCATCGGTCACCGCGACCGCGACCTGAGTTTCGACCGCCGTGACAGCGCCGCCTATATGCCGCGTTGCGCGGTGGTCGACCCCGCTTTCAGCTGGGGCAATGAACGCGCGCCCGCCACCCCCTGGGACCGCACGGTGATCTACGAAGCACACGTGCGCGGACTCACCATGCGCCACCCGTCGGTGCCGCAGGACGAGCGGGGCACGTTCTCGGCGCTGCGCCACGATGCGCTGGTCGATCACCTCACGCACCTGGGCGTGACCGCAGTGGAGCTGCTGCCGGTGCACGCCTTCATCGATGACCAGTACCTGCTGGATCAGGGCCTGCGCAACTACTGGGGCTACAACTCGATCGGTTTCTTCGCACCGCATCCGCGTTACCTGTCGCAGGGCACGGTGGCGGAGTTCAAGCAGATGGTGGCACGCATGCACCATGCCGGGCTGGAGGTGATCCTGGACGTGGTCTACAACCACACCGCCGAAGGCAACGAACTGGGCCCGACGCTCTCGTTCAAGGGCATCGACAACACCAGCTATTACCGGCTGGGCGATGACCGGCGTTACTACATCAACGATACCGGCACCGGCAATACCTTTGACCTCACCAATGCCGGTGCGCTGCGCATGGTGATGGATTCGCTGCGCTACTGGGTGACCGAAATGCGCGTGGACGGATTCCGCTTCGACCTCGCCACGATCCTCGGGCGCGAGAAGCATGGCTTTGATCCGTCCTGCAGTTTCCTCGACGCGGTGCGGCAGGATCCCGTGCTGAGCCAGGTCAAGCTGATCGCCGAGCCGTGGGATATCGGTCCGGGTGGTTACCAGCTGGGTGCCTTCGCGCCGGGCTGGGCCGAGTGGAACGATCGATTCCGCGACACCAGCCGCGCGTTGTGGCGGGGCGATGGCGGCCAGCTTCCCGGTTTCGCCGCACGCTTCACCGGGTCGGCCGATCTGTTCGACCATCATGGGCGCCGCCCCTCGGCGAGCATCAATTTCATCACGGCCCATGATGGATTCACGCTGCACGACCTGGTGAGCTACCAGCACAAGCACAACCTTGCCAACGGAGAAGATGGACGCGACGGGCACGACCACAATCTGTCCAGCAACCATGGCGTGGAGGGCGAGACCGACGACCCGTCGATCCTGGCCCTGCGCGCGCAGCAGATGCGCAACCTGCTCGCCACGCTGCTGCTTTCGCAGGGCACCCCGATGCTGTTGGCGGGCGACGAGTTCGGCCAAACCCAGCACGGCAACAACAACGTGTACTGCCAGGACAACGAGCTGGCCTGGATCGATTGGGAGCGCGCCGAGCAGCCGGCCGCGCAGGCGCAGGCCGCCTTCGTGCGGCGCCTGTTGCTGCTGCGCCGCCGCTACGGACTGCTCCGGCGCAACCGGTTCCTGCGCGATGCCGGGCAGCACAGTGGTGACATCCATTGGCTGACGCCGGAAGGCCACCGCATGCAGGAGGCCGACTGGCACGACGGCGAGCGCCGGGCGTTGACCATAGTGCTGGACGGACGCAGTCCGGCGCCGGCGCACGCGTCCGGCCGCAACGTCAGCCTGGCCCTGCTGATCAATACCGGCGGCTCGCCGCAAGTGTATCGGGTCGCCCTGGAAGGCATGGATTTCCGCAAGGTATTGCTGCAGACGCCCGAGCTGCCACTGCACCAGGATGACGAGGGGCTTTGGGAACTGCCCGGCCACAGCCTGTGCCTGCTGGCAGCCAGCAGCAGTTGAAGGCGGTGGGCAGGTGGCGCATCCAGCGGCCGCGCCACCTGCCCGCAAACGGTGTCAAAGCGCAACAAACCATCCCGTCACGTTCCGTTGCGGTGCACTGCGTCCATCATCGTGCTGTATTCATGGCGCCGCGATGTGGCGGGGCTACTCCTGGAGGCAGTGTGTGACGGTGACGAACGTGGACAATGGCGGGCTGGCGGGCAAGCGGATACTGGTCGCCGAAGACGAATACAACATCGCCATGTTCCTGGTGGAATATCTGCAGATGAAGGACGTCGACGTGGTCGGTCCTGCCGGAAACCTCAAGGCGCTCGATGCGCTGCTGGACGCGCAGCCGGTGGACGGCGCGCTGCTGGACATCAATCTCGGCGGGGAGCTGGTATATCCGCTGGCGGACCGCCTGCGCGATGGCAACATTCCCTTCGTGCTGACGTCGGGTTACGACGACAACGTACCTGAGCGCTTTGCCGATGCCCCGCGCTGCGGCAAGCCCTACCGCCTGGAAGCACTGACCCACGCATTGGAACAGGCGCTGCAGGCACGTCACGTGCCCGGCAGCAGCTGACTTGGCCATGGCCAGCCATCTGGATCCGCGCCTTTCGCCGCAGTCCGGCCGTCCGGTCGATCATGCGGGGTTGATGGGCACAGGCGCCCGCGGCGGGATGCGCGAGCGCATCCAGGGCCATGACTGGGCGGCGTCACCGCTGGGGAGCATGGATGACTGGCCCCCGCACCTGCGCGCCTGCGTGGACCTGATGGCTGCCCACGGCTTCCCGATGATCGCGCTGTGGGGCCCCGACCTGCTCCAGATATACAACGACGGGTACGCTGAAATCATGGCGGACAAGCACCCGGCCGGGCTGGGCCAGCCGACGGCGGAATGCTGGCCGGAAGTCTGGCACATCAATGAACCGCTCTACGAACAGGTGTGGCAGGGCAGGACCCTGACATTCTCCGACAAATGCTATCCCCTGCGCCGTCACGGCCGCTTGCAGGATGTGTGGTTCACCATCACCTACAGCCCGATGCGCGCCTGCGATGGCTCGATCAGTGGCGTGCTGGTGACCATGTTCGACACCACCGCCGAGCACGTGGCGCGGGTGGAGCGCGAGCGTACCGAGCAAGAGCTGCGACAGACCAATGCCGCGTTGCAGGCCAACGAGGAGCGGTTCCGCCAGTTTGCCGCCGCTTCGTCCGATGCGCTGTGGATCCGCGATGCCGACAGCTTGGACACCGAACTGCTGAGCACCGCCTTCGATGCGGTGTACGGGCTGCGCCCGGGGCAGGCGTCAGGCGCGCTGCGTTGCTGGGCGGCGCGGGTAGTGCCTGATGACCGGCAAGCCGCCATTGATGCGGTAACCGGAGTGCGCGATGGCCTGCCGCGCGTCCATGAGTTCCGCGTGCAGCGCGAGGACGACAGCCGGTTCCGCTGGGTGCGTGACACCGTTTTTCCGCTGTTCGACCAGCAGGGACGGGTCAGCCGGATCGCCGGCATCGCCCGCGATGTCACCGAAGAACGACGCTGGGCCGAGCATCAATCCGTGCTGGTGGCCGAGCTGCAGCACCGTGTACGCAACATCATGGCCACCATCGGCTCGATCACCCTGCGCACCCGCGAATCGGCAACCAGCGTGGATGACTACGCGCAACGCCTGTCCGGCCGGGTGATGTCACTGGCACGCACGCAGGCCCTGCTGACCCGCGCCGGCAACGTCGGCATCGATCTGCGGGGCCTGCTCAACGACGAGCTCTCTTCTTCGTCCTACGGCGCGCAGCGGGTCGTGCTGCACGGACCGACCGTCATGGTGCCGCCGAAGGCGGCCGAGGTGATGTCGCTGGCCATCCACGAACTGGCCACCAATGCGTTCCGACATGGCGCACTGCGCGATCCTGACGGCAGGCTGGAGGTCAGCTGGCAGGTGCGCGAGGACCCGCAGCAGCAGCGCTGGGTCGACCTGCACTGGGTTGAAACGCATGCTGCGCGTCCGGGTTGGGAGCCGCCGGCCCGCCGCGGCTTCGGCACCTCGCTGATCGAAGACCGGATTCCGTATGAGCTGGAAGGCGAGGGCCATCTGCAGGTGGCTGAGGAGGGGACCGAGGCACGCATTTCCTTCCCGTTGCGGCATCGTGACAGCATCCTGCAGACGGATGCGCCGCAGGGCACGTCCATTGCCGGTGGTTCGGTCGACCTGGGCGATGCCGGGCTGCTTGCCGGTCATCGCGTCCTGGTGGTGGAGGATGATTTCTATCTCGCCCATGACACCGCCACTGCGCTGCGCAGCGCCGGCGCCGTGGTGCAGGGACCGTGCTCGACCCTGCAGGCCGCGCTGCAGCGGCTGGATGGCGGCGGGGTGGATGCGGCGGTAATCGACATCAACCTCGGGCAGGGCGCCGAGACCGGAGTCATCGCTGCCCTGCAACGGGCAGGGCTGCCGTTCGTGGTGGTCACCGGCTATGACGAAGGGGCTGCCTCGCTCGAAGCGGGTCGCTTCGTGCGCCTGCAGAAGCCGGCTACGCCGGCAGGAATCGCCCGCGCGCTTGCGCGTCTGGTGCAAGCCGGGACGGCCTGATTCGCTGATGCGCGGAATCTTGAAGCGCCGCGTCGCCTGCCTCGCTCGAATACCCCGGCGCCGCCGTCACGGGGCGTTCCCGTAACGCAGGCCAGCGGGCGGCGATGCTGGGCCGGGGGCAGACGGCAATGCTAGCCTTTACTCCCGCCGCAACGCTCCCCGCCCATGGATTACCGGCTTTTCCTGTTCGACCTGGACGATACCCTGCTGGATTTCCGCGCATCCGAACGGCTCTCCTTCGCCCGTACGCTGTCCAGCCTCGGTGTCGAAGCGGCGGTGGACCCGCTGTATGCCACCTACCAGCAGTGCAACCGTGCGCTGTGGGAGGCGCTGGAGCAGGGAAGGGTGGACAAGGATTTTCTGAAGGTCGAGCGCTTCCGGCGCCTGTTCGCGGCGCATGCCATCGACGCCGATCCGGCGCGCGCCGGCCAGGTCTACCTGGAGTGGTTGCCGCAGACGGTGGTGCTGGTGGACGGTGCACGCGCCGCCTGCGAAGCGTTGGCGGCGATCGGCGAGATCGGCATCATCACCAACGGCATCGAGCAGGTGCAGAACCGGCGCATCGCGGTATCCGGGCTGGCCGACCTGATCAGCTTCGTGGCGACGTCCGAAGCCTGCGGCCACGCCAAGCCGGACGTGCGTTTCTTCGCCTACGCCACCGCCATGGCCCGTGCTTTCCAACCGCAGCGCACGATCATCATCGGTGACCGGCTGGAAGCGGACATCCTGGGTGCCAACCGCTTCGGGATCCACAGCTGCTGGTTCAATCCGGACGCTGTTGCGCTCACCGGCGAGGTCCTGCCTACCTGGCAGGTTGAAAAGCTCAATGACCTGCCTGCCGTGCTTGGAGTGAGCTGAACGCCTCGGCCGGGCGCGGCGCTGCGCCTGCTTCTGCGCAAGGATGCACGGCACGCACACGCCGGCATTGCAGGACGCTTACATGGCAGCCTCTACGGTGGGGCTTCATGCCGTAGCGCACCACACAGAGGAAAGACCATGACCGAGCACGCTCCCATCCCCGAAGGCACGTTGATTGTTGTCGCCGACGGCGGCTCGGCCCGCGTTTTCACCAACGTCGGCAGCAAGACCGAGCTCAAGCTCAAGCAGCAGGACGAACTGGTGCTGCGCGATGTCAGCCAAGCCGGCGTCTCCGGACAGGGGCCTTCCGGTGCGGTGCCCAAGGACATGAGCATCGCCCAGCTCAACGAGGCGACGTTCGCCAAGCAGCTGGCCGAGCAGTTGAACGATGATGCCCTGAACAACCGCTACACCCACCTGGTGCTGGTGGCCGATCCGCAGACACTTGGCCGGATCCGTCCGCAGTTGCACAAAGAAGTGCAATCGCGGCTGGTGCGTGACTTGGCCAAGGATTTCACCAACGCACCGCTGGAAGACATCCAGCGCGCACTGGGCTGAGTCATGACAATGCCTGCAGGAACGCCGCAGCCGGAGCCACTGCGATCGGCTGTAGATGCCAGCGAGGGCTGGCTTCTGCTTGAGTTCGGAGCGACATGGTGCGGTCACTGCCAGGCCGCCAGGCCGGTGGTGCAGGCGTTCGTGCAGGGTCATGCGCTTGACCACCTGTGGGTGGAGGATGGCAAGGGGCGCCCGCTGGGGCGCTCGTTTGCGGTCAAGCTGTGGCCCACGCTGATCCTGCTGCGTGACGGGCAGGAGGTGGCGCGGGTGGTCCGGCCTTTGCGCGAGCACGACCTCGCGCCGCTGCAGAATGCGATGGCGGTCTAGCAACAACGCAATGCAGCATGAACGGCGCGCGCGCCGATGCTAGGATCGGGTTCCCTGAATCGATCTAAATGCCGCCCATGCCAAACCGTGCGAAGCGTCGATGGATACTTCTTGCTGCCGCAATGCTGCTGGGCTCGGCGGCAACCGCGGCCGGTGCTGCCAGCGTGGGTGAGCGCGCTTTCGCTGCCGTCGATCCGTTCATCGGCACGGCGGGCGAGGGGCATACCTATCCCGGTGCGACCGTGCCGTTCGGCATGGTGCAGCTGAGCCCGGACACGCGCATCCAGCCACGCGAAAAGGCCTATGGCTGGGCTGCCGGTTACCGCCACGACGACAGCAGCATCGTGGGCTTCTCGCACACTCATTTTTCAGGCTCTGGCCATTCCGACCTCGGCGATGTCCTGCTGATGCCCTACACCGGCGAGCCCGGTCTGGAACGCGGCGATCCGGACAAGCCGCGCAGTGGTTATGCGTCGCGCTTCAGCCACAAGGACGAGCGCGCCGAGCCGGGCTATTACGCAGTGACCCTGGACGATTACCGCGTACGCGCCGAGCTGACCGCGAGCGAGCGCGTCGGCGTGCACCGCTATCGTTTCCCGGCAGGGGAGCAGGCCAAGGTGCTGCTGGACCTGCGCACCAGCCTGTACGACTACCCCGGCAAGATCCTGTGGTCGCGCCTGCGCGTGCATGAAGACGGCACGGTAACCGGCTTCCGCGAAACCAGGGGCTGGGCACCGGGACGGCAGTTGTACTTCGCGATGCGTTTCTCGCGTCCGGTCACCGGGCATGCGCTGCACAACACCGAAACCGACATCGCCTACAAGGGCTTCCCGCCGCCGGGGCACGGCTCACCATTGCAGCGGGCACAGGTGGAAGGCCGCCAGCTGGTGGCGACCTTTGATTTCGGCAGGCTCGACGGTCCGCTGGTGGCGAAGGTGGCCATTTCCTCGGTGAGCGAGGCAGGTGCCATCGCCAACCTGGATGCCGAGGTGCCAGCGTTTGACTTCGACCGCATACGCGCCGATGCGAAAAAGAAGTGGATGGAAGCGCTTGCGGTGGTGGACATCGAAGCGCCGTTGCCGGACCGCCGCAGCGCTTACACCGCGTTGTACCACTCGCTGCTCGGGCCGACCCTGTCGATGGACGTGGATGGGCAGTACCGTGGTCCGGACAATGCGGTGCACCGTGCCGAAGGGTTCCGCCACCATTCCACGTTCTCGCTGTGGGATACCTATCGCGCCCTGCATCCGCTGCTGACCCTGGTGCAGCCGGAGCAGCGCAACAGTGATTTCATCAATTCGCTGATCGCCCACCAGGCGCACAGCCCTTACGGCATGCTGCCGGTGTGGTCGTTCCATGGCCAGGAAACCTGGTGCATGATCGGCTACCACGCCGTGCCGGTGATCGCCGATGCCTACCTGAAGGGCATCCGCGGCTTCGATGCCGACAAGGCGCTGGAGGCGATGGTCGCCACCGCCAATTACGGTCCTTACGACGGCATCGCGCAGTATCGCGAGCTGGGCTGGGTGCCGATCGACGAGGAAGGCGAGGCGGCCAGCAAGACGCTGGAGTATGCCTTCGACGACTGGACCATCGCGCGCATGGCGCAGGCGATGGGCCGCACCGAGGTCGCCGCCGAGTTCGGCAAGCGCGCGGGCAACTGGCGTCATGCGTTCGACAAGGAGACCGGCTTCATGCGCGCGCGCAAGCGCGACGGTAGTTTCCGCACCCCGTTCGATCCGTCGGCCAGCGGCTATGGCACTGATTACACCGAAGGCAACGCCTGGCAGTATTCCTGGTACGTGCCGCAGGACGTGCAGGGCCTGGCCGATGCACACGGCGGCAGCGACGCGCTGTTGAAGCGGTTGGACCAGGTGTTCGAGGCCAAGGTCGACCCGGCCGTGTTCGAGCACATGGAAGACATCACCGGGCTGATCGGCTGGTATGCGCACGGCAACGAGCCCAGCCACCACGTAGCCTACCTGTACGCCCATGCAGGCCAGCCGTGGCGCACCCAGGCCCGCCTGAAGCAGATCATGGACACCCAGTACGCCGATCGCCCCGACGGCCTGGCAGGCAATGACGACCTCGGCCAGATGTCGGCGTGGTATCTGTTCACCGCGCTGGGTTTCTATCCGGTGGCACCGGGCAGTGGCGAGTACATTATCGGCCGGCCGTTCCTGCCCAAGGCGACCTTGAACCTGCCCAATGGCAAGGTCTTCACCATCGTCGCCGAAGGCCTGACGGCGGGACATGGCTACATCGCCTCGGCCACGCTCAACGGCAAGCCGCTGCAGCGTGCGTTCCTGCGCCACGACGAGATCATCGCCGGGGGCGAGCTGCGATTCGTGATGCAGGCCGAACCCAACACCGCATGGCCCGGAAAGGACGCCGAACGGCCGTATTCGATGTCCCGCGCGTTGCAGCAGTAACCGGCGTACCTGCCCATGGCGGCGCGTCCTGCTTGCCGCCATGATCGGTGGACCCGGAACCCGCAGGTGGCACGATGTCGATGGTGTTATCGCTGATGATGCTGGGCTTGGCACTGACGCACGCAGAGGGCGCCGCCGCCGCCGCCGCGTCTAAGGTCCCTACCGATTCCGAGGCGCGCACCGCGGTACGTGCGGTGCTGCAGCGGATTCCCGGCGATGATATCCAGCATGATTACCGCCCATTGCAGGTCCGCGTAGCGGACCTTGATGGCGACGGTGTCGCCGAGATCATCCACGTCTACAGTTCCACCTATACCGGCGGAACGTTTGAACAGTCCAACGAGTTGGTGGTGATGACCGCGCTCTCCGAAGGCGACCGCCGCGGTCAGGTGCTGCATCCGGGTGCGAACGCCATCGATGACAGCGACATGGCGGCCATACGCGCCGCCGGATATGCCACCGATGCCGAGGAGCATGTGCCTGGCCGACTGGACGCGCTGCAGGTGGCCGATGGAAAGATCATCGTGCGTTTCACCGCTGCGGCGGGCTCTACGTTCTGCTTCGAGAAGGACCGGGAGCGTGCGAAGCTCGAAGGCTGCCCGACGCCGGGTCCGCATGTGTGGCGGTTTGATTGGAGCCCGGGGCAGTTGCAACGCATCCAGTGACCGATAGCGCTGCGCTGCATTTGTTCTTTTATTTCATCACGCCGCTGGCGGCCATTGGGACCTGTCAGAGGGGCGGGCGGTGGGGCTGGGCGGGGGCGTTGAGCGCCATGGATGGCGCGAAACGAGGCCCGCAGGAGCGGCTTTTGCCGTCCCCCGCACAGCCCCAGCGTCCGGCCCCGCCCGTCATCGCCGACGCAGAACGGGTTCGGGATCAGGGGTCCAGCATCCCCAAGGCGCGCGCATGCGCCAGGTCCTGCGGGGTGTCGATGTCCAGTTCCATGCCGCCTGCCGGCAACAGCAGCAGCGCATCGTCGGCGAGCGCGCGCAGGCGGGCACGGAAGCCCACATTCGACGCGCCTTGCGGCAACGCGTTGAACCAGTCACCGGGCACCACCGCAGGCACGCCGGCCAGCCCCTGCAGGCGGGTAGCCGCGCAGCCGGAGCGTGACCGGCGTGCACCCTCCAGCAGGCACTGCAGGTGCGCGCTCGAAAGCGCCGGCTGGTCCGACATCAGCACCAACACCTGCGCATGGCCGGCCACGTGCGATACAGCAGCCTGCAGGCTGCCGGCCATGCCGCTGGCGGCGTTTTCGTTGATCACCCTCTCGTACCGCAGGTCCTGGAGTGCGGCCTGGTACGCAGACGAATCGCTGCCCAGCACAACGGCGAGGACCTCCGGGCCGGTCTCCAGCGCGATACGTGCCGCACGGTGCAACAGGGTTTCGCCGTCGCGGCGCAGCAGCTGCTTGGGCTGGCCCAGCCGTGTGCTGCTGCCGGCGGCGAGCAGCACCACGGCATGACCGCCACGCTTACTCACGCGGGCGCCAAGACATCGTGGCGCCACGATTGCAACTGGGCGGCAATGCTCAGTGCGATGGCGTCGGGGCCGCGCCCCCCCAGGTCCAGCCCCACCGGCGCATGCAGGCGTGGCTGCAGCGCGTGCCGGGCGGCATCAGGCAGCAACGAGAACAGGTCATCGCGGCGCCGGGTCGGGCCCAGCAGGCCGATGAACGGCACGGGGCAGGGTGCCAGCGCCTCCAGCGCCTGCAGGTCGAGTTCGAAATTGTGATGCATCACCAGCACGACATCGGGCACGGCGGGGGTATTGGCCAGCGCGATCGAGGCAGCCAGTGGCTCCACCTCGACCGGGCTGCGCGCGCGCCACGTTGCGCGCGGGTCCGCTACCCGGACCTGCCAGCCGAGGCCCCGCAGCGTTGGCCACAGCGCCGCCACCTCGGGGCCGGCGCCGAGCATCAGGGTGCGCGGTGGCGGCATCCAGCGCAGCGACCACAGTCCCTGCGGCGCATCGAAACCACAGCAATCGGAGGGAAGGCGCTGATCCACCGCGACCTCTGCACAGCCGATGCGCACGCCGCCGCCGGCGTCCACGTCGAGCCGCATCGGACCCTCGCCACGCAACCATCCCTGCAGCACCACGGCGACCCCAGGCAGCGCGGACAACGGCAACAGCAGCAGGCGCTGGCAGCCGCGGCAGCCCACCGCGTTGCCGGAGAACAACGCGGAATCGTCGCGGGTATCGATCTCCATCCAGCCGATGCGACCGCTCGTGGCGCACCCCCGTGCCATGCGCTCGATCTCCGGCTCCAGGCAGCCCCCGCTGAGCCAACCGACGTGCGTGTGTTCGCCGAACAGCACCAGGGTGCCGGCCCGCGCGTAGGTCGAGCCTTCGGTCTCCAGCACCACCGCCAGCGTCACCGGCTGGCCAGCGGTGCAGGCAGCGGCCGCGGCCTCCACCACACGGGCCATCCCGGCGTCGGGCACGTCCACTATCGGGATGGCAGGCAGCCGGGTCATGCGATGTCCGGCAGTCCACCGAGCAGCTTGTCCAGCGTGATCGGGTAGCTGCGCACGCGCACGCCCGTCGCGTTGTAGATTGCGTTGGCCACCGCGGCGCTGACACCGCACAGGCCCAGCTCACCCACGCCCTTTGCCTTCATCGGCGAAGAGATCGCATCGGCTTCGTCCAGGAACACGACCTCCTGGTGTGGGACATCGGCATGCACCGGCACTTCATAGCCGGCCAGATCGTGGTTGACGAAGAAGCCCAGGCGGGTATCCACGGCAAGCTCTTCGGACAGCGCCGCGCCGATGCCCATCGTCATCGCACCGATCACCTGGCTGCGCGCGGTCTTCGGATTGAGGATGCGGCCGGCGGCGCAGACGGCGAGCATGCGGCGGATGCGGCTTTCGCCGGTGGCCACGTCCACGCCGACTTCCACGAAATGTGCAGCGAAGGTTGACTGCTGGTACTTCTCTTCCAGGCTGGCGAACTCGATGCTGTCTTCGACCACCAGGTCACCATCGGCGGCGGCCTTGCCCAGCGCCGCCGAGCGGTTGCCATCGCGGACCTTGCCGTCGGCGAAAGTGGCGCTGTCCGCGTCGTAGCCGAGCTTGCCGGCAATGGCCGCGCGCAGCTTGGTGCAGGCCGCGAATACGCCGGCGGTGGCACTGTTGGCGCCCCACTGGCCGCCCGAGCCGGCCGAGGCCGGGAAGCTGGAATCCCCCAGCTTCACCGTGACCTGGTCCAGGCTGACGCCGAGCATTTCCGCAGCGGTCTGGCCGAGGATGGTGTAGCTGCCGGTACCGATGTCGGTCATGTCGGTTTCCACGGTGACATGGCCCTTGCCATCCAGCCGCACCCGCGCGCCGGACTTCATCACCAGGTTGTTGCGGAAGCCGGCGGCCACGCCCATGCCGACCAGCCAGCGGCCATCGCGGCGCTGGGCTGGCGCGGCGGACCGCTTGTCCCAGCCGAAGCGCTGCGCGCCCTGCTGCAGGCACTGCACCAGCTGCCGCTGCGAGAACGGCCGTTCGGGGTTGGACGGGTCCACCTGGGTATCGTTGCGGATCCGGAATTCGACCGGGTCCAGCTCGAGCTTCTCGGCCATTTCGTCCATGGCGATTTCCAGCGCCATCAGCCCCGGTGCTTCGCCCGGTGCGCGCATGGCGTTGCCTTCCGGCAGGTCCATCGTGTGCAGGCGCAGGCCGGCCAGTCGATTGGCGCCGGCATACAACAGCTTGGTCTGCTGTACCGCCTCTTCCGGCGAACCGCCGGCAAGGTTGCCCGACCACGACTCATGTCCGATCGCGGTGAGCGTGCCTTCGGCCGTGGCACCCAGCCGGATGCGCTGCACGGTGGCAGGCCGGTGGGTGGTGTTGTTGGCGATCAGCGGCCGCTGCAGCGCCAGCTTGACCGGACGCTTGGCCGCACGCGCGCCCAGCGCAGCCAGTACCACATCGGAACGGATGAACAACTTGCCGCCGAAGCCACCGCCGATGAACGGCGACACCAGCCGCACCTTGTCCTCCGGCAGGCCGAGCGTGGTGGCCAGGTCTTTCTTTCCCCAGGCGATCATCTGGTTGGAGGTCCACACGGTCAGCTGGTCACCCTCCCAGGCGGCCAGCGAGGCGTGCGGTTCCATCATCGCGTGCGACTGGTCAGGCGTGTGGTACGTGGCGTCCAGCGTCACCGGTGCATCGCCGTAGGCTTTCTCGAAGTTGCCCACGCGTGCATCGGGATCGGTGTCCTGCAGCTTGTTTCCGGCCCTTTTCGCAGCGTCAAGGTCGAACACCCCCTTGCTCGGGGCATAGCGGATCCGGACCAGGTCCGCGGCGGCGCGCGCCTGCTCGAAGGTTTCGGCCACCACCAGTGCCAATGCCTGGTGGTAGTGGTCGACCTGCGGGCCACCCAGCAACGGGGCGGTATTGCGGTCGCCCTTGTGCAGGGGGCCGGCGTTGTCGGCGGTGACGATGGCGAGCACGCCGGGCGAGGCACGTGCGGCGTCGAGGTCCATCGCGCTGACCCGTCCCTTGGCGATGCCGGCGCCGACCACGTAGCCATAGGCGGGCGATGCGGCGACGTCGTGCCACTCATACGCATAACGGGCATGTCCGGTGGTCTTCTGCGGGCCATCGATGCGATCAAGCGGCTTGCCGACCACCTTCATCTGGTCGATGGGATTGGTGCCTGCGGGGGTATCGAATTTCATGGATCAGCTCCTCGCCTGCAGCAGGACCGAGGCCAGCGTGCGTTCGGCAAGCTGTACCTTGAACTGGTTTTCAGGGCTGGGCGTGGCGCCCTGCAGCAGGTTGCCGATCACCGCACGCGCGCCCTGCGGCAACAGCGCGTCGGCGGCATCGCTGCGCCATGGCTTGTAGGCCACCCCACCCAATGCCACGCGGCCGCTGCCGTCGGCCTGCAGCACGGCGGCGACCGAAACCAGCGCGAAAGCGTAGGACGCGCGGTCGCGCACCTTGCGGTAGAGGTGGGTGCCGCCCAGTGGGGCAGGCAGGAGGGCCGCGGTGATCAGCTCCCCCTTCTCCAGCACCGTCTCGATGTGCGGGGTCTTTCCCGGTGCGCGGTAGAAATCATCCAGTCCGATGCGGCGCGTGCTGCCGTCGGCGCGCACGGTCTCTACCGTTGCATCCAGCAGCATCATGGCCACGGCCATGTCGCTGGGATGGGTGGCGATGCACGATGGGCTGGTGCCGATCACCGCCAGCTGCCGGCTGACGCCGCCAATGGCCGCGCAGCCGCTGCCGGGCAGGCGCTTGTTGCAGGGCTGGGCGGTATCGTAGAAATAGGGGCAGCGGGTGCGCTGCAGCAGGTTGCCGGCGGTGGTTGCCTTGTTACGCAACTGTCCGGACGCGCCTGCGACCAGCGCACGGGTCAGCAGGGCATAGTCGCGGCGGATCCGGCTGTCGGCGGCCAGGTCGGTGTTGCGCACCAGCGCGCCGATGCGCACGCCGCCGTCCTCGGTGGCCTCGATCGTATCCAGCTTGAGTCCGTTGACGTCGATCAGATGGCTGGGGATCTCGATCTCCAGCTTCATCAGGTCCAGCAGGTTGGTGCCGCCGGCGATGAAGCGGGCTCCCTGGGTGCGGGCGGCCGCAGCGGCGGCTTCGGCCGGAGTGCGTGCGCGTTCGTAGGTGAAGGCTCTCATGCGCGCTGGCCTCCGACGTCTTCGATGGCTTCGATGATGTTGGAATAGGCACCGCAGCGGCACAGGTTGCCACTCATGCGCTCGCGTATTTCTTCAGCGCTGGCCTCGCTGCGCGCGGTCAGGTCGGCGGTGACATGGCTGGGAATGCCTTGCTTGATTTCCTTCAGTACCGCAACGGCCGAGCAGATCTGCCCGGGCGTGCAATAGCCGCACTGGTAGCCATCATGCTTGACGAAGGCGGCCTGCATCGGGTGCAGGTCATCGGGTGATCCCAGGCCCTCGATGGTGGTGATCTCGGCACCTTCGTGCATCACCGCCAGGCTCAGGCAGGCATTGATGCGACGGCCGTCGACGATCACCGTGCAGGCGCCGCACTGGCCGTGGTCACAGCCTTTCTTGGTGCCGGTCAGGTGCAGGTGCTCGCGCAGCGCGTCCAGCAGGGTGACACGCGTATCCAGCTTCAGTGCGCGCGCTCGGCCATTGACCTTGAAAGCCACCTCGGCGGTGACGGGCGCGCGCGCGGGGGTGCCGATTCCAGGCACGTCAGCCATGGCGGCAGGGGCGACCAGCACCGATGCCGAGCCCGCGCCGAGCTTGAGCAGGGTGCGCCGGCTGAGCGCGAATTCGGGAGGGGTATTCATGCAAGGCGGATCCTCTATGGCGGGTGCAGGCATGGCTGAGGGGATCGCGGCGCTCCGATCCAGGCAGGGCGCCGAGGACTCCAGCATGGCCGCAGCCAAGTAGTCAGGGGGTGAACCGACACCGGGAGGGAGAAACGAGCAGAGGCGCGCGGGGTCAGCGACCCGACTCAGATGGCGGGCGTGCTGCCCAGGCCTTCAGCAGGGGCAGCGGATCGTAGGCGCCCTGCGCGCCGTAGATGCCCCAATGCAGGTGCGGCGGCGTGCCTTTCGCATTGCCGGTGTCCCCGACGTAACCCAGCAGTGTGCCCGCATCGACCACCTCGCCGCGCGCCAGCCCGTCCCGCCATCCAGCCAGGTGGGCGTAGTAATAGCGTTCCCGCGCGGGCCCCTGGATCCACACCTGGCGCCCGCCCAGGCCGCCCTCGCGCACGTCCATCACGATGCCGCGGGTGGCGCTGCGTACGGCGGTGCCGCGTGCGGCGAAGATGTCCACCCCGGCATGGGTGCGATCGGCGCCGCGTGGCGCACCGAAGGTGTCGGCCACCTGGCGCGCGCGTACGCCTTCGACCGGTACCGGCAGGGCGGTGGGCGCGGGCATCCGCGAGATATCCCACATCGCGCGTGGCACCGCGGCCCAGCGACTGTTCCAGAGCGCACCGCCGGCCACGATCAACACGGCGATCCAGGCCACGCGCAACAGCCAGCGGCGGAGTTTTCGCGCAGGCGAAGGCCCTGCAGGTGCGGCGGCGGGATCAGTCAAAGGGCAGGCCGGTCATGGAGGACGGTCCAGCATGCCAGCGGCGGCATCAACGGTGCGTGGCCGCCGACGGGCAGATCGGACCTGCCGCGCGCCGGGCGGCCCGGTCAGCCGGCGCGTTCTTCGTCCAGGGTGCCACGCACCGCCCGTGCCAGGTCGATGCGGGTGAACGGCTTGGGCAGGATCGCGATGTTCCGGCCAAGCTGGTTGTTGGACTGGTGGTCGCGCGGATAGCCCGAAGTGAACAGGATGCTCAGCGTGGGCTTGCGCTGGCGTGACTGGCGGGCAAGCTCCCAGCCGGTCATGCCGGGCATCACGATGTCCGAAAACAGCAGGTCCACGTCCACATCGGGACGATCCAGCAGGCGCAGCGCCGATGGCCCGTCATGCGCTTCCAGGACGCGGTAGCCGAACTGGCGCAGCGCTTCTACGGTATAGGCACGCACGTCGTCGTTGTCTTCGGCCACCAGGATGATTTCATCCCTTGCCTCGTACTCGGCATAGCCATTGTCCTCGGCCAGCCGCGGGCCCGGCAGCGGCAGGCTGGAACGCGGGAACAGCATGGTGATCACCGTGCCGCTGCCGGGCGTGGAATCCAGCTGCACGTGGCCACCGGACTGCTTGACGAAGCCATACACCATCGACAGGCCGAGACCGGTTCCGCGACCGACTTCCTTGGTGGTGAAGAACGGTTCGAACACCCGGGCCATGGTGTCCGCGTCCATGCCATGCCCATCATCGCGCACCCGCAGCACCGCGTACTGCCCGGGCGGGACGTCCGGATTCTGTTCGGCGAACTCCTCATCCAGCACGCTGGTGCCCGTCTCCAGCATCAGCGTACCGCCGTCGGGCATCGCATCGCGCGCGTTCACCGCCAGGTTGAGGATGGAAGCTTCCAGCTGGCCCGGATCGACCTCCACGCACCACACATCCGGCGCGGTCGCGATCTCCAGCCTGACCAGTTCGCCGAGCGCACGCTGCAGCATGTCCTGCATGCCCTGCACCTGCTCGTTGAGGTTGACCGCCTGGTTCAGCAGCGGCTGGCGGCGTGCGAAGGCCAGCAGGCGCTGGGTGAGGCTGGCCGCGCGCAGCACCCCCTTCAGTGCGTTGTCCAGCGGACGCGAAACGGGGCCTGCCTGCTCGCCGAGGCGATCGGTCAGCAGCTTGGCATGCTCCACGTTGCCGGCGATGACGGTCAGGATGTTGTTGAAATCATGGGCGATGCCACCGGTCAGCTGGCCCACCGCCTCGATCTTCTGGCTCTGCCGCAGCGCCTCTTCGGCCTGCCGGCGTGCGGTGGTTTCCACCGCTTCGGAGACCACCGCGGTGACCGTCCGGTGGTGATCGAGCAGCGGGCGGAAGGAAAACTCGAACGAGCGGGTGCCGGTTGGCAGCTGCAGCTCCAGTTCCTGCCGGGATTCGTTGCCGGCGGCGGCGGCCTGCACGGCGCCGTGCACGGCGGTGGCCGCATCCGGGCTGCCCGAAAACCAGGCGGAGTCCCAGAACAGGCGGCCGCTGACATCGCTTTTCTCTGCCAGGATCGCCGCCAGCGATGCCCGGTTGGCATCCAGCACGCGGCCCTCCGGGCTGATCAGTACCTGCAGCTGGAAGCTGGATTCAAACACGGCCTGCAGCCGGCTTTCGCTCTGGCGCAGGTCGGCGGTGCGCTGCTCGACCTGCTGTTCAAGCGATTCGTTGGCATCACGCAGCAACAGCTCGGCCTGCTTGAGGTCGCTGATGTCGCGGGCCAGGGTGTAGTAGCCGGCCACCTGGCCATCGGCGGCGATCTCCGGGACGCCGTCGAGCAGCACATGGCGTGCACTCCCGTCGGCGCGCGGGACCTCCAGCTCGAAGCTGACCCGTTGACCCTGCAGCACCTGCTGCAGGTGGGGCAGGGCGGCGTCGAACATGCCCGGGCCGGCCACGTCACTGATCTGCAGGCCAATCATCTCCGCTGGCGGCCGCCCATGCCAGGCCTGGTACGCATTGTTGGCGAACCGGTAACGATGGTCCGGGCCCAGGTGGGCGATCAGGGCGGGCATCGAATCGGTGATCAGCTGCAGGCGGTCGCGGCTCTGTTTCAGTTCCACCTCGGCGCGGCGAAGCTTCTCCCTGGCTTCCGCTTCACGGATGGCGCGCAGGATGGCATCGGGCAGGCGCTGCAGGCGCTGCTTGACCACGTAGTCGCGCGCGCCGCGGGTCAGCGCCTGCACGGCCAGTTCTTCGGTCAGGGTGCCGGAGACGAAGATGAAAGGCAGCTGCGGCACCCGCTCGCTGGCCAGGGTCAATGCGGTGTCGCCATCGAAGCCGGGCAGGACGTGGTCGGCAAGGATCACGTCGTGGCGATCACCATCGAGCTCGGCGAGGAACGCCTCCCGCGTCCACACGCGCTGGATCACGAACGCCATGCGCGCGCGGGACAGCTGCGCTTGGATCAGTTCCGCGTCGAGCGCGCTGTCCTCGAGCATGAGGATGCGGATCGGCGCATCCCTGGGTGTTTCAGTCATTCGTGCGGCCTTGGCCTGGCGGGCGGATGGGATGCGGCGGCGGATTGTTGGTGATGCCCCAGAACATGCCCAGACCCTGGATGGCGTCGAAGAATTCCTTGAAGTCCACCGGCTTGACGACGAACGCATTGACGCCCAGCTCGTAGCTGCGCACCAGGTCCTGCTCTTCGCGCGAGGACGTCAGCATCACGATCGGTGTGCGGCTGAGGTGGCGGTCACCGCGCACCTCGGCCAGCACTTCCAGGCCGTTCAACTTGGGCAGCTTCAGGTCGAGCAGCACGACCACGGGGCCCCCGTGGTTGAGGTCCTTCCAGGCGCCTTCGCCGCGCAGGTACTGCAGTGCCTCGACCCCGTCGCGCACATGGGTGACCTGGTTGAGCAACTGGCAGCGCGCCAGCGCATCGAGGGTCAGCTCGGCGTCTTTCGGATTGTCTTCCACGAGCAGGATCGGTCGCAGGTCCCTCATGCAGTACCTCGTTGGGAATACGGTAAGGTGAAATGGAACGTAGCGCCGGCGCCCGGCTCGCCTTCGGCCCAGGTGCGGCCGCCGTGCCGGCTGACGATGCGGTGGACGTTGGCCAGCCCGATACCGGTGCCTTCGAACTCGTCGGCGTGGTGCAGTCGCTGGAAGACCCCGAACAACTTGTCGACATAGCGCATGTCGAACCCGCAGCCGTTGTCGCGGACATGGAAGACGTGCTCGCTGCCGTTGTCTTCGTGGCCGATTTCGATGGTCGGCTCGGCGCTGTCACGGGTGAACTTGATCGCATTGCCCAGCAGGTTCTGCCATACCAGCCGCAGCATGCTGGAATCGGCCTCGACCCGCGGCAATGGTGCGATGGACCAGGTGATGCTGCGCCCGCCGGTTTCCATCACCAGGTTGCGCCGCACGTCTTCCACCAGCGTGGCGACATCCACGCTCACCAGGCCCATGCTGGAGCGGCCCATCTGCGAGAAACTGAGCAGGTCATCGACCAGCGTGCCGGCGGATTTGGCCGATTCCACGATCGTGGCCAGGAAGCGTTTTTCGGTGTCGGTCAGCTTGTCCGCCGCCGAACTGCCCAGCAGCTCGGAATAGCCGACGATGTGGCGGAAAGGCGCGCGCAGGTCGTGGCTGACCGAATAGGAAAACGCCTCCAGCTCCTTGTTGCTGCGCAGCAGCTGTTCATTGAGCTCGGCCATTTCCTCGGCCTTGCGCAGCACGATGTCCACGATGGCCGTGCGCAGCTCGATCGCTGCGTCGCGGTCCACGTCCTGCCAGGGCGTGGACTGCTCGCGCACCGTTTCCTTCCATGCCTCGAAGGACAGCCGCGGCGAGAGCCTGCCGTCGACGGCGGCCTTGCGGGGTTCGCCGCCCCAGCGCACCGTGCGCATGACTTCGGCGCGGAACCACAGCACGAAACTGTCGTGCAGCTGCGAGATCGAAATGGCCATGACGCCGCTGGCGAGCTCGGCGAAGGCAGCCGCTTCCGGCCAGATCGCGGGCAGGGCATCGGTGTGGAACACGTCCTCGGCGGGGTGATGGCGGGTCAGCCAGTCCACCAGCGCGTTGACGTCGGTCTGGCCCGGGGTCTGCCCCAGCAGCACGCACTGGCCGCGGTGGACGATCGCCGCGCCGGTGGCGCCGGTAAGGTCCAGCAGGCTTTTCTGGTCGCGACCCAGCGCCGCCATGAAATCTTCGTCGCCGGCCATCCGCCCGAGCAGGCGGACCTGGATGGCGCGCCGCGCGATGCGCTCCTCCACCGCCAATGCGCGCTCCTTCAAGGCGATCTGCAGCGACAGGATCTGTCCGATGAACTCACACGCGGTGCGCACGTGATAGGGCACGCGGCGCGGCAACTGGTTGTGGCAGGACACCAGTCCCCACAGACGGCCTTCTGCCAGCAGCGACACCGACAGCGAGGCGCCGGTTCCCATGTTGCGCATGTACTGCAGGTGCACGGGCGAAACGCTGCGCAGGACCGCCAGGCTGAGGTCGGTGGGGGCGGCACCGGCCAGGCCTGCACTGCGCAGCAGCGGCACCGCCCGGTAGTCGTTGTCGGCGATCAGCCGCACGCGGTTGCGCCGATACAGTTCACGTGCCTGCGCCGGGATATCCGATTCGGGGAAGCGCAGGTCCATGTAGGACGGCAGCCGGTCATTGCGATCCTCGGCCACCACCGCGCCGTTCCAGTCCTTGTCGAACTGGTAGATCAGCGTGCGGTCGAAACCGGCCAGGTCGCGCACGTGGCGCGCACCGATCTCGCACAGCGAAGCGATGTCCGGAGCCACCTCGACCTCACCCATGAAGCGGCGTATGTGGGGGTACAGGTCTTCCAGGGAGCCGGGTTCGCCGTCGACCGGCTCTTCCAGTTCGATGATGAAATGGGTTTCGCTGCGGTGCGCCAGCGCATGGTGGCGACCGGACCGCCCGAGCTGGACCGAGCCGAGGAACACCGTGGATTCCGGTGCCAGCAGGTCCAGGTGTCGTCGATAGGGCACCAGCGCGCCGCCGAGCACCCGGTCCAGGTGCTGGTCCAGCGGATCACCGAAGTCCTCCAGCACCTGCGCCTGGCTTACGGCGCGTTCCTGTACCCGCATCGACAGCGGGTCCACCACCAGCAACACCCCGTATGGCTGGATGGCCCCGGGCGTATGGATCGGTTCACGCGCGCAGCTGGATAGATCCAGGTCGACATCAGGGGCGTCGTTCATGGGAACTCCTCGGTTACGAACCTGCCCACGGCAGCGAAGGCAGCGCGTGCGCCGTCCTCGACGTGCCGTTCGTCCGCCGCGGGCAGCGCGATGGCATTCAAGGCAGTGGTGAAGCGGCGCCAATGGGCCGCAACGCCCCCGGCAGGAGGAGCAAGATGGCGTGCGCCGAAGGCCCGGTCCACGCCCAGCGGGGCAGCCAGTCTGTAGATCACCGCACCGCCCAACGCGGATCCCTCGGCCACGTACAGCCAGCCCAGCGCGGTGGGCAGCGGCAGGGTGGCGGGCAGCACCGGGACCGGCGCAGGCAGCGGTGACTGCAGGTCGGACAGGTCGCGGCTGATCCCTTCCAGCCGGCGCCGGGCAGGCAGGTCGGGCAGCAGCGGTTGCAATGCCGATGCGGCGTAGAGACTGTCCACGTGCTGGTGCAGGCGGTGCTGCACGCGCAGGAAGGCGGCGAAGCGTTCGCGGCTTTCGAAGATGCGTTGGGCCATGATGCGCTGGTCCAGCCGCTCGTGCGTTTCATGGGTGGCGCGTTTCAGGCGCTCGGCACGGGTAGGCGGCAGGGCCGGGTCAGGTACTGGCATCGACGACGACGGGCAGGATGCACGATGGGGGAGACGCTGCAGAATATCAGACCGCCCGATGGCCTCGTGTCAACGGAATTTCATCCGCTCCGGTGATGCACCAACGGCCCGCTGCGCTCGCCGACCATGGGTCGGCGCTGCCGGTCTACATCAGCCCCAGGGTCACCAAAGCGAGCACGATGTAGCGCATGGCCTTGGCGATGAATACCAGCGGCAGGAACACCCGCAGCGGCTCGCGCATCACGCCGGCCGCCAGGGTGATCGGGTCGCCGATCACCGGAGCCCACGACAGCAGCAGCGACCAGCGCCCGTAACGTCGATACCAGGCCTGCGCGCGCTCCAGCCGTACTGGCGAAACCGGGAACCAGCGACGCCCCTGGAACCGTTGCACCTGCAGGCCGAGCCACCAGTTGACCAGCGATCCCAGCACGTTGCCGGCGGTCGCCACCGCGACCAGCAGGACCGGATCGCCGCCGTCCAGCAGCAGGGCCACCAGCACCGCCTCGGACTGGGCGGGCAGGAGGGTGGCGGCGATGAGGGCGGCGAGGAACAGGCCGGACAGGGAAAGCATGCTTCATTCTACGGCGGCGGTGTCCTCGCGCGGCTTTCAGCCCGCCCGCGCCATGCTGTGCCGGTCCATCCGCAGCAACCGAGGTGCCGCATGCCCCGTTCGCGCACGCTGACGATCGCGACCTTCAACGTCAACGGCATCAACAGCCGTCTGCCGCACCTGCTGGCGTGGCTGGAGCAGGAACAGCCGGATATCGTCGCCCTGCAGGAACTGAAGGCGACCGACAGCGGGTTCCCGATCGCCGCCATCGAAGGCGCGGGCTACGGGGCGATATGGCAGGGCCAGGCGTCGTGGAACGGCGTTGCCCTGCTGGCCCGCGGCAGCGTCCCGGTGGAGAGCCGCCGCGGCCTTCCCGGCGCACCAGCGGATACCCAGGCGCGCTATATCGAGGCGGCGGTGCACGGCATCGTGGTGGCCGCGCTTTACCTGCCCAACGGTAATCCGCAGCCGGGGCCGAAATATGATTACAAGCTGGCGTGGATGCAGCGGCTCACGCGGCATGCCCGCACCTTGGTGAAGCTGGAGCATCCGGTGGCCATGCTCGGTGATTTCAACGTCATTCCCACCGATGAGGATGTGTACGACGCCGCCGCGTGGAAGAAGGATGCGCTGATCCAGCCTGCGGTGCGCGAGGCCTACCAGAAGCTCCTGGCGCAGGGCTGGACCGATGCACTGCGGTCCTGTTCCGGTGAGCAGCGGGTATATACCTTCTGGGACTATTTCCGCCAGCACGCGCAACGCGACCGCGGCCTGCGCATCGACCACCTACTGCTGAATCCGGTGCTGGCGCCGGGACTGGTCGAAGCCGGCGTGGACCGTTGGGTGCGCCTGCAGGAGAAGGCCAGCGACCATGCGCCCACCTGGGCCAGGATCAAACTGCCGGCGGTCCGCCGAGCTTCCTGATATCGGCCAGCAGCAGCGCATGGGCGGCCTCGCGCGCTGCCCCCTCGCCCTGGCGCAGCACCCAGGACGGATGCACGGTGACCAGCGCCGGGGTGCCGTCATGCAGGGTGTGCCACTGCCCACGCCCTTCGCTGAAACGGAATGCGGCGCCGAGCAGCGCCGAGGCGGCCGTGGCGCCCAGGCACACCACGGTATCCGGACGCACCTGTTCGATCTCACCTGCCAGCCAGGAACGGCAGGCCTGCACGTGCTCGCGGTCGGGGCGCTGGTGCACGCGGACTTTGCCACGGCGCTGGAAGCGGAAGTGCTTCACCGCGTTGGTCAGGTAGAGCGTGGTCCGATCAATGCCGGCCTCGGCGAGCACGCGATCCAGCAACTGGCCGGCCGGCCCCACGAACGGTCGGCCGCTGAGGTCCTCTCGGTCTCCGGGCTGCTCACCGATCAGCATCACCCGCGCATCGGCCGGTCCTTCGCCGAACACGGTCTGGGTGGCCGGTTCCCACAGTGCGCAGCGCCGGCAGGCGGCGGCGCGGTGTCGCTGCGCGGTGAGTGAATCGGGAAGGGCCTCGGCGGCGCGTGCGGCGGCTGCCGACGGCAGCAACGGTGCCTCGGGAATCCGGCGCTGCGGCACCGATGCTTGGCGCGCATGCATTTCCTCCACGCGCGTACCGGCATCGCGCACCAACCGCGGCAGCAACGTGGCTTCGGGCAGGTGCTTCCAGTATTTGACCGGCATCTCCTGGCGCATCATCCGCTCATTCAACCGCGCCGGGTTGAAGATGCTGGCGTAGTAGGTGCGCCACAGCTCCTCGCGTGAATCATCGGCAGGGGCGTCGCTGCGCTGCGCACCGGGGCCGGCGCTCAGTTGGCTGCCATCCCAGTACGCACTGCGCGAGGGTGTCAGGATGGCCCAGCGCATGCCGGCGAAGCGGCGCGCGAAAAATGGCGCGACCCGGTCCACGATATGGTGGTCCGGTTCGAACCAGGCGATGAACGCATCGTCCTCGCCGGGCACCTGGCGGAAACGCACGAAGGCCTTCATCTTGTGCGAATCGCGGCGTACCGCCTGCGCCAGCGCATTGGCGCGCAGCACATCGGCATCGGCGGGGTTGGACAGCACCTCGCGCTGGCCGTGGGCTATCCGCCACAGCAAGCGGTACAGCAGCGGCAGGCGCTGCGGATCGCGATGGCACAACACGCTGGCCGCCAGTTCCAGGAAGGCCTTGGACACGCGTGGGCCGGGTGCGCCGCCGCCGGCGCCCGACGTTGCCGCGCCCGCCAGCGCCGGCGCATCCAGCAGCGAGGCCTCGGTGCCCTCCAGCCAGTCGATCTGTTCAGGTGCCACCGCTGCAGCAAGCCCCAGGCGCGCGGCCGCCCGCCAGCCATCCAGTGACCACGGCGGATCGATCCGTGCCGACCAGCGCTGCATCTCAGCTGGCAAGGCTTTCGCCGAACAACGAACCCTGCCGCGGCGGGGGCGCCAGGCTGGCGCGCAGGCTGGCCGGATCATCCAGCCGACGGTGCGGATGGTGGTCCAGCAGCTGCACGAACGGCAGCAGCTTGCGCATCGGCGCGCGCAGCCGCGCCACGTCGGCCACCCGCAGGCGGCCATGGCGGCGCGCCATCAGTACGCGCTTTACGTTGCGTACGCCCAGTCCCGGCACCCGCAGGAGCAGTTCCTTCGGTGCCAGGTTGAGGTCCACCGGGAACTGCTCGGGATGGCGCAGCGCCCAGGCCATCTTCGGGTCGATGTCCAGGTCCAGCATGCCGTCCTGGGTAGTGTCGGTGATCTCTTCGATACCGTAACCATAGAAGCGCAGCAGCCAGTCGGCCTGGTACAGACGGTGCTCGCGCTGCAGCGGCGGGGGCTGCAGCGGCAGTGCCTTGCTGGCATCGGGAATCGGACTGAAGGCGGAATAGTAGACCCGACGCATGTGGTAATTGCCGTACAGCTGGTCGGAGGTGGTCAGGATATCGCGGTCGCTGGCACCGTCGGCACCGACGATCATCTGGGTGCTCTGACCGGCAGGCGCGAACTTCGGAGCGCGCTTCTGTGCGCTGCGGTGCGGGGTGGCCACCACGGAAGGACGAGCGCGCTCCTCCTTGGATTCCTCGATGCGCCAGCGCAGCTCACCCATCGCGCCGCGGATGGTGGGCATGGTCTTCTCCGGCGCGAACGCGGCAAGGCCGGCTTCGGTCGGCAGCTCGACGTTGATCGACAGGCGGTCGGCGTACTTTCCCGCTGCCGCCAGCAGTTCCGGCGAGGCCTCGGGGATGGTCTTGAGATGGATGTAGCCGGCGTAGCGGTGTTCTTCGCGCAGTTGGCGTGCCACTTCCACCATGTGTTCCATCGTGTAGTCGGCGCTGCGGATGATCCCGCTGGACAGGAACAACCCCTCGATGTAGTTGCGCTTGTAGAAGTCCAACGTCAGCGCGACGACCTCGGCCACGCGGAAGCGGGCGCGCGGCACGTTGCTCGATACGCGGTTCACGCAGTAGGCGCAGTCGTAGATGCAGAAGTTGGTGAGCAGGATCTTCAGCAGGGAGACGCAGCGTCCGTCCGGGGTATAGCTGTGGCAGATGCCGGACCCTTCGGTGCTGCCGATGCCTCCGGACTTTTTCGAGTCGCGCTTGCCGGCCCCGCTGGAGGCGCACGAGGCATCATACTTTGCCGCGTCGGCGAGGATTTCGAGTTTGCGCAGGGTTTCCATGGGGCCACGCTAGGGAGGGCGCGTCTCGGGCTGTGAGACGGACAGCAAAGGCAATCTGAAGGCTTCAGTCGACGATCCGCAGCGCTTTCAGCTCCGTTAGCAGGAATACTAACAGGTGCCAGCTGTCATCTGTGTGTATGCGGCCGCCGGCAGACTGCGGGGCCTCGAAGCTGACAGGTCATTGCACGTGGCATTCTCCCGCAGGCGCCGTTCCACCTTGCTGTTGTTGCTGGCGCTGGCCGCCGGCGCCTCCGCCGCGCCTCCGGTGCTGCGCATCAACGATGTGCTTGCCGTCGGCACCCACAACAGTTACAAGCTGCCGATGCCACAAGCCCGCCTGCAGGCACTGGCAATCCAGCAGCCGGGCATGGCCCAGGCGCTGGACTACGCCCACCGACCTTTGGTCGAGCAGCTGCAGCACGGAGCGCGCCAGATCGAGCTGGACGTCAATTTCGATCCGCAGGGCGGCCATTACGCGGCCGGATCGGCCGACCCGGACCTGCAGCGGCCGGGCTTCAAGGTGCTGCACATGCCCGGCCTGGACAATGCCAGCAGCTGCACCAGACTGCTGCAGTGCCTGCGGCAGCTGCGCGCGTGGTCCGATGCGCATCCCCGGCACGCGCCGATCCTGCTGCTGGTCAACGCCAAGGATGACCAGAACGCCCGGCTGGGTGGTATCGATGCGCTGCGCTTCGATGTGGCGGCGTTCGACGCGCTGGATGCGGAGATCCGCACGGTGCTCGGGCCGGGGAAACTGATCGTGCCCGATGACGTGCAGGCCGGCTACCCGACGCTGCGCGAGGCGGTGCTGGCGGGAAACTGGCCGGCGCTGGAGCAGGCCCGTGGACGCTTCCTGTTCGCGCTGGACGAAGGTCCGGAAAAGGTGGCGCTGTATCGGGGCGATCGCCGTTCATTGCAGGGCAGGGTGTTGTTCGTCAACACCGATGCCGATTCACCGGCCGCTGCCTACATGACGCTCAACGACCCGATCGGCCAGGCGGGCCAGATCCGCCGTGCGGTGAAACAGGGTTTCATCGTGCGCACCCGTGCCGATGCGGAAACCCGTGAGGCGCGTACCGGGGATACCCGGCGGCGCGAGGCGGCACTGACCAGCGGGGCGCAGTATGTATCGACGGATTATCTCTGGCCTGATCCGCGCTTCGGCACGGGTTACCAGGTTCCGCTGCCGCAGGGGGCAGCGGCGACTTGTAATCCGGTGCGCGCGGACCACTGCGGCATGGCCGATCTTGAAGCCCTGCCTTGAACAGCAACCGGTTCAGGGCACCATCGCGGCAGAGTTCACCAAGCCTACGGCAATTGCCACGCCTGCCGAAAACCAGCCGGCGCTTTCGTTGCCAGCGTCGATCTGGTCCGGTCCGCGACGGGTGATGATGGCGCGCGAGATACCGAAGGCCAGCATCTGCATCACCGCAGCGATGGCCGCCCAGATCGCGGCATCCACCAGCGACACCGAGTGGCTGATCACCGAATTGATCGGCAGCGCCAGGCCGACGAGGGCACCGGCCATGCCGATGCCAGCCGCCTTGTTGCCCTGCCGGATCAAGGTGATTTCCTTGTGCGGGGTGATCAGCGCGACCAACGTGATGGCCAGCAGCAGGATCAGCAGGCCGATCCCCATGAAGGCGGCGAAGGCGAGGAACGATTGACCAGTGATGACATAGTTCATGGCAGTCCTTGGAGCATGTCGGGGCAGGGGCCCACGCTACCGCATCGTTGCAAGGAATGCGCGCGATCGTGATCGCGAACGCAGCGTGCGCGCAGGGCGTCGATGCGCTGCCGGCCCGCCCATGACATCGCCTGCACGGGCCGCAGCAGACTCTTGCGCGTCCCAGGCCGCACTTCCGCCGCCTGCCCAGCGAGCAGACCATGCGCGATACCGTACACGCCCGTTATGCCACCCCCTCGCGCGTCCGTGAAGGCCGACCGTTCCCCCAGGGCGCCACGTTCGACGGCAAGGGCACCAACTTCGCGCTGTTCAGCGCGCACGCCACCCGGGTCGATCTTTGCCTGTTCGACGACGCCGGCAACGAAGAACGGATCGAGCTCCCCGAGTACACCAACGAGGTCTGGCACGGCTACCTGCCAGACGTGAAGCCGGGCCAGCGTTACGGCTATCGCGTGCATGGCCCGTACGCGCCTGCCGAAGGCCATCGATTCAACCACCACAAGCTGCTGCTTGATCCGTATGCGCGGGAGATCGAAGGCGACCTCACCTGGAGCGATGAGCTGTATGGCTACACCATCGGCCACCCCGATGCGGATCTCAGTTTCGACGAGCGCGACAGTGCACCGTTCATGCCCAAGGCCGTGGTGGTGCACGACGACTATGACTGGGAAGATGACCAGCGCCTGTTGACCGCCTGGAACCAGACCCTGGTCTACGAAACGCATGTGCGCGGCTACACGATGCGCCATCCCGACGTCGCCGAAGCAGCGCGGGGCACCTGTGCCGGCCTGGCACACGACGCGGTGCTGGATTACATCAAGGGGCTGGGGGTCACCGCGGTGGAACTGCTGCCGGTACAGGCCTACCTGGATGACAGCCACCTGCTGGAAAAAGGCCTGCGCAATTACTGGGGCTACAACACGCTGGCCTTCTTCGCGCTGAAGAGCCGCTACCTGGCCAGCGGACACCGCGACGAGTTCCGTGACATGGTCAAGGCGATGCACCGCAAGGGCCTGGAAGTGGTGCTGGACGTGGTGTACAACCACACCGCCGAAGGCAACCAGCTGGGCCCGACGCTGTCCTTCAAGGGCATCGACAACGCAACCTACTACCGGCTTGCCGACGACAAGCGCTATTACATCAACGACACCGGCACCGGCAACACGTTCAACCTGAGCAACATGCAGGCGATGCGGTTCGTCACCGATTCGCTGCGCTACTGGGCACAGGACATGCACGTTGATGGCTTCCGCTTCGACCTGGCGACCATCCTGGGCCGGGAACCGAGTGGGTTCGACCAGCGCGGCGGGTTCCTGGACGCCTGCGGGCAGGATCCGGTGCTGTCGCAGGTCAAGCTGATCGCCGAACCGTGGGATTGCGGGCCGGGCGGTTACCAGGTCGGGCGTTTCCCGCCGGGGTGGGCGGAATGGAATGACAAATTCCGCGACAACGCGCGAAGCTTCTGGAAGGGTGACGAGGGCATGCTGGCCGAGTTCGCCACGCGCTTCACCGGATCGGCGGACCTGTTCGATCGCCGTGGTCGTCGCCCGTGGTCATCGGTCAACTTCATCACCGCCCACGATGGGTTCACCCTGCATGACCTGGTTAGCTACAACGAAAAGCACAACAGTGCCAACGGCGAGGGCAACCAGGACGGGTCCAACCATGATGGTTCATGCAATCACGGCGCTGAAGGCGAGACCGATGACGCGGCGATCAACGCACTGCGCGAGCGGCAGATGAAGAACCTGCTGGCCACGCTGCTGCTGGCGCAGGGCACGCCGATGCTGCTGGCCGGCGATGAACGTGCGCAGACCCAGGGCGGCAACAACAATACGTATTGCCAGGACAACGAAACCGCCTGGATCGACTGGCAGCGGGACCCAAGCGAAGGACGGCTGGCGGAGTTCGTGCGCGAACTGACGGCACTGCGCCGCCGCTACCCGATCCTGACCCGTGGCCGCTACCTCAACGGGCGCTACAGCGAAGAAGCCGGGGTCAAGGACCTGACCTGGCTCAATCCGAGCGGGGCGGAGATGCAGGAGGCTGACTGGAGCGATGCCGGCGCGCGATCGGTGGGCCTGGTGCTGGAAGGCAAGGCGCAGCATTCCGGCGTGCGCGAGCATGCCAACGATGCCACCCTGTTGATCCTCATCAATGCATGGCAGGAAGGGGTGTCCTTCAAGCTGCCCGATGACGAGCAGACGCCGCTGCACTGGAAGCTGATGGTGTCCACCGATGAAGCGCTGGATCGCGAGTCGGTACCCAAGGGCTCAACCGAATTCCTTGCCCCGCCGCGCAGCGTCACCGTGTTCGAATGCCGTAGTTGACGGCAGGACGGGCCGGGGGGCGTGCAACGCCCCCTTGCCGCAGGGGGCGATCACACCAGTTGCGCGGTGGGCTTGTGGGTGGCCAGCCAGATCGCCTGCCACAGCCCGGAAAGCCCGATCAATGCGTAGACCGCACGCGGCCACGGACTGTCGATGCCGCAGGCGAGACCGATCAGGTCGATCTGGAACTGGCCCTGCAGGCCCAGGCAGATGGCACCGAACAGCACCATGATCATCGTCGCGATGTTGAACGCTCGCACTGCATTGCCCCCTGGTTGACTCGTTGGTATCGGCATGGTGGCGCGCGTTCCGTGCGAGCACCGTGATCGCGCGCTTCACGCTCCCTCAACCCGGGCCTGCACCCGCACTGCACGCCGGGCTGCCTATGCTCTGTCCATCCTTTCGTCCTGGCAGACACTCCGCATGGTCCCCACTTCCTATTGGCGCAAGAGCTGGGGCAGCTTCGTGCGACCCAATACCGGGTCGTTCGATATCCGTGATGTCTCCTGCCTGCAGGAGCCGACCTCGCTGCGGATCGTCCACCTGTACCGCATCGATGCCTGCTGCCAGCGCTGCGACCGCGCTTTCTCGGCACGCGATGGCCATGGCATGGCGACGGTCACCGGTGCGCGCGTGTTGACCTGTCCGGGATGCTCGGCCAGCCAGGCAGTATCCAACCGTGAGCTGGCGCGATTCTCCGCCTCCCACACGGGCACCGCGATGGCAGCGCCAGGGCCGGTTGCCGAAGTCGCTTGAGCGCGCCACCGTGAAGAATTCCTTGCGCGTCCATCACACCGCCGCACAGAGGGCTGATGGACACTGTGCGCATGAGATGTGTTGCCGATGCCATGAACCGCCCCGACACCCGCACCCGCACCGAGAACGGCGCAGCACCCAGGATCCTGGTGGTCGAAGACGAGCTTGAGCTGTCCACGCTGCTGCAGACCATCCTGGTGGGGGAGGGATACCAGGTCGAGCAGGCCTATTCCTTGTCAGATGCGCTGCATTCGCTCGACGACGAAGCGTTTGATGCGGCTGTACTCGATGTCGAGCTTCGCGACGGGCTGGTGTTCTCCGTCGCCGATCGCTTGAAGGCGCGCGGAATTCCGTTCTTCTTCCTGTCCGCGGTTTACCGCGGGGTAGTGCCGGTGGCGCACCGTGACGTGCCGTTCCTGGGCAAGCCTTATGAACTGGACGAACTGAAGGGTTACCTCGCTGAGAGTCTGCGAAGCGCTTCATGAGTTGCCAGGCAGTGGGAGAAGCGCAGGCAGCCGTGCGGCGTCACACGCTCTAGCAGGCGGCGATGGCAAGCTGTCGGCCGTCTTTCACCGCCTCCCAGGAGCACACAGCCATGGCGTCCAGCCCCTTCCTTCATCCCGTGCGGGCGATACATCCCGTGCATGCCGCCGTGCTCGGTGGCGTGCTTCCGCTTTTCCTCGGAACGCTGCTGGCGGATTATGCCTACTGGAGCAGTCATGAGATCCAGTGGAGCAATTTTGCTGCGTGGCTGCTGATCGGCGCCATGGTGATGACCACGCTCGCCCTGCTGTGCGGCGTTGTCGACCTGGCCCGGCATCGTCACGGACTGGCTTACGTGGTGGTGCTGGCGGTGACCTGGGTACTGGGCTTCTTCAATTCGCTGCACCATGCGCGTGATGCTTGGGCAGTAATGCCGGCCGGACTGGTGATGTCGCTGGTCGGTACGCTGTTGGCACTGGTGGCGACCTGGATCGGCCTGTCCACCCTGCGCGTGGGAGGTGTCCGATGAGCCGCCAAGTGATCACGATTCTCTCGGTTTCGGTGCTGGCTGCCGCGCTCGCCGCCTGCAGCAACAAGGCCCCGCAGGTGGACCAGTACGGTGCCACCCCGGAGATGCCCGCGCCCAAGCGCGACCTGATGCCGGACATGACCATCGCCAAGCCGACCGCGTGGGGCGACAGCGTCCCGACCGTGCCGGCCGGTTACCGTATTTCGGCCATCGCTACCGACCTGGGCATTCCGCGCCAGACCCTGGTGCTGCCCAACGGTGACATCCTGGTGGCGGAAGGGCGGGGCGGCAACGCACCGAAGCTGAAGCCGAAGGATGTCATCGCCGGCAAGATCAAGGCCAAGGGCAACACGGCGGTGAAGAGTGGCAACCGCCTGACGCTGCTGCGCGATGCCGATGGGGACGGTGTGTATGAAATGAAGACCGTCTTCGCCGACAAGCTCAATGCCCCGTATGGCCTGGCGATGATCGGCAACGTACTGTACGTCGCCAACCAGGATGCGCTGGTACGGTTCGACTATGTCGAAGGGCAGACCCGGGCCAGTGCGGCGCCGGTGACGGTCACCGAGCTGCCTTCGGCGATCAACCACCACTGGACCAAGTCACTCACCGCGAGCGCCGATGGTCGCCATCTGTACGTGGGCATCGGCTCCAACAGCAACATCACCGAACGCGGCATGGCTGCCGAAGTGGACCGTGCGGTGGTGTGGCAGATCGACGCTGCGACCGGCGCCCACAAGACCTTCGCCACCGGCCTGCGCAATCCCACCGCGCTGGCGATCCAGCCGGGTACCGGCGCGCTGTGGGCGGTCGTCAACGAACGCGATGAGATCGGGCCGAACCTGGTGCCGGACTACCTGACCTCGGTGAAAGAGGGCGCGTTCTACGGCTGGCCGTACAGCTATTGGGGCAAGAACGTGGATGAGCGGGTGATGCCGCAGGATCCGGCGAAAGTGGCCAGTGCCATTGCGCCGGATTACGCGCTGGGCTCGCACGTGGCCGCGCTGGGTGTCTCGTTCTCCGGCCCGACCATGGGCGCCAAGTTCGCCGATGGCGTGTTCGTCGGCGAGCACGGCAGCTGGAACCGCAATCCGCCCGTGGGCTACAAGGTGGTCTTCGTGCCGTTCCGTGACGGCCGCCCGGCCGGTGAACCGATCGACTTCGTCTCCGGCTTCCACGGCGAAGACGGGCTGACCCGTGGCCGCCCGGTGGGCGTGACCGTGGACCCCCGCGGTGCGTTGATCGTTGCCGATGACCTGGCCAACACGATCTGGCGGGTGACGCCGGATACGGTCGCCGCCCCGGCTGCACCGGCGGCGTCACCGCCGGCTCCGGTTACCCCGTAAACCGGCTGCGTCCGCGCCGGGCGATCCCCGGCGCGGACGGCGCTCAACCCAGCGCCGCGCGTACGCGCGTGGCCAGCTCGTCCACGCTGAACGGTTTGCCGATCAGCTGCACGCTGGGATCCAGCACGCCGTCCTGCACCAGCGCGTTACGGCTGTAGCCGGTCGCGAAGAGCACTTTCAGGTTCGGCCGGCGCCTGAGTGCCTCATCGGCCAGTTCGCGGCCGTTGACTTCCGGCATGACGACATCGGTGAACAGCAGTGCGATCGCCGGGTGCGCATCGAGCAGCTTGAGCGCGGCGGCGGCGCCGTCCGCGGCCAGCACCGGGTAGCCCAGTTCGGTCAGCGCGTCGATGGAGAACTGGCGCACGCCCGGCTCATCTTCCACCACCAGCACCAGCTCCTGCCCCCCGGACAACGCCACCGGGACATCCTCCGCAGTGGAGGGCGGCGCATCGAGCACCGCCATCAGGCGCGGCAGGTAGAGCATCACGGTGGTGCCCTGGCCGACGCGCGAATCGATGCGCACGTGGCCGCAGGACTGCTTGACGAAGCCGTACACCTGGGACAGCCCCAGTCCGGTCCCCTGGCCGACCTTCTTGGTCGTGAAGAACGGCTCGAAGGCCTTGGCCATCACCTCCGGCGGCATGCCGCTGCCGTTGTCGGCGACAGAGATCAGCACGTATTCGCCGACGGGGACGCCGCCGGCTTCGGCGCATTGCTGCGCACAGTTGGCCGTTTCCACCGTGAGCCGGCCGCCTCCGGGCATGGCATCGCGCGCATTGACCGCAAGATTGAGGATCACGTTTTCCAGCTGGTTGGCGTCGGCGAAGGTCGACCACAGGTCGGCGGCCAGCACCGTCTGCAGGCGCACGCTGCTGCCCAGCGAATGCACCAGCAGGTCCGACATGCCCGCCACCAGCCGGTTGGCATCCACCGGAACCGGCTGCAGCGGCTGTTGGCGGGAGAACGACAGCAGCCGCTGGGTCAGCTGCGCGGCCCGGCGCGCGCCATCGATCGCCATGTCGATGTAGCGCTTGGCACGCGGATCCTGGTCGCCCAGGCGTGCCGCCAGCAGGTCAAGCGGCCCGATGACCGTGGCCAGCATGTTGTTGAAGTCATGTGCGATGCCACCGGTCAGCTGGCCCACGGCCTCCATTTTCTGGCTCTGCCGCAGCGCGTCTTCGGCGCGCGTGCGCTCCTGTACCTCCTCCAGTACGCGGGCTTCCAGATGCTCGTTCAGCTCTTTCAGGCGGGCCTCGGCCAGCCTGCGCTCGGTGACATCGATGGCCACCCCCAGTACGCGCAGGCAGCGGTCCCCTTCGAACAGCCCGCGGCCTTTGGCGGCCACCCAGCGCAGCACGCCGTCCTCCCGGCCCACCGTGCGGTATTCCACGTCGTAGAGCGCGCGCACGGCCGGGTCGGCGGCGGCGGCAAAGGCGGCGGTGGTCGCCTGCCGGTCATCAGGATGCAGGCCGTCGTAGAAGTCCTGCAGGGACACCTCGACCTGCGCGGAGATGCCGAACATGGCCTTGGTGCGTGGCGGCCAGATCAGCACGTTGTTGACCAGGTCCACGTCCCAGAATCCCATGTCCCCGGCTTCGGTCGCCGAGCGCAGGCGCTCTTCGCTCTCGGCCAGGGCCGCCTCGGCGGCCTTGCGCGTGGTCAGGTCGAGCATCGCGCCGATCATCCGATGCGGCTCGCCGGACGGACCGCGCAGCACCGTACCGCGATCCAGCACGGCCGCATAACTGCCATCGGCACGGCGGAAGCGGTACTCGCCCGACCAGGCCGAGCTGCTGCTGTCGATCACCGCGTGGATGGCTGCATCCACCCGGCCACGGTCGTCGGGATGGATATGGTCCAGCCACCACTGCGCGCTGGTGGCAGTAACCGCATGCCCGAACAGCGTACTCAACGCCTCGTTCCAGATGACGTGCCCATCGGCCATCCGCCAGTCCCAGATCGCATCATTGGTGGCCCGGGCCGCGAGCCGGTAGCGTTCCTCGATTTCCTGGTGCTGGGCTTCGGCGGCCTTGCGGTCGGTGATGTCCAGCGACGTACCGACCAGGCCGACCACGGCGCCTTCACCATCGCGCAACGGCGCCTTGGTCGACAGCCAGAACGCACGGCGGCCATCGGGGAAACTGATTTCTTCTTCGACCTGCTCACTGCGGCCGCTGGCCATCACGCGCTCATCGGTGGCCATCACCGCTGCCGCCTGCCCGGGATCGCCCAGCAGCTCGGCATCGGTGCGCCCGACATAGTGCTCCGGCGGCATGCCGATCAGTTCGGTGGTGCCGCGGTTGCCCATCAGGATGCGGCCCTTGCGGTCCTTGGCGTAGACCACGCCGGGCGCGGCCTCGACGAAGGAACGCAGCAGGGTCTGCGCCTGGTCACGTTCGGCTTCAAGCCGGCGCCGCTCGTCGATATCGATCAGCACGCCGGGGAAGTCGATCGCGCGACCGTGCGCATCCAGGTCCACACGGCCGGCCGCTTCCAGCCAACGGTACTGTCCGTCCGCGCCGCGCGTCCGGAACTGGTGGACATAGCGCCCGCCGCGGCCTACTGCCTCGGCGATTGCCTGCTGCAGGCCGTCCCGGTCATCAGCGTGCACGGCGGCCACCACCTGGTCCAGGCGCAGCTCGCTGCGTGCCAGCGCCGGATCCAGGCCGAACGCCCGGGCGAGGGCATCATCCACGGCGAGTCTGTCGTGCGCGACATCCCAGAACCAGGTGCCCACGATCGCCCCGGCGGCAAGCGCCAGTTTGACCCGCTCGGCATCACGCGCCACCCGGGTCGAATTTCCGTCTTCAAGGTTCAAGGTGTTCTCACGGCGAGGCGCGGGGATGACGTGTTTGGCCGCATAGATTATCGCCGCCGCCCAGCGCTGGGAACGTGGCTTGCTGAAGCTGATCAGGATGTCACCGGCGCAGTGCCTTCACGCCAGCGCCGCCCGCGGCCTGCGGGTCCCCTTTGACGTGTGGCACAGTGGCGGCGCGGGAGCAACCACGACGTCAAGGAGATCGGAATGAGCGCGAGAACGATGATGCTGGTGCTGTGCCTGGCCGCGGCGGGTTCGGCGATGGCAGGCGGCAGTGCCCGGTTCGGCAACAAGCTGGTGAGTACCGGCGACGGGGCAGGCAAGGTGACCCAGGTGGCAGGCAAGCCGGACCGGGTGATCCAGCTGGAAACCGACTACAGCGGCAACGTGGGCGAGCGCTGGGAATATTACAAGGCGCAGAAGACCGTCCAGATCATTTTCCGCGATGGCAGGGTGACCGAGGTCAACGAGCTCTACAACTGATTGGCCAGCACGCCCTGAATCGATCTAAACTCGGTCGAAACCACCTGGGAGGGCAGGGCATGGCGAAGATGAGGGTAGCAGTGGGCGCGGCACTGGTTGCTGTGGCAGTGGCCGCTGCGGCAGCCTCGGCGGGGCAGGTTGGGCCTGCGGCGGCGACATCCGGCAACCCCATCCTGCCGGGCTGGTATGCCGACCCGGAAGCGGCGGTGTTCGGCAGCACGTACTGGATCTTCCCGACCCGCTCGGCGCCGTATGCCGAGCAGACCGGATTCGATGCATTCTCCTCGCCCGACCTGGTGCAGTGGACCCGGCATCGCAACGTACTCACCACCGACGCCATCGCGTGGGCCAGGGAGGCGCTGTGGGCGCCCTCGGTCGTGGAACGCGATGGCCGCTATTACTTCTTCTTTTCCGCCAACGACATCAAGAGCGACCAGGAGCTCGGTGGCATCGGCGTGGCGGTGGCCGACCGGCCCGAGGGTCCTTACCGCGACCTGCTGGGCAAGCCGCTGATCGGCACCTTCCATAATGGTGCCCAGCCGATCGACCAGTTCGTGTTCGAGGACGATGACGGCGCCTGGTACATGATCTACGGCGGCTGGAAGCACGCCAACATCGTGCGCCTGAAGGATGACTTCACTGGCGTGCAGCCGCACGAGGATGGCACGCTGTACAAGGAGATCACCCCCGCACCGGAATACGTGGAGGGCTCGCTGATGTTCAAGCGCGGCGGCCGCTACTACTACATGTGGTCCGAGGGCGGCTGGGGCGAGCCGGAGTACTCGGTGGCTTACGCCATCGCCGACAAGCCGACCGGACCGTTCAAGCGGATCGGCAAGATCCTGCAGCAGGATCCCACCATCGCCACCAGCGCCGGCCACCACTCGGTGATCCACGCGCCGGGCTCGGACAACTGGTACATCGTCTACCACCGTCGCCCGCTGGGAGAGACCAGCCGCCATCACCGCGCCACCGCGATCGACCGGATGTACTTCGATGAAAAGGGATTGATCCTGCCGGTCCGGATGACGATGGAGGGCGTGCCGGCCGAGCGGCTGGACGCGCGCTGATCGCGGTTGTCCCGCGCACGGTGGACGTGCTGCCGCGCTTGGTCGGCGCTCCAGTGCGGTCCATCGCGTGCTGGGTGGTTTCGTCGGATGCCACTGGAGTGGCCGGGGCGCCGCGTGCAGTCTGCCGGTGTACGACCTACCCGACGCGACAAGGAATGTTCGATGCCATCCCGAGCCCCACTGCTTTGCTTCGTGCTTGCCGGCTCCCTGCTGTCCAGCGGCGCGATCGCGGCCGACGCCAGTGCACCGCCGGATGACGCGTGCGCGCTGGCGGCACGGCCCCTGCGCGCGCCGGACCTGCAGGTTCCCTTCGACATCGTCGACGGCCGCATCTATCTCCAGGTCCAGGTCAACGGCCGTGGACCATTCCGCTTCGCCGTCGATACCGGGGCAAGCGGCATCGGCCGCGCCGACATCCGCCTGGCCACCGCGCTCGACCTGCCGTTGCACGGCCAGGCCACCACCTCCGATGGCGTGTCCAGCGCCCGCGTGCAGACGGTCCGGATCGACTCGCTTGCCCTGGGCGCGGTGGTCCGGCGCGACGTGGAGGTCATCACGCGCGACTACAACGCGCACAATGCCCCGGAGGCGGCGTTCCTGGGGATACTGGGTCGTGGTTTCTTCGATGACGGCCTGCTGGTCATCGACTATCCACGGCGCATGCTGTCCTTCAGCCGCACCCAGCAGCTTCCCACCCAGGGCACGAATGTACTGCGTTATGAGCGTGCCTTCCGCGTACCGGTGCGGATCGGCGGGGAGCAGGTGCTGGGCCAGCTCGATACCGGCGCCAACGTCAGCTTCGTGCTGCCACGGGCGCTGTATGACACCGTTTCCGCCGGACCCCTGGAAGCAGCCGGCCGCTCGCGGTTGACCAACAGCCAGGTCGAGGCGCAGCGGGCCACCGTGCAGGGGCCGATCGAGATCGGCCAGCTGCGCCTCGCTGATGTGGAGGTGCGCGTGTCGGCGAAGTATCCCGAGCTGCTGATAGGCGCACATGCGCTGCAGCAGGCCGTTGTGCTGATCGACCAGCGCACCAGGGCGGTGGCCATCTGCCGGTAAGCCGCACGGCTCCGCGGCTATACTCGGCCTTCATGCTCAAGGAAGCTCGATGGCCGTCCTGCTGCTTGCGATCGTGGTCATCGAAGGGATCCTGCTGCTGTCATGGTGGCGGCCGTACTGGGCATGGGGCCTGCCGGTGTTCAGTCGTCGCATCCCCGCGCCTTACCCGGCGTTGAAGGCATTTCCCTTCCACCAGCTGGAGCGCGAAGTGGCTGCGGAAAAATGGCCGGACCTGGTGTTCCGCCCGCTCGACAAACGAAGCCATGCGTTCCGCGAGAGCTTCGGCCTGCATTTCGGCTGGCGCTACCCGCCGTTGATGCGCGGCCAGGTCGTGGTCGACATGCGACGCCGGCAGATCCATGTCATCGGGCGCGGCAACTGGCTGCTGATGGTCGCCGTGGTCACCGCCATCCCCGCGCTCACGGTCGCACCCGGTGGGGTGCTGGTGGTCGCGCTGGTGCTGATCGCCAGCTATCTTGTACAGCGCCATCGCTATCTTGCCGTCGTCGCGGCGATACGCCGGCTGCTGGATCACCCGGCGGCCGTCTAGCGCCCGCCCGTCAGCAGCAGCCGGGCCTGGGTGCCCCAGCCGCCGATCAGCACATCCGGCCTGCCGTCGCCGTCCAGGTCGCCCTGGCCCATGCTCCAGCTGCGCCCCACGGTGATGCCCGGCACCACGGCAAGCGTGACATCCCGGAAGTGGCCCTTGCCATCGTTCTGCCACGCACGCAGTTGCAACGGCACGAACCCAGGCACCTGGATCGCGCCGACCAGCAGGTCCGGGTGGCCATCGTGGTTGAAGTCGACCACCGTCCCGGCCCAGCTGGAAAACGTGTGCGCGGGAAGGCGCTCGGCAGTCTCATCGCGGAAGCGGCCATTGCCATCGTTGACCAGCAGGCGCGTCTGCGGGTCCTTGTCCCAGGCCGCGTTGTTGCTGGTGATGTTGAAGAACACGATGTCCGGGCGGCCATCACCGGTGAGGTCGGCCACGTGCACTTCACGGGTTTCCATCGGCACCTTCAGTTCCAGCCGATGCGACTGGTCGCTGAAGCGTCCGCGGCCATCGTTGATCAGCAGTCGATTGGGGTGCGCCGGGCTGGCCAGCACCGCGTCCAGGTCGCCGTCGCCATCGATGTCGGCCAATGCCACGCCCTCGGTCTGCGCCTCGCCCTGCGGCAGATGGGTCGCGCTGGCATCGATGAAATGGCCGGGTCGTTTGGGGTCGTTGAGGAAAAGAAGACTGCGCGACGCCCGCGCAGGCACCCCGGCGCCATGGCCGGTCTCGCCGGTGCTGCCGATGAAGATGTCCGCGCGCCCATCGCCATCCACATCGCCCACTGCTAGCCCGTTGCCCTGGCTGCCGGCTGGCAGGCGCTCACTGGCATCGGTGAAGCCGCCCTTGCCATCGCCGAGGAACAACTGGTGCACCTCCTCGGATTCGCTGATGAACACCATATCGGCGTGACCATCGCCGTTGAAATCCGCAGTGCGCACATGTTCGTTGTCACGCATCGTGCGGCCGAACGCATCCGGAACGTAGCGCAGCTTTCCGGTTCCATCGTTGAGGTAGAGCCGGTTGACGCCGTGTTCCACCGAGACCACCACGTCGCGGTGCCCATCGCCGTTGACGTCCACGAATACCGAGTCAGTGGAATGCAGGCTGGGCGCGGTCGGCACATGGGTCGCGGTGGCATCCACGAACACCGAAGAGGGGGCCTCGTTGATCACCTTGAAGGCGTGCGTACCAGGGTCGCGCGGTTCTGCGCGCTGGGCGGAGGCGGCGTGCGCGGCGGCCAGCAGCGCCAGGCCGGTGGCCAGCAGGGGAATCGAGAACCGTGTCGGCATGGGGGCGCTCCGGGTGCAGGAACCAGCCTTGAACCTAACCGCAAAACGGGCGCTTCTGCAAAACTGCCCCGGCATGCCACTATCATGCCCGCACGCGGCCTTGGCCAACGGAACGTATTTCAATGTCTGACATGCATCTGGTACTGCAGGAACTGTTCAAGGTCGGCCGGCTGGAGCGCCGCGAGATCACGCTGGTCGCCGCCCCGCGCACCTTCCCGATCTGGGATCGCGTGGAGAAGCTGCTGAAGATCAAGGGTCCCGAGCCCCGGACCCTGACGCGCCACATGTTGTTTGATCTGTACCGGCTGTTTCCGCAGCTGAAGGGTGAGATCGAACTGACGCGTTACATCTACACGCTCGGAACCTTCAAGCCAGCCCGCGTGCCGGCCGATGGTTACCTGCTGGCGCGGCGCTCGGAGGTCGATGGCAGTGTCATTGCGATGTTCCATGCTCCCGCCGAACAGGTGCAGCAGGCGTGGACGGACACCTTCGCGCCCGATGCCCCCGGTGCCTACGTGTCGCGGTTCATCGCGCCGGCCCTGCGCGACCCGCTGCTGGCGGCGTACGGGGTCACCGACGATGGCGGCAGTGAGTGCTTCCACGAGCTGCACCCCTACGTACTGGGCCATCGCGCGCATTACCTCAATACCTACGGCGTGGACATCGCGCCCGGGCACGCGGCAGACGACTCGAAGGCGTGACGCGTCACGCCGGTCCGGCGTCCGGCGGCATCTTCTTCACCCGTTTCCGATGGTCGTGCACGTTGTCTCCGGCGATGCGCTTCTGCTCGGTGCCGGTCACCGTATGCAGCCTGCGGTCGTTGCCGGTCACCGGCTTGGTCGCCACGGCCGTCTCGCGCTCGAATGCATGGGACTTGTCCGTGTTGCGGTAGTAACGGAAAAGCGTCCAGTACAGCGCCGTCGCGCTGGCCGGACCCAGCGCAAGCAGCGCCACCAATCCACCCCCATCACTGCTCATAGCGTCATTCCCAGGAACCAGAGGACTGCACCCTCGACGATCGTGCCCACGCCCAGCGCCGCCAGCAGCAGCTTCCAGTGCTGTACCGGCACGCTGCCCATGGTTTCACCCGTGCGTCCATTCACCGCGATGTAATGCAGCATGCCCTTGCCACTCTGGCGGTACGAATATAGCCAGACCGGCACATACATCGACACCCAGCGCGACCCATGCACCTCGACTTTTTCCATCTCCCAACGCACGCCGCGGTCGTAGCGCCGCACCGACTGCTCCAGCCTGGAGCGGGCGATCGACAGCAGCTGGTCCTCCAGCCGCGGTCGCAGCTGTTCGATGTCCACGTCCCGCTTTTCCGATGAGTACCCCACCAGATAGGACGCGTTCCACTTCAGCGCATTCTTGGTGTCGAAGGGCAGGATGGTGTTGATGATGTTGTTGGTATTGGTCTGTATGTCCAGCCGGCTACGCCGGGCCGAAGACTCCAGCGGGAGGTCGTCGACGGTGAAATCGAGCTGGCGCTCCACCTGGTAGACATCCGCGTCGTAGTAGGTTTTCTTGTTCTTCTCGGTGCCGCGGGTATAACGCCGCGTTTCGATCTCGCCGTTGCCCACCACGCTGGCGCTGGCGCTGCTGTCCACCACCATGTATGGCAGGTACACTCCGATGACGTTCTCCGGCGTGAACTCGGTCTTGAAGGCCTTCAGCGCGAAGAAGCGCCGCTTGTCCACGAACTGGCGGATGCGCGCCACCGCATCGGTCTTGCTGACCTTGAACGGCAGCACCGCATCGGGCACGGCACCGTTGGCCACCTGTTCGTTGACCCCGAACACGTGACGACACCAGTGGCAGCGCGCCGTCATGCTGCTTTCGGTGTTGATCGTGACTTCCGCGCCGCAGCCGTTGCATTTGAAGCTCATCAGGCTGGCCGCACCGGCGTCGATATTCCGCGCGCCGGAGGCGATCACATCGCCACGCAGCTCCTCGATGCCCGTGCCCAGCCCGAAGGCCTCCTCGATCCGGTCGCCGTGCCATTCGTTGCGGCAGTACTGGCAGACCAGCACATCGGTGCCGAGCGCGTGGCGGATATCGCTGGATCCACATTTCGGGCAGCGATTCAGTCCGTCCTTCAGCTCCGTAGCAGACGTGTCCAGGGCGATGGGATCCGGCGCCAGCAGTTCGTCACGGATCGGCGGGGGCAGGGTGGAAGGGTCCACCCCGAAACTGCCGGGCAGCGGCGGCATGTCCTGCGGCGATCCCAGGCCGGCAGGGGAAACCGCCCCGGGCAGGGGCGGCGGCTTTCTGGGGTTGGTCATCGTGGCGTCGCCTGGCGTTTACAGCCCCAGCGCCTTGGCTTTCAGCTTGTCGTAGTCATCCTGGGTGATCAGGCCGAGATCGAGCAGTTCCTTGGCCTTCTTCAGCTGGCTCACCGTGTCATCGGCAGCCGCTGCAGCGGGCGCGACCGGCTGCTGCAGGCTGCCGGCACCGAACATCCCCGAGGCCATGCCGACGCCCACCAGCCCGGCGGCACCGCCGCTTTCACCGGCCGACTGGATGCCCTGCGCCACGCTGGCCTGCAGGTTGGAATTGCCGCGTGCACCGCCCAGCGCATCGGCGCGCTGCACCGTCTTGAGCAGCTCACGGGTGTTGGCGTCGTACTCGATGGAAACGATGGCGGTCTTGACGATGGCCAGGCCACGATCGGACTTCCACTGGTAACCCTGCTCGACCGCGCTGGACAGGCTCTGCGCGAAGCCGAGTGAATCCTGCTGCAGCCTGCTGATACGGTTGCCCTTGCCTGGATCGTTGGTATACAGGCTGAAGGCCGGCGCCAGCGAACCGACCACTTCGTTGAACAACTGGCTGGCTGCCGCATTGTCCAGGTCGGTGAAGTCGAAAACCTGGCCGGGCTGCAGGTAGCTTGCCGGAACGAAATTCTTCACGAACAGGATCGGATCCACGATCTTCAGCGTGTACGAACCGCGGGTCACCGCGCCGACCTGGGTGCCGAGGAAGCCGTCATCCCAGTAGATTTCCGACTGGGTGCCGAAGCGGTTGTCCGGCAGTTCCTTCAACGACACGAAGAAGGCTGCCTGCTGCGATCCCGGCTGGCCGCCGAACTTGAAGCGTTCCCAGCTCTGCCGGATCAGCGAACTTACCAGGCCGTCGCCGGCGAAGATCGACTGCGAGTTGATGTCATCCGATTCCCAGATGTAACCGCCCGGCTCGGCGACGAAGGCGGTGACCGCGCCGTCCTGCAGCAGCAGCAGGCCATAGCCTTCGGGCACGACGATCTTCGACCCGTTGCTGATGATGTGGTTCGAGGCGCCGGTGTTGGAACCGCGCCCGGCGTTGGTGCCACGAGGCGCAGCGGCAAACAGCGCTGCGGTGGAGGGCAGGCCGTTCGGCACCGTGTAGAAGTCCTTCCACTGGTCGGCCAGAACACCGCCCACCGCACCTGCCACCGCCTGTCGAAGACCCATGACAATTCCCTGTTGTTCGTGGACGGGCACCACGCCCGTCGTGCTCGTCCGACTATATCAGCCGGTGCACCCGGGCGACACGCGCCGGCATCAGGGCAGGTTGCACTGCATCTTGCCATCCACGTAGTAGGGCTTGGGCACGTTCGGGTTCTCACTGGTCTTTTCGAACACCACCTCGAACGAGGCCAGGTCCGGCGTCCCCTTGCGATCGGTGCAGGCGGCCTGCAGCTTCTGTTTGACGGCGGCGATGCCGGCTTCGCGGTTGGCCCCGTCGGCGCTGTTGGTGAGGTTGGCGACCTCGGCAAAGGCGGCCGGGGAGCCGCCAAGCAGGCCGGCGGCGATCAGGGACAGGTGCAGCTTCTTCATGGACGCTCCTTGTGGTGGGGCGGGCGATCGGTGCCCGGCCAGCAGGATAGGGCGACGGGGTTAAGGTCCCGTGGACTGCCGGTGCCTATCGGGATCTCGGCTAGACTGCCGGGCAGTCGCGCTGCGGAGTACGCAATGCCTTCCACGGTGATCGGGGCTGCCGCCCGCCAACTGGTGCAGGAAGAATGCTTGGCGATTGCCGATGCGTTGGCGATGCGGCCGGATATCCATGTGGGCGTGCACAACGCCCGCAAGGCGATCCGGCGCCTACGCGCGTTGCTGGCCCTGTTTGCCACCGACGAACAGCCGCTGCAACGCAGCGACCGTGCGCTGCAGCGGCTGGGTCGTGGGCTTTCGGCGCTGCGCGATGCGCATGTGCTGGTAGACACCGCGCAGTCCCTGCAGGCGGGCGCTCCCGCCTCTGGCTGGGCCCCTGTGATCACGCATCTGGGTGCCCGCCGTGACCGCCTGCTGCAGCGCGCCTGTGCGCAGGACCCCGGCTTCCAGAAGAAACGGCGCGTGGTGCGGCGCGTCGGTCTGGAGCTGGATACGCAGGGCTGGGAGTTGGTGCGCAAGGCGGATCTTCGGCGGGCGTTGGCGCGCAGCCGGCGAAGGGTCGAGAAGGCCGCCGCGCGTGCCCGCCGCAGCGATGATGCGCAGGCGCTGCATGAGTGGCGCCGCAGGGTGCGGCGGCTGCGCATGCAGCTGGAGGTGATGGCCCGGCTGGACGGCGGCCTGGTCAAGGGTCATTCCGGCAGTGACGGCGGGAAACAGGCCAAGGGGCTGCACAGGTTGAGCGATGCGCTGGGCCGGGAGCAGGACCTGCGCCTGCTGCGCAACCACGTGCGCGCGATGCGCGGGCTGCAGGACAAAGCGGAGCTGATGGCGCTCGCGCGATGAGATGGAGCCGGTAGCGCCGAGCCATGCTCGGCGAGCGCAGCGGCAAGCAACCGCGTGACGACCAACGGTCGTCACCCACCAAGGGCGGGCGCTGACGACCAACGGCCGTCACTACCGGGGCACGACTTACCAATCGGTAGGTGCGTAATCCTTCAGGAACTGGCCCCACACATGCTCGCCTGTGTTGAAGCCGTGGATGATCGGGTCGACGATACGCGCAGCGCCATCCACGATGTCCAATGGTGGATGGAAGCGCTCTTCCTGCACCTTCTTGGCTGCGATGTCCGCCGGATCTTCGTCGGTCACCCAGCCGGTATCCACGCTGTTCATGTGGATGCCGTCGTTCTGGTAATCCGCCGCCGAAGTGCGGGTCATCATGTTCAACGCGGCCTTGGCCATGTTGGTATGCGGATGACGGGTGGTCTTGAAGTTGCGGTAGAACTGGCCTTCCATCGCCGATACGTTGACGATGTGCTTGTCACGCTCGGGCGTGGCCAGCATCAGTGGCTTCAGCCGTGCGTTGATGATGAACGGGGCGATGGCGTTGACCAGCTGGGTTTCGAGCAGCTCGACCGACGGCACTTCGGCCATCAGCAGGCGCCAGGAATTGCGACCCCGCAGGTCGACCTGCTGCAGGTCCTGGTCGAGCCGGCCTTCCGGGAACAGATGCTGCTGGCCGACCAGCTCGTCTTCCAGCAGGGCCACCTGGGACAGCTCGGCGGCGCGGGTCAGGCCATCGGCACCGTTGAGTCCCCGTTCCTGCACCGCCGGAAGCGCGATCGCCGAGGCGTCGCTCAGCAGCTCGGCGCCGCGCAGGCCCTCGTAATGGCCTACCAGCCTGCGCACGGTCTCGGGCAGTTCGTGCAGCGCGGCCGTTTCGCCGGCCATCATGTGCGCATAGAACTGCGGCGGCCGGCGCACCGTCTGGCAGGCATTGTTGATGATGAAGTCCAGTCGCTTGCGGGTGGCCAGCAGCTCGCTGCAGAAGGCTTCCACGCTGGGGGTGTGGCGCAGGTCCAGGCCGTACACCTGCAGGCGATGGCCCCATACCGCGAAATCCGGCTCTTCGGCGTAGCGGGCAGCGGAATCACGCGGGAAACGCGTGGTGACGATCAGTTCGGCGCCGGCGCGCAGCAGCTTCAGGCCCGCCTGGTAACCGATCTTGACCCGGCCACCGGTGAGCAGCGCGACGCGGCCGCGCAGGTCGGCGGTCTCGGTGCGCTTGGTGAAGTTCAGCTCGGCGCAGGCCGGGCACATCTGGTCATAGAAATGATGCAGCCGGGTGAACTTCTGCTTGCACACGTAGCAGTGGCGCAGTTCGGGCGAGTGCACCGGCTCGGCAGCGGCTTCGGCGCCTTCCCCGTTGCGTGCGTCATGCAGGCCGGCCGCATGTGGCGGGAAGTAATTCGGGGTGCTGAAGACGGGCTTGCGGCGCAGCGTGCGGATGCCGGTCTGTTCCAACAGCGCTTCAGCCTTGCGCACCTTCTCCTGGTGGCGGACCTTGGCCTGCTGTTTGAGCATTGCCCGGCGTGCCTTGGGTTCGGGGTGATACACCTTGGCCACGACCTGGTGCAGGCGCACGCGGTCGGCTTCGGGCAGCGCATCCAGTACGCTGCGGTCGGCCTCGATGGCTTCCAGCAGGTCCAGCGCGGTGCGCAGGCGGTCGGTCAGGGGCAGGTCTTCGGCCACGGGCGCGGCGGGTGGGGCAGTGGTAGTCACATCGGATCCGGAAGAAACGGCACAAGGCCTGGAATGGACAGCAGAGCGGTGACCGGCTCGATGCGGGTCCATGCTGTTGCGGGCCGGGCACGGCCCGGGTCGGGGCCATTGTCCCTGATTGGCAGGGGCGGGCGCCACTTCAGTGAGCTGGCCGCCAATGGCGGCGCCTTCACGCGGGATCGGTGAAGCTGAAGCCCGACCCAACCAGCGGCAACGGCATGACTCAGACGGCGATCAGGTGCCGCTCCATCCTCAGCGAGGTCAACCTCGGCGACGCCTCGCATGAGGCGCGACCGGGCGTGGACCCGCGCATGGTGCGCGACCAGGTGCAGCAGCGGCTGGCCGAGCTGTTGCCGGCGGGTCCGGAGGGCGACCGGGTGTGCGCTGCGATGCGCGAGTTCATGCTCACGGCCGGAAAGCGGATGAGGCCGGTGTTGATGGTGATGGCGGCGCGCGGGATGGGCCACGCCGACGACGCGATCATCGATGTGGGCTGTGCGGTGGAAATGGTGCATGGCGCTTCGCTGATCCTCGATGACCTGCCCAGCATGGACAATGCAGAACTGCGACGGGGCCAGCCGACCGTGCATCGCCAGCATGGCGAGGACGTGGCCATCCTGGCTTCGGTCGCGCTGTTGAGCCGAGCGTTCCAGGTGTTGGCGGAGCTGGAAGGCGTTCCAGCGCCGTTGCGGAGCGAACTGCTGGCGACGCTGGCGGCAGCGGTTGGCAGCCAGGGCCTGGTCTGTGGCCAGTTCAACGACCTGCATGGCAGCGAGGGAGCGCGCGATGTCCAGGCCGTCCAGCGCACCAACGAACTCAAGACCGGCGCGCTGTTCAGTGCAGCGCTGGAAATGGCCGCGATGACCGCCGGCGCCAGTGCGCGCGCGCGGGCGCTCGCACGGGAGTGCGCCGTGCAACTTGGGCAGGCTTTCCAGCTGCAGGACGACCTGCGCGACGGCGACGACAGTGCGCTGTCCGGCAAGGACGGCGGAAAGGATGCGGGCAAGTGCACGCTGATAACGCTGCTCGGGCGCGAGGAAGTGCAGCGCCGCCTGCAGGCCCACCTGCAGCGGGCGTTCGCCCTGCTGGCAGAGCTTGATGGCCAGCATGACGACCTGATCGCCTTCGCCCACCAGCACTTCCGCATCACATGAGTGTCCCCGTCGCCAAGGGCGTGCCGCAGAGCGAGCTGGTCAAGCGCAAGAATGACCACCTGGATATCGTGCTTGATGAAGCACGCGCGTGGCAACGTGCCGAAACAGGCTTTGCCGCCTACCGTTTCGAACACTGTGCGCTTCCCGAGCTTCATCTTGATGCCATCGACCTGCGTACCACGCTGCTCGGCCGACCGCTGCGTGCGCCGCTGCTGGTGAGCTCGATGACCGGTGGCGCGCTGCGTGCAAGCCGGATCAACCTGCATCTGGTGGAAGCAGCACAGGAGCTGGGCATCGCGCTTGCCGTAGGTTCCCAGCGGGTTGCGCTGGAAACCGGACTGGACCACGGCCTGACCCACGAGTTGCGCCGGCGCGGGCCCGACGTACCCCTGCTTGCCAACCTGGGCGCTGCGCAGCTGCGCGGGAAGGGCATCGCATTGGCTCAGCGCGCCGTGGAGATGATCGACGCCGACGCGCTGATCGTGCACCTCAACCCCCTCCAGGAGGCCGTGCAATCCGGAGGCGACCGTGACTGGTGCGGCATACTGGATGCGATTGCGGCGCTGACCGCCGCGCTGTCGGTGCCGGTGGTGGTGAAGGAGGTCGGCGCTGGAATTTCCGCTTCGGTGGCCAGGCAGCTGGTACAGGCCGGGGTGCAGGTCATCGACGTGGCCGGAGCCGGAGGCACCAGCTGGGCGGCGGTGGAGGGCGAACGGTCTCCGGATCCGCTCGGCCGGGAAATCGCCATGGCCTTCAGCGACTGGGGCATTCCGACGGCGCTGGCACTGCGTGCCACCCGTGCGGCGCTGCCATCATTGCCGATCATTGCCTCCGGCGGCATCCGCGACGGGATCGATGCCGCCAAGGCCATCCGTCTCGGTGCCGACATGGTCGGCCAGGCCGCTTCAGTACTGACCAGTGCGCTGGAGTCGACCGAAGCGGTGGTCGATCACTTCCGGGCGGTGATCCGCCAGCTGCAGATCGTCTGTTTCTGCACCGGCAGTGCTGACCTGGCCGCGCTGGCGCGCGCGCCGATGTTCCTTGACGGCGAACTCCTGGATGCCCCGCCTTGAGCCACGTCGGAATCATCGCACCGCCGTTTCCCAGCCACTGGCGCGCCATGCAGGCGCTCGGCCGCGGCCTGCAGCGGCAAGGGCATCGGGTGACCTTCTTCCATCAGCACGATGCGGCGCGGCTGTTGTCGGACCCCGCCCTCGGGTTTGTCGCACTGGGGCAACAGACGCATCCGCCTGGATCGCTGGATGCGGTCCTGCGCCGCGCGGCCAACCCGGGCTCTCCCTGGGGCCTGAAGCGGGTCATTGCCGACCTTGCGCGGACCACGGACATGTTGTGCCGCGAGTTGCCGCAGGCGGTGTCGCTGGCTGGCGTTGACGCATTGGTCTGCGATCAGATGGAGGCCGCCGGTGGCCTGGTCGCCGAGGCACGGCAGATGCCCTGGGTATCGGTTGCATGTGCACTGCCGGTCAATCGAGAGCCGGGGATTCCGTTGCCGGTGATGCCCTGGTCCTGCTCCCGTCGTCCACGCGATCTTGAGATACAGGCCGCCAGCACACGCGTATACGATCATCTGATGGCGCCGCAGCGGCGGGTGATCGAGCACCATGCGGCCGCGTTCGGACTGTCCCGGCGCGGCGCGCTGCATGAGTGCCTGTCGCCGTGGCTGCAGATCAGCCAGACGGTGCGCGATTTCGATTTCCCCCGCCCCGCCGGCGGCGACGAGCTGCAGCATGTGGGGCCGCTGCGCGAGCCGATGCAGCAGGAGTTCGACGGCAGCGGGCTGTCTGCCGGGCGACCCTTCGTATTTGCGTCGCTGGGCACCTTGCAGGGCCAGCGCGAACGCACCTTCCAGCGCATAGCGCAGGCGTGCGCAAGCCAGGACGTACAGCTGCTCATCGCACACTGCGGCGGCTTGAGCACCCGGCAAGCGCAGGCGCTGCGTCGTCCAGGACAGGTCTGGGTGACCGACTTCGCCCCGCAACAGGCGGTCCTGGAGCGGGCCGATGCGGTGGTTTCGCACGCCGGCCTGAATACCGTGATGGATGCGTTCACCGCCGCCGTGCCGGTGTTGGCGCTGCCCATCGCCTTCGATCAGCCCGGCGTGGCCGCACGGCTGGTGCACGCTGGCGCCGGCCTGAAGGCATCCCCTCGGTGGACCTCCTCGCGCGAGATGGGGCGTGCGCTGCGGCGCCTGCTCGACGAGCCGGCGTTCGGCGCCCGTTCGGCCGAACTGGGGCAGGCGGTCCGCCAGGCCGGCGGCACCGACCGCGCCGTCGCGCTCATCGAAGGGGTGCTGCGCAGCGGCCCCTCCGGCATTGCCCACGTCGCCTGATGCACCACGATTACGACCTCATCCTGGTGGGCGGTGGCCTGGCCAACGGGCTTATCGCCCTGCGCCTGCAGTCGCTGCGGCCGCAGTTGCGGGTGCTGCTGCTGGAAGCTGGCGACCGCCTGGGCGGCAATCACACATGGTCCTTCCACCAGCACGACCTGGAGCCATCCCAGTGGGCGTGGGTCGCCCCGCTGGTGTCGCATCGCTGGCAGGGGCAGCAGGTCCGGTTTCCCGGGCACCGCCGGCAGCTGCGCGCCGGCTACGCCAGCATCCTGGCGGACACGTTCGACACCTGCCTGCGTGAGCGTCTGGGCACGGCGGCGTGCTGTGGCAGCCGCGTGCTGGACATCGGGCCTGGGCAGGTCCGCCTGGCCGATGGACGCACGTTGCAGGCCGGCGCGGTCATCGACGGCCGCGGCCCTTCGGCGACCCCGCACATGACCCTGGGCAGACAGGCTTTCCTCGGCCAGGTCGTGCGCACCGCGGTCCCGCATGGGCTGCGCTTCCCGATCATCATGGATGCGGACGTAGCGCAGGGCGAGGGGTACCGGTTCGTGTACACCCTGCCGTTCGCCGATGATCTGCTGCTGATCGAAGACACCCATTACGTGGACGGTGTGGGCCCGTCGGCGGCGCAGTTCCGCGACAACATCGCCGACTACGCGCGCGCGCAGGGCTGGGAAATACAGCAGGTCCTGCGCGAAGAGCAGGGCGTGTTGCCAATCACCCTCGCAGGGGACCTCGACGCCTTCCATGGCGCGCTTGATGGCCAACCCAGCGTGGGTCTGCGTGCCGGCCTGTTCCACCCGACCACGGGCTATTCCCTTCCCGAAGCCGTGCGGCTGGCCGAGCACGTGGCGCAACTACCACGGCTGGACGCGCCGTCACTGTCTGCCTCCCTGCAGCGCTACACCCGCCAACGCTGGCGGCAGCAGGGCTTCTTCCGGATGCTCAACCGCATGCTGTTCCTGGCCGGCCCCGCCAACCGGCGCTGGACGGTCATGCAGCGCTTCTACTCCCTGCCTGAGCCGCTCATCGAACGCTTCTACGCCGGCAGGCTCGGCTGGGCCGACAAGCTGAGACTGCTTTCCGGCAAGCCGCCGGTGCCGCTGCTGGAAGCGGCTCGAGCGGTGCTTGCTTCGCATGCTTCACTGCAAAGGAATTCCTGAATGCCCACGCCCAAACGCGCCGTCGTCATCGGTGCCGGATTTGGTGGACTTGCCCTTGCCATCCGCCTGCAGGCCGGTGGCTGCCAGACCACGCTGCTGGAAAAACGAGACAAACCCGGCGGTCGCGCCTATGTGTATGAGGACGACGGCTTCACCTTCGATGCAGGGCCCACCGTCATCACCGACCCCTCCGCGCTGGAGGAGCTGTTCACCCTGGCTGGCCGCAGGATGTCCGACTACGTCGAGCTGCTTCCGGTGGATCCGTTCTACCGGCTCGGCTGGGAGGACGGGACGCGGTTTGACTATGTCAACGACCAGCAGTCGCTGGAACGTCAGATACACGCCCTGCAGCCGGACGATGTCGAAGGCTATCGGCGTTTCCTGGCGTACTCGCGCGCGGTGTTCAAGGAGGGGTATCTCAAGCTTGGAGCCGTCCCGTTCCTGTCCTTCCGCGACATGCTGGCAGCCGCACCGCAGCTGGCGCGCCTGCAGGCATGGCGCAGCGTCTACGGCATGGTGTCCCGCTTCATCAAGGACGAGCACCTGCGCCAGGCGTTCTCGTTCCACTCACTCCTGGTGGGCGGAAACCCGTTCGCGACCTCATCGATCTACACCCTGATCCACGCGCTGGAGCGCGAGTGGGGAGTGTGGTTTCCACGCGGCGGAACCGGCGCACTGATACGCGCGATGGTGCGCCTGTTCCAGGATCTCGGCGGCGAGCTGAAGTTGAACGCCGATGTGGCCCGCATCGAAGTGGAGGCCAACCGTGCCTGCGCGGTGACGCTGCAGGACGGGGAGCGGATCGAGCTGGACATGCTGGCATCCAATGCCGATGTCGTGCATACCTACCGGCAGTTGCTTGGCCACCACCCGCGTGGCGTCGCCCACGGCAGGAAGCTTGCCGGAAAGCGTTCCAGCATGTCCCTGTTCGTGCTGTATTTCGGCCTCCGGACGCGTCACGAAGACCTGCGCCATCATACCGTCTGCTTCGGCCAGCGATATCGCGGCCTGATCGATGAGATCTTCAACGGCGACAAGCTGGCCGAGGATTTCTCGCTGTACCTGCACAATCCCTGCGTCACCGATGCGTCGCTGGCGCCGGCCGGGTGCAGCAGCCTGTACGTGCTGGCACCGGTTCCGCACCTTGGCAACGCTGACATCGATTGGGACGTGGAGGGGCCGCGCTACCGAGAGCGGATCTTCGACTATCTGGAGAAACACTACATACCCGGCCTGCGCGAAGACCTGGTGACCAGCCGCTTCGTGACACCCTTTGATTTCCGCGACACGCTCAACGCGCACCATGGCTCGGCGTTCTCGCTGGAACCGGTGCTCACCCAGAGCGCCTGGTTCCGTCCGCACAACCGCGACAGCACCCTGGCCAATCTCTATCTGGTCGGGGCGGGCACGCATCCCGGCGCCGGGGTGCCCGGCGTGGTGGCATCGGCCAAGGCAACCGCGGGCCTGATGCTGCAGGAGGCGGGGCGATGACCGATGCGCTCGAACGCCAGGCGCGGGTGACCATCAGCCGGGGTTCGAAGAGTTTTGCCATTGCATCACGGGTGTTCGATGCACGCACGCGGCGCGGGGCGACCCTGTTGTACACCTGGTGCCGCCACTGCGACGACGTCGTGGACGGGCAGGTCCTCGGCCATCGCGACGTCCCGGCGTCGGCTTTGGATACCGGCGCGGCGCTGGCCGAACTACGCCGTTGCACTGCGCTGGCCTACCAGCAGCCCCTCCTGCAGGACCCACCCTTTGCCGCCCTGCAGGAAGTGGTTCGTACGTTTGCGATTCCGGCCCGGCATGCGCAGGCACATCTGGACGGCTTTGCAATGGATGTGGCGGGACGCGAGTACCGCACCTTCGACGACACCCTGGAGTACTGCTATCACGTTGCCGGCGTGGTGGGCATCATGATGTGCCACATCATGGGGCCGACCGAGCCTGCCGTGCTTGACCGCGCCGCCGACCTCGGACTGGCGTTCCAGCTGAGCAACATCGCGCGCGACGTGGTGGAGGATGCCCAGGCAGGGCGTTGCTACCTGCCCGTCGACTGGCTGGAACAGGCGGGGTTGAACCCGCGCAACCACGCCGATCAGGCGCACCGGCAGGCGCTGGCGGGCGTCGTGGCGCGTTTGCTGGAATCGGCCGAGACCTACTACGCTTCCGCGCTGAAGGGGCTGCCCGCCCTGCCTGCGCGCTCTGCCTGGGCCGTGGCCACCGCGCACGGCATCTACCGCGAAATCGGCCTGCACGTGCGCGCCCTCGGGCCTGCGGCTTGGGACCACCGGGTATCCACCTCGACCCGCGACAAGCTCCGGCTGCTGCTACGAGGCGCATACCAGGCGCGCGCTTCGCGCGGTGACGGGGTCGCTGCGGCGCAGGGCAGGCCGGCGACTCTCTGGCAGCGGCCCGGGCGCGCATGATGGCCGCAGCATCGCACCGGCACGCCTGCCTGGGATCACGACCGCGGTTCGCGCGTCCTGCCCACGCGGCCGCCGTGCAGGCGCTGCAGCTCGCGCTTCAACCGGTCCACCGGCGGCGCCCACAGGAATCCGAACGACACGCAGCCCTCGCGGCCCTGCACCGCATGGTGCATCCGGTGGGCCTGGTAGAGCCGTTTGAGGTAGCCGCGGCGCGGCGCATTGCGGAACAGCCAGCGCCGATGCACCAGGCCATCATGGGCGATGAAATAAAGCATCCCGTACCCGGTCATGCCTGCGCCGACCCATTCCAGCGGATGCCAGCCGCGCGTGCCGAGGTAGATCAGCACGATGGCGATCGCGGCGAACACGACCGCGTACAGGTCATTTCGCTCGAAGCGTCCCGTGCGTGGCTCATGGTGCGACCTGTGCCAGCCCCAGCCCCAGCCATGCATGACATGCCGGTGGACGAGGGCGGAGAACACCTCCATTCCCGCGAGAGTGGAGAGAAACACCAGCGTATTGACCAGAGGACTCACGGTAGGCAGGCGGCAACGGGACAGAGAGGCCACTCTAGCAAACGCCCATGCGAGGCCAGTGAGGGAAGTGCAGCGCCCTGATGAACAGGCCCGATTCCACCGCCGGCCACGAGTATCCAGGACGCGCTGATGCCTGGCTGCGCGCCTGTTTCGCACAACGCACCACCGCCACCGCCGCACTGCTGGCGGTCCACCTGCTGTGGCTGCTCGGCGCCGGGCGCCCCTGGGGATGTAGCGGCGGAGACACCTTCGCCTGGCAGCCCGGATCCGGCATTGCGCACAATTCGCAGCATCTGGCGGACTGGTATGCCCTGCTCCATGGCGGCTTCGGCATCGGGCTGGCCTGGGCGCTGCGCACGCTGAGGCCGCGCTGGCAACGGCAGGACGCCTGGCTGGTCGCATTGGCTTGCAGCACGGTGTGGGAGGTCGTGGAAAACACGCCCTTCGTCATCTCGCTACTGGACAACACGACCAACATGGCGCCGGATTACAGCGGGGACAGCGTCGTCAACTCGCTTGCCGATACCGGGTGGGTCCTGCTGGGCTTCTGGTTGGCCTGGCGTATGCCGGGGCGATGGGCACTGGCCGTGATCGTGCTGCTGGAACTGACGGTGTCGCTGGCCATCGCGGACGGGTGGGTACTCACCGCATTTCGCCTGCTCGCCGGCCTGCTCGGGCGCGGCGCGTTGGCGCTGCTGGGCTGAGGCGCCGCGTTCAACGTCCGGGCTGCTGCGCTGCCCCTTTCTTGTCCACATGCTTGCCAGGTTCCTGCGGCGTATCCGGATTGCCGTTGCGCGACAGCCAGATGCACGATGGCCCCACCATCGCCAGGATGCCGATCACCACGATCAACAGGAGCTTGGTACTCTTTTTCATGCCACTACCTGCGTCCAGACTGTGCCCAGAGAATAGGCAGGGCAGCGTCAGTCTGGTGTGTTCGCCGCATGCCCGGCGCGGACGCCGGATGGCGCCCGCCCGGCCATGCAACCTTACTTCGGCATCAGTACGGTATCGATCACGTGGACCACGCCGTTTGACTGCATCACGTCAGCGGTGCTGACCGACGCCTTGCCTCCCTTGTTGTCCACGATCCAGAGCTTGCCCTGGTGCAGCTTGAAGGTCAGCGGCTCCCCTTGCACGGTGGCCAGCGTGGCGGCCCCGCCTTGCCGGGTAGCAGCCGCGGTCAATTCGGCGGCGGTGTGTTTGCCGGGGATGACGTGGTACGTCAGGATTTTCGACAGGGCGGCCTTGTTTTCGGGTTTGACAAGCGTATCCACGGTGCCGGCCGGGAGCTTGTTGAAGGCGGCGTTGGTGGGAGCGAACACGGTAAACGGGCCCGGGCCGCTGAGGGTTTCCACCAGGCCGGCAGCCTTCACCGCCGCAACCAGTGTGGTGTGGTCCTTCGACGCGCTGGCGTTCTCGACAATGGTCCTGGTCGGCTCCATCGGTGCGCCGCCGACCATCGGCGGATCGGCGGCAAAGGCGGGCGCTGCGATGGACCCGAGAACGACAAGGCCGGTAGCGAGGGCGAGCTTCCTGATAGTGGCTTGCACGGTGCGTCTCCTGTTCTTCCCTCGGATGAGGGGGTACTTCAGATACGCGGCAGACAGCGCGCTGGATGCAGTAGCGTGCAACTTTCTTTCTCCCGCACGCGCCGATCTCCCGCCACGGTCATGCTGCGACGCAGCGTACCGGTTCGGATCCGCGGCCCACGGTCTACGCCGCACAAGGGGTGTCCTGCGCATGGGGAGCTTCGCCGTTGACAGCGTTGTCAATCCGGACATAGAAACGTCCCTGCGTTGCCGCCTGCGCGCCCCGTCCTGATTCGAAAGGAATTCGCCGATCATGAAGTCTCTGAAGCCCCTGTTGCTGTGCGCCGCCTTGGCACTGGCGTGCAGCAGCGCCGCCCATGCGGCCACGCCCGCCGGCCAGATCCATCCGTCGCAGTGGCCGCAGCCGAGCTGGCCGCTGCCCGGCGAGGCGGCCATCGAACGCCGCATCGACGACCTGATGGCGAAGATGAGCGTGGAAGAAAAGGTTGGCCAGATCGTGCAGGCCGACATCGGCAGCATCACCCCGGCAGAGGTCAGGAAGTATCGCCTCGGCTCGGTCCTGGCCGGCGGCGGGTCCGATCCGGGTGGGCGTTACAACGCCAAGCCGGCCGAATGGTTGGCGCTGGCCGATGCTTACTGGGAAGCATCGATGGACACCAGCGGCGGCGGCCATGCGATCCCGATCATCTGGGGAATCGATGCGATGCACGGACAGAGCAACGTGGTCGGTGCCACGTTGTTCCCGCACAACATCGGCCTGGGCGCGACGCGCAACCCGGACCTGCTGCGCGAGATCGCCCGCATCACCGCCGCCGAAACCCGCACCACCGGCATGGAGTGGACCTTCGCACCCACCGTTGCCGTACCCCAGGACGACCGCTGGGGCCGCGCCTACGAGGGCTATTCCGAGGATCCGGCGCTGGTCGCCAGCTATGCCGGCGTGTTCGTCGAGGGGCTGCAGGGCAAGGCCGGCGCGGCCGACTTCCTCGACGACCACCACGTGATGACCACGGTTAAGCACTTCCTGGGCGACGGCGGCACCACCAACGGCAAGGACCAGGGCGATACCACCGTCACCGAAGCGCAGCTGCGCGACATCCACGCCGCTGGCTACGTGCCGGCCATCGCGGCCGGCGCACAGTCGGTGATGGCCTCGTTCAACAGCTTCCACGGCGAGAAGATGCACGGCCACAAGCCGCTGATGACCGATGTGCTGAAAGGCCAGATGAACTTCGGCGGCTTCGTGGTCGGCGACTGGAACGGACACGGGCAGGTGAAGGGCTGCACCAATACCGACTGCGCGCAGACGTATATCGCCGGCATGGACATGGCGATGGCGCCGGATACCTGGAAGGGGCTGTACGAAAGCACCGTCAAGCACGTCAAGGAGGGGCGCTTGCCGATGGCGCGGCTCGACGATGCGGTGCGCCGGATCCTGCGGGCCAAGATGCGCATGGGGCTGTTCGAAAAGCCCAAGCCGTCCGCGCGTGCACTGGGTGGCAAGTTCGAACTGCTCGGCTCGCCGCAACATCGCGCCGTGGCGCGGCAGGCCGTGCGAGAGTCGCTGGTGCTGCTGAAGAACCAGGGCGGACTGCTGCCGCTGTCGCCGAAGCAGCGCGTGCTGGTCGCAGGTGATGGTGCCGACAGCATGACCAAGCAGACCGGCGGCTGGACACTGACCTGGCAGGGGGACGGCACCAGGCGCGAGGACTTCCCCAACGCCGATACCCTCTGGGATGGGCTGAAGGCCCAGGTGCAGGCGGCCGGTGGCAACGCCGAGCTGGCCCTGGACGGCGCGTACACAACCAAGCCCGACGTCGCCATCGTGGTGTTTGGCGAGGACCCGTATGCCGAGTTCCAGGGCGACCTGCCGGACCTGATGTTCAAGGGCGGCCGCTCGGGTGACCTGGAGCTGATCCGCAAGCTGAAAGCCGACGGGATTCCGGTCGTCGCGGTCTTCATCAGCGGGCGTCCGCTGTGGCTGAATCGCGAGATCAATGCCGCCGACGCCTTCGTTGCCGCATGGCTGCCGGGATCGGAAGGTGCAGGCCTGGCCGATGTGCTGCTGCGTGGGCCCGACGGCAAGCCCCAGCATGATTTCAGCGGCAAGCTCAGTTTCTCGTGGCCGCGCCGTGCCGACCAGTACGCCAACAACGTGGGCCAGCCGGGCTATGACCCTCAGTTCGCGTTCGGCTACGGGCTTACCTATGCAGACAAGGGCGACCTGCAGGTGCTTTCGGAAGAGCCGGGCATAGACCCCACCGCCTCGCGCACCAGCACCTGGTTCGACCGTGGCGTGGCTGCGACCGGGCTCACGCTGCGCCTGACCGGCGCCGATGGGGAGGCGATGGATATCGTGCATCCCAATGCCACCACGGCGGACGGCTCGGTCGCCATGACCGCGATCAACACGGAGGTGCAGGAAGGCGGGCGCCAGTTCAATTTCGCCGGGAACGGATTGATCGAACTGCGGGCCAATGCACCGCTGGACCTTGACCGCGAAACCAATGGCGACGTTTTCGTGATTGCAACACTGCGGGTCGATACGCTGCCTGCCGGTGCCCGGGTGAGTTACCTCGCGACGAGCGGGAAGACCACGCGCGGGGAAGTTTCGATCAGCAAGGCGCTGACGGCGGCCAAGGTAGGCGAGTGGACCCGCGTGGGCGTGCCGCTGCGCTGCGTGCGCGGTGCCGGGGTGGACATGAAGCAGGTCGATATCCCGATGGCCCTGAAGGCCGGCAAGGGCGTGCGCCTGTCGCTGGCAAAGGTTGCCATCGGAACGGATTACGACCAGAAGGTGACCTGCGCCAAGTAAGCGCATGTCCAGGTGCTCGCCGACCAGAGGTCGGCGTGAACCCGGGAAGACAGACGATCCTGCAGCGCGGAGCGATGCTCGGCGGCGCGTGCACGCTCAGGGGTTGCTGCGCTTCGCGCATCGGGTGATCAGCGCCGCGCTGCCCACCGCGATCGCATCTTCGACCGCGCCGGTGGGCTTCTGGCCATAACGTGCGATCGCGCGCATGCGCAGGTTGAAGGTGAGGTAGGCCATGCCGACCGCAGTACCCGCGCCCAGCACCGCGCCCAGCCCGCGCTGGCTGCGTGGGGCAAGCGCGGCACCGGCCAGCATCCCGGTAGCCACGCGCGCGACCATCCCGGCGGGCACGATCCGGTCCGGTGCGGTTTTCATCTTGTCGCCGAGCAGTTCACCACCGGCCAACGCCAGCATGCCTGCCGAGGCCAGCGGGTTGCACAACAGCCGCGGCGCACCGTTGTCGGCAGGCAGGGTGCCGGTGCGCGCGGCGTTGGTCACTGCCGCCAGCGGCGTCATCGCACGCATCCCGGCGACCGCGCCCATCAGTATCGAATGGATCAATGCCATGACGGCCTCCTTCAGGGACGGGGCGGCTTTTCGTAGTCGTCGGGGGTAGCGGTGTGTTCGGATTCCGGCATGTCCTTGTCCTTCCACCGCGCATCCTCGTTGCGCAGTTTGTCAGGCGTGTGCGCCTTTTCCTGGTCATCCACGTCGCCGGTCGGGTTCAACGGTAGCTTGCTCATCGGGGTCTCCGTGCAGCGCGCCTGCGTGCCGGGGACTGGCAGCATGGCCGTGCAGGCGGACGATGCACGCCCGCAGGTGAGTGCGGTGTCGCCGAGGTTGCACGTGCCCACCACATCGCGGTCACCAGCGGGTTACGGCACGGCGGTTATCACTGGGCCACCATAGCGTGAGGATCCCTCGATGCGTGCACTGACTTATCACGGCAGCAAAGACGTCCGCATGGACACCGTTCCCGACCCGGCCCTCGCCGCGCCCGATGACATCATCCTGCGCGTGACCGCCACCGCCATCTGCGGATCCGACCTGCACCTCTACCATGGAAAAATCCCCGACCTGCACACCGGCGACGTGCTCGGCCACGAGTTCATGGGGATCGTGGAAGAGGTCGGCAGCGGTGTCACCGCGCTGCAGCCGGGAGACCGGGTGGTGGTGCCGTTCGTCGTGGCCTGCGGGGAGTGCTTCCATTGCCGGTTGGCCGAACATGCCGCCTGCGAAACGACCAATACCGGCAAGGGCGCTGCGCTGAACCGGAAGGGCATACGACCCCCCGCGGCACTGTTCGGCTACAGCCATCTGTACGGCGGGGTATCCGGCGGCCAGGCTGAATACGTGCGGGTGCCCAAAGCCAACGTGGGTCCGCTGCGGGTGCCCGACGCATTGCCCGATGAGCAGGTGCTGTTCCTGTCCGATATCCTGCCGACCGGATACCAGGCGGCGATCAACGCCGGGGTGAAGCCCGGTTCGACGGTGGCGATCTTCGGCGCCGGGCCGGTCGGCCTGATGGCGGCTGCGTGTTGCCGGCTGCTTGGTGCGGAAACCATCTTCATGGTGGACCATCTGGCCTATCGCCTGGCCTTTGCCGTGCAGACCTATGGGGTCACGCCGGTGAACTTCGCCCAGATCGAAGATCCCGCTGAATACATCATCACCCAGACCAACGGACGCGGCGTGGATGCGTCGATCGAGGCGGTGGGGTTCGAAGCGGAGGGGAGCGCGCTGGAGACCGCGCTGACCACGCTGAAGGTGGAGGGCAGCAGCGGTGTGGCGATACGCCAGTGCATCGCCGCCACGCGTCGCTGCGGCACGGTGAGCATTCCCGGTGTCTACGCCGGCTTCCTGCACGGATTCCTGCTCGGCGATGCGTTCGACAAGGGGCTCACGTTCAAGATGGGCCAGACCCACGTACAGGGGCTGATGCCGGAACTGCTGGATCTCATCGGCGAGGGGGCGCTGGACCCGGGTGTGATCATCACCCACCGCCTGCCCTTGGAAGATGCCGTGCGGGGGTACGAGCTGTTTGACCGAAAGGAAGAAGACTGCCGCAAAGTGATCCTGGTGCCGTGACATGCAGGAACACGCTACGGTCATAGCCCGCAGCAGGCAGGCACCGTCTCCACCGGAGCCGCCGCGATGAGCGCCGGGCTGACGGACCTGCTGGGCTGGGCGGCGACGGCGGTGCTGATTGCCACCCTGGCGCGGCAGATCTACAAGCAGCACACGGCCGACTCGGTGGAAGCGGTCTCCACCTGGTTGTTCGTCGGCCAGATGACCGCCTCGGTGCTGTTCATCGCCTACAGCGCGCTGGTCGGCTCGACGGTATTCGTGGTCACCAACACCCTGATCCTGGCCACGGCGGTCACCGGGCAGGTGCTGGCCATGCGCCGGCGCAGGCGTCGCTGATATTTTGACGCCGTCTTGGCGCGATCTGCGGAAACTTCAGCATCATCGTGGCAGAGGAGAGGGGTCATGGCCCAGAAAAGCAGGATCGCACCGGCGCCGAAGGTGCGCAGGATCGAAGTCATGCCGTTGGACGAGGGCGAAGCAGTGGCGGTGATCGAACTCGAATCGGAGCCTCCGGCGCATTGGCTGGAGGCGTTGCAGCGCGAGATGCGCTTCACCGAAGGGCTGGAGTCCTCGGCGGCGAAGGTGGACGGCTGCCATGTCTACCTGCTCGGGCTGGAGCCAGGCCTTGGCAGGGCCACGCGGCATGTCGGCCGCCTGCTGGCCACGGTCCCGGCCGCGGCCCGCTGAGCCGCGATCGTCAGGGGGCGGGGCGCTCGCGGCGGCGCCGTTCGTACAGCTTCAGGTCCGCGCGGTTGATGGTTTCGGCGACGGTCTCCGCGGCGCGGCTGATGGCGCACCCGGCAGAGAACCGGATCGGCGCCTGGCAGGCGAGTTCAGCGTAGCTGGCTTCCAGTGCCTGCAGTCGTTCCAGGTTCGCGCCGGGGACGAACACCAGGAACTCGTCGCCACCGAGGCGGACCACGACTTCGCCCGGCTGCAGCCGGGCCGAAAGAAACTCGACGAAGGCGATCAGGACCGCGTCGCCCTCTGCGTGGCCAAGCTGATCATTGACCTCCTTGAAGTGGTCCAGGTCAAACACCAGGCAGCCCCACGCGCTCAGCTGGTCGTGCGCCAGTTCGCCCAGGTAACGCCGGTTGAAGCAGCGGGTGAGCGGATCCCGGATCGCCAGCTCCTGCAGCTGGATCTCCTGCAGGTGCTGGGTGGTGATGTCCTGCGCGTGGCCCAGCACGTAGGGAGGATCGGCTTCGTTGTCGAGCACGTTGTGGTACATCCAGAAGCGCCGTGAACCGTCTTCCGCCACCAGCTCCATCACGCCGGAATCGCTCTGGTTCTGGACGATCCGGGCCAGGTAGCCCTGCAGCTGGGCGCGCTTTTCCAGCGGGATGATCGCTGCAAGGGAATGACCGATGACCTCCGCCTCCGGCCGTCCCAGCGACAACGACGCGGCTGGGTTCAGCGAGGTCACAACACCTTCCAGCGTGTGCGTGCAGATCAGGCCCATGCTGTGCTGGAACAGGCGGCGGTAGCGTGCTTCGCTCTGCCCCAGCGCCTCCAGCGCGGCACGTTGGGCCGTGACGTCCTGGATCGCACCGATCAGGCGAGTACCCGCTTCGTCCGTGATGCGGCGCCCCACGATGTGCAGCCACGCTTCGCGGTTGTCCTTCGGCCTGGTCTTCAGGGTCAGGTCGATCGGCGAGCCGGTCGCAGCACAGGCGTCCATCGCCTCTTCAAGCTGCCGGGCGTGTTCATCCAGATAGAGCGCCAGCGCGTGGCGCAGCGAAGGAGCATCGCCTTCCTGCACGCCGTGCAGCACATGAGTTTCGCGGGTCCAGGCCAGTTCGCCCGTTGCGAGGGAGAGCTCCCAGCCGCCCACTTTTGCGGCGGTGTTGGTCTGTTCGAGGAACGTCTGGCTGCGCTGCAGCCGGGCATGCAGGCTGACCGCTTCTTCCATCCGCGTCAGCAGCATGGCGCGCTGTTCCATGCCGCGTGCGGCGGCCTCGGCCAGTCCGCTCAGGGCCTCGCGCTGGTTCGGCCTGAGCCGTCCCGGCTCCGGGCTCAGCAGGCACAGCGTGCCCACCCGGCTGCCAGCACCGGCCTGGATCGGTACGCCCACGTAATGCCGCACGTTCGGCGCGCCGACGACCAGCGGATTACCCGCAAACCGCGGATCCCGCGTCGCGTCTTCGATCTCGAACACGCCGTCAGCGTCGATCGCCCACGTGCAGAACGAGATGTCGCGGGGTGTCTGGCGCGTCCCGTCCAGGCCCACCTGCGACTTGAACCACTGGCGTTCGCCGTCCACCAGCGAGATCAGCGCGATCGGCATGCCAGCCATCGCACAGGCCGCACGCGTGAGCGCGTCGAAGAACGGCTCCGGGTCGGAGTCCAGGATGCGCAGCGAATCCAGGACCGACTGGCGAACGTCCTCTGTCATCGGACACCTCCAGAAGTGGATCAGCGCGGCGCGCGGTGCGCCGCAGGCACAGTGTAGTAGCCGCCGACGTCGACCCCGGTGAACGACCTGCGCCGACGTCGGCTGCGCAGCCATCGCTGCATGCGACGCGCTGTGGGATCGCTCAACGCCGATCCTCGGGCGCCTGCGCACGGGCAGCCCAGCGTCGGCACCGATGGTATTCATACACCCCCGGCACCACGCTCAGCAGCAACCCCGGCACCAGCGCGAACGTCCACGTTGCCAGCGGGGCAGGGGACACCGTGAAGGCGGCTGCGGTGGGGACGTGATGCGGGGACAACAGCGGAAAGCCGATCGCCCCCAGTGCGATCCATGGCGCAAGATCCAGGATGCTGTGCACGTGCTGCTCGAGGGGAATGATGTCGCGGGTGGGATAGGCGATGCGGGTATCCCAGTATCCCGTCAACGCATGCAGGCAGGTCATTGCCAGCAGGACGAACCACAGCGCGGGCGTGTCGGCGAACAGCAGCCACAATACGGTAGCGGTACCGAGCAGGGCGATCTGCAGCAGATGCAGCGAGGACTCCCGAAGCCCGGAGGTGGCCTCGATGTGGCTGCGCCGGTGCAGCAGGAAGTCCGATGCTCCGGCGACCAGCCAGACCAGGTACAGCGCATGCCATACGGTCACGCGAGCGGTGTCCGCTGGTGGCGCAAGCATTGCCGCGAGCGCGCCGCAAGCGGTGCCGATCGTCACGATACTGTCCATGAGCCGAGTGGCCTCCCGGATAGGGTTCGGAGTGCTGACTCTAACGTGGTGCGCTGCAGACCCGCGTGGCGGCGACGTGAGGAAAATGAGGGCGCTGGTTGATGCACCGGTGACGCCGCCGCTACGTGTTTCATGACCGGCGCGGACGATAGTGGCCGCAACCCCCCTGTTTGATGGAGACGCCACCATGGATCACGAACCGCAGTTCCGCACAGCCACCCCGCGCGTGGTCCGCGTGGAGCTGGCTGACCTCTACGTTGGCGGCAACACCGCTGCCGTGGAGCTCGATGGCCACCCCTGCGACGCATGGGCGCAGGCACTGGCCGACTGCCTGGTGCACGACCACACGCTTGCGGGAGTGACAGCGGAGGTCGATGGCTGCTGGGTCCACTTCACCGGCGTGCGCAAGTCCGCCGAGCCGCTTGCGCCCCGGCTGCTGGCGCTGGTGGGCGCCGCCGGCCAGCGTGTCTATGCGCCCCAGATGCTGCGTTCCATCAGCCAGGCTGCACCCAACGCTGCAGCCGCCGCGTAGGGCACGCAGGCATTCGCGCCGGCTGCACGCCGCGCAGAGGTGACTTTAGCGCGCGCGCAGGTAGCGTGTGACGCACCTCCGCACTGGAAGCTGATCATGAGCCAACGCGCGCCCCGCATCCATACTGACCCTGACGCCATCCAGCGCCTGAAGGCGCTGCAGCTTCAGCTCGATGCCGAACTGCTGGCAGAGCTCCACATGCGCGATGGACGCGTCATCGTCGGAACCATCGTGGAGCGGCCGAACATCCAGCAGTTCATCGACGAAGAAGGCAACGAGGGAACCAACGGCCTCATCCGGTTGGATGCGGGGCAGGAACCGGTCCAATTGATCTGGCTGGACGAGGTGGAGCGTGTCGTTCGTATCGGGTCCTTCTGAAGCAGCCGCTATCGCCCAGCCGTGATGCCTGGCGGCCGCCGGCGGTGGCCACGGCAAGCTGCATTGAGTGTTGCTGCCCAATGGCGACCAGGACCGGCGTTCATCTTCCTGGTGGAAAGCCGTGAATCCGCCGCGCGAGCGCGAGGCTTCCTGAACCCGACGCGCTGCTGGTGCCCGCCGGGCCGCCTTGCAGAGGCCGTCGCTTCGCTTTGCCGCATCGGGCCGGGGCCTGCCCGTGCCCGGTATTTTTGGCCGGCGAGCTTCCCGATGCGGCATGGCGGGAGGACAATGGCCGCATGTCTCCACCCGATCCCCTCCGCAGTACGCTGCGGTCTGCCTTGTCGACAGAAGGCTGGAAACGGCGCGTTGCCCTGTGGGGCGGCGCCGTGGCGGTGGCCCTGGTGGCCATCCTGTTTGCCAAGGCCAGCGATGCCGCCTTCGCGCTGTTCCAGCGCATCATCGAACATTCCCTGTGGTGGGCGCTGCTGCTGACGCCGGGCATCTTCGCCCTGCTGGCGTGGTTGACCAGCGGCGTGCTGCGTCCCACCCGCGGTAGCGGGATTCCGCAGGTGATCGCCGCGCTCGAAAAGCCAGAGGATGCGGCGTTCCGTGACGAAAACCTGTCACTGAGGGTGTCGGCCGGAAAACTGCTGCTGACCAGCCTTTCCCTGCTGGGCGGTGCCTCGGTGGGCCGCGAGGGGCCGACGGTGCATGTGGGCGCGAGCCTGATGTACAGCTTCGGACGCTGGTTCGGTTTCCGCGACCCACGCGAACTCTCGCACTTCCTGCTCGCCGGTGGCGCCGCCGGCATCGCCGCTGCGTTCAACACGCCGTTGGCCGGCATCGTGTTCGCCATCGAAGAGTTGAGCGGGCGTTTCGAACATCGTTTCTCGGGCACCCTGCTCACCGCGGTGATTGTCGGCGGGGTGGTGTCGCTTGGCCTGCTCGGCAATTACACCTACTTCGGCCGCGTGGCCACGTTCCTGCCGCTGGGGCAGGCGTGGCTGGCCATCCTGCTGTGCGGCACGGTCGCCGGCCTGCTGGGCGGTGTATTCGCCAGGCTGGTGCTGCTGAGCGTGTCGGGCCGGCCGCGCTGGCTGGGCCGGCTGCGCCGCGAGCATCCCGTGCTGCTTGCCGCTGCCTGCGGGCTGGTGGTGGTGGGGCTTGCCGCCGGCTTTGGCAATGGCGCGTTCGGCACCGGTTACGAGCAGGCACGTGGGCTGGTGCAGGGGCAGGCGGCGGTAGGCCATGAGTTCGGCCTGATGAAGCTGCTGGCCAACCTGGCGTCGTATGTCGCCGGCATCCCGGGCGGGCTGTTCTCGCCGGCGCTGGCGGTCGGAGCGGGGCTGGGCCACAACCTGTCCGTGCTGATGCCATCGGTGGATCCCAGCGCGTTCGTGGTGCTGGGAATGTGCGCCTACCTCACCGGCGTCACCCAGGCGCCGCTCACTTCGGCGGTCATTTCCCTTGAGCTCACCGACACCAATGGAATGCTGCTGCCGATCCTGGCGACGGTGCTGTTGGCGCGCGGGGTGTCCGGGCTGGTCTGCCACGTGCCGATCTACCGTGGGCTGGCCGAGCAGCTGATCGGTGGCGAGCAGGGCGCAGCGCAGGCCGGGGCTGCACAGCCGCCGCGCTAGAAAGACTGGCGATGGCGCTATGGCGACGCTACGATCTTCCTTCCGCGACAAGGATGTTGACGTGATGGTTCGTGTGCTTTTCTGTCTCGCCCTGCTTTTCGTGCAACCCGTGGCCAGCGCCGAGACCGCATGGAACGGCACCAGCAGCCATTCCCGGGTGGTCGGTTCGGGCGACGTCCGTGATCCTGCGGGCGCGCGCCTGAGCCTGTCCTCCAGCGAGGCCGGGAAAGAAGGCTTCTTCGGCGCGATCACCTCGCTTGATGCTGCTCCTTACCGGGGCAGGGACGTAGTCCTGTCCGGCATGCTTGGCGTGGAAGAAGGCACCGGCAACGGCGCGCTCTGGCTGCGCGGTGACCAGTCCGGTCGAGTGCTCGTTTTCGACACTACGCGTGCAACGCCGGTGACATTGGCCGATGGCGAGCAGGAGCGGCAGCTCCGCCTGTACATCCCGTTGGCGACGACCAGCCTGAAGTTCGGCGCCACCATGACGGGGGTGGGGCGCATCCATGCCGCGTCGCTCAGGCTGCACGCCGAGCCCCCGGCGGCGGGAAACGTGTCGGCGTACCAGGTGCTGGACGCCGCCATTTCGCACATCGAAAGCCGGGCCCTCAACCGATCGCGGGTTGACTGGAACACAGAGCGGGCACAGCTGCTGACTGATGATCTGAAGGGGCTGCCCGCAGGGGAAGCTTACCCGAAGGTCCGTGCGGCACTGGCAAAGCTCGGTGATCGGCACAGCTTGTTGCGGACCAGGAACCAGGCCGCGCAGGACCGATCAACCGCCATCGCCAGTGAGCCGCTCATGGCCAACGCGTCGGACGACGTCGGCTATGTGCGGGTGCCCGGCCTGCGCGGAACGGACCGGCAGGCCACGCGCAGGTTTGCTGCCGACCTGTGCCAGCGCATCGAAGCGATGGCTGGAAAGGTCTCGATGGGAATGATCGTCGACCTTCGCGCCAATACCGGTGGCAACATGTGGCCGATGGTCAGTGGCCTGTTCCCCCTGCTGGGGGGCGGTCCCATCGGGTCATTCCGGGATGCCGACGGCAACATCAGCCCGTGGACCGAACGCGCGGCCGAAGGATGCGAAGTGGACATGACCATGACGCCGGTCGCGGTGCTGATCGGCCCCCGGACCGGCAGTTCCGGCGAAGCCGTGGCGACCGCGTTCAAGGGCCGGCCATGGACGCGGTTCTTTGGGCAGCCCACCGCAGGGGTCGCCACCGGAAACGTACGCATTCCGTTGCCCGACGGCAGCGTGCTCGGCCTCACCCAGAGCAGCTTCCTTGATCGTACAGGCGAGCTGATCCCCGGCAGATTGACCCCTGACGTTGGCGTGGAAGAAGGTCAGGATGCCATCGCACTCGCTCGCGCCTGGCTGCGCTCAGCACCGGGGTGATCCCGATCACGCCGAAGCAGGGGGGGGGGGCGGGCTGCCCCAGCCAGGCAACCCATGCGGAGAATGCAGGCGAGGGCTGCCGGCGATTCGGGTAATACAGTTGGTCGCCAGGGAAGGGCAGGCACCACTTTTCCAGCACGGCGACCAGCCCCCCTGCGCGATGTGCCCGGCGATCATCGGCTCCGGTGCATAGGCCAGGCCACCGCGCCTGCAGCACCGAGGCGGGAAGCTTCGTTCAAGTCTGAGCCTGGCAAACCACCTCCACGTTGACGCCATCAGGGTCCAGCACATACGCGGCTTAGTAGTGAGGGTGGTATTGCATCCGTACGCCGGGCGCTCCATTGTCGATGCCGCCAGCGGCCACCGCGGCACTGTGGAAAGCGTCGACGGCGGTTCGTTCTTTGGCGGCAAAGGCAATGTGCGTACCTGTTGCCGGGGACTCGCGGTCGTGGATCCAAAGACACGGATAACCGTCCGTGCCAAAGCCGTGGCGCGTGCCACGCGTGCGAGTACGCTCGGGGCCGATGGTGATGACGTGAAAGACAGACAACGGGGCCAGGGCGGCTTCGTAGAAGCGCCGGGATGTCTCTGCGTCGCTCACTGCAAATTCAATGTGGTCGAGGATTGTCATGAGGCCCGGGTGCTCCTGGTGTTGAGGAAAGTCTCGAAGGCCTCGCCGGCCAGCCTGGCGACAGAAGCCAAGCGCGGCCTCGACAATCCAGCGCGTGCCGAAGCAGACAATCCCTGCATCGTCGTCACTACGTAATCGGCCAGTTCACGCGCACGTTGCGGCTCTGTCCGGCTGATGTAATGCTCGATGAAGGTGGCAGAGGCGTCCACGTAGGCACTGGCCATTGCACGTGCCTGCGGGTCGTCAGCACGCATGCCTTCGGCCGCCATGCAGCCTCGCCGCGATTTCGATCTCCTATAGAGTGCAGCGGCATGCAGCGGCAGGTCGCTGATGGCCTCGCCCAGCCGCCGATCAGGCGTCAGGATCCTGTCTGCTGGCAGATTCGCCTCTTCAACATAAACCGCTAGACATCGCTCGAACAGGCCCGCCTTGTTTCCATAGGCGGCGTAGAGACACGGTGGATTGATGTCGAGCGCGCGGACCAGCTCGGAGGTGGCCTCTCGTCTGGTTGCTTGGCCACGCTGTTGAGCTTGGCTTGGGGGAAGCTCGACAGATCAACGCCTTTTGGGGAAGTACTGACGCAGCTGCCCGTTCGTGTTCTCGTTCGAGCCGCGCTGCCAAGGATGCGGCGGGTCGCAGAAGTGGACCTGGATGTCCGTGGCGAGAATGAAGCGGCGATGGTCGGCCATCTCCTTTTCCCGGCCCAAGTCAGTGATTTGTGGAGCTCGCTGGGCAGTCGGCGTGCGGTGCGGATCAGCGCGTCAACGACGGTCTGCGTGTCCTCGCGATCTACCTTCACCAGCATCTTGTTGTGCGTGCTTCCCTGGACCACCGTCGCGATCTGGCTGTTCCGTTGCCGCAGAGCAGGTCGCCTTCCCAGTGTCCGAGAACGGCCCGGTCCTCGACCGACGCCAGACGCTCGCAGATCGACACGGTGTCGCTGATGAGGCCGTATCGCAACACTCCTGCTGCTTGGACAGCTGTCTGTGTTTCATGAAACATTATGAAACCGCCATCCAAAGCGGACACCACGGGCGATGACTCAGCGTCATTTCGTCGGCGATCCGGGTGATTCATCGGCGGCTTCCGTGGCTTGGTCGCAAACGGATTGCCACGCCGCCGCGCGAATGGCAACTTGCAGCGGCGATCACGTCGACCTGGAGCCCCGCATGACCCCCGTTGCCCTGTATTCGCCCGATCCGGTCCGCGGCTGGCTGTCTTGGGCCTGGCTGACGCCGATCGTGATGATCCTGTTCAACGCGGTACCGGTGATCGCGCTGGACGGGTGGATGCAGTCGCAGCATTGGTCGACGCCGAGCGGCGATCCGATCGGCCTCGCTGGCTTGCATGCGCTGCTGTGGATCGGCTTCGCGCCGACGCTTGCGGCCGTGCTCGCCTGGGTACGCTTCGTCGAAGGGCGCTCGCTGGCAAGTATCGGGCTGACCGGTCCGGCTCCGCTGGAAACCTTCCTGCGCGGACTGGCCGTTGGATTCGGCACGGTCGCGCTGGTCGTAGTCGCGATCTGGATGGCTGGCGGCATTCAGGCGGCGGGCTTGGGGCAGGCTTGGCGGTCGCCCGTCAGTCTGCTGCACATCGGTCTGCTGCTATTGAGTTTCATGTTCCAGGCGAGCGTGGAGGAAGTCATCTTCCGCGGCTGGATGCTGTCGGTGGTGGCGCGCAAGACCAATGTCGCGGTGGCAGTGCTGCTGGTGTCGCTCGTTTTCTGCTTCCTGCATTTCAGTCCGCACCAGCCGCCCCGGGTCATGCTCAGCACGTTCCTGTTCTCGCTGTTCGCCTGCGCCTGGGCGCTGCGGACCGGCAATATCTGGGGCGTGATGGGCTGGCATGCGGGGTGGAACTGGTTGCTCGCGACCGGCTTCGAACTGCCCGTCACCGGCATGGATGCGCACTTGCCGGCGCTGCTGGTGGCGCTGCGCCCGCAAGGCCTCGACACCCTGACTGGTGGCACGGAAGGACCGGAAGGCAGTTACCTGTGCAGCGTCTTCTTCCTCGCCGCGATCGCGTGGATCCAGTGGCGAAAGACTCGCCGAGCTCAGGACTTCTCGCCGACCAGCAGGTAACGCCACTGCCCGGGCAGCATCGCAGCGTCCGGGCGTCACGCGACTATCAACGGGAAGCAAGCCCGCGCACGCAGCCGGCTCTTGCCGCCGACAGACCGACCGAGGAACCCCGCAATGGATATGCAGGCAAGTGAGTGCAATGGCGCTGACGCCAGCACGAAGCCCGTCACAGGTGAGCTGACCTTCTCCTGGCTGTTCGAGAAAGCGCAGGGCTATGCAGCCCAGAGCATCCATCCGAAGCCGTCGCGCCTGGAAAAGGGCGGCACCTGGGTAGGCGTGGTGGCCACCGGGCTGGGGCTGCTCACTGCCGCCTTGCCAGACAGCCTGTTTCCCGCAGGCTCGCAGATCATGATCCTGATGGGGTGTCTGCTGACCGAGATCGTCGGATTCCTGCTGTCGTTCGTGCTGATGCTCAAGCGGGAAGGGCGACAGTACATCAAACCTCGCCTGACCCATGCGGCAGAGATGGATGGTGACTTCGCGTACTGGGCGTATCTGGTTGATCAGCTCAGGGCGTTCCCGAGAGACGAGCGCGAGCAGCGGCTTCGCTTTGCGAGCACGCTTCGGCAAGGCATGACGGAGCGGATGGGCCTGGTCTTCGGCGGGCTGCAGAAGCTCGGCTTCTTCCCCGTGTTGGGAGCACTCTACTGCAGCTTCGCACCTGGAAGTGGGGTGACTGGGCCGGTGCGTTCGATGTCAATCCGATCGCCGCTGTGCTGATCTTCGGCATCGTCGTGCTGTATGCCCTCGGCTGGGTTCTGGTCGGCATCCGCAGCAGGCTGGAGACCTATGTGAACCTGCTTGAAGCTTCATTGGCTGAGCAGTCGGCGCGAGCGGGCCCCGCCTTGTAGTGATTACAGAGCGTTCCACGCGTCGCCATTCAGTTACAGGCTAAGCGTAATACCCCGGGCGTATAGTGGTCGCATCCTCACCGCAAGGATCGACGCTATGCAGAAGGGCTCGGATCTACTGGTCAAGGCGCTGGAAAACGAGGGCGTAGACCGCATTTTTGGCGTGCCGGGCGAAGAGAATCTGGACTTCCTGGAATCGCTTCGGAACTCCAGGATTGAACTCGTCCTCACCCGCCATGAGCAGGCAGCCGCCTTCATGGCCGCTACCCACGGCCGGCTCACCGGCAGGCCCGGCGTGTGCTTGGCTACGCTCGGCCCGGGCGCGCTGAACTTCTCCACCGGTGCGGCGTATGCCCACCTGGGTGCGTGGCCGATGATCCTCATCACCGGCCAGAAAGCGGTAATGAGTGCGAAGCAGGCACGCTTCCAGATCGTGGATATCGTGGCGTCGATGAAGCCGCTCACGAAAATGACGCGGCAGATTGTCAGCCCGGCCTCGATCCCCGCCATGGTGCGTGATGCGTTCCGTGTGGCAATGGAAGAGCGGCCCGGGCCGGTCCATCTGGAACTGCCGGAGGACATCGCCGGCGAGGAAGTGGAGGATGTCCCGGTCATCCCCGTCCATGCGCTGGAACGGCCCATCGCGGCGCCTGCCGCGCTTGATCGGGCTGAAGCGGCCATCCTCGCGGCAAAGCGACCGCTGGTGATGATCGGCGCGGCCGGAAGCCGGCCGTGGCTGACCGAGGCGCTGTCCGCGTTCGTGGCGCGCACACGCCTGCCATTCTTCAACACCCAGATGGGCAAGGGCGCCGTCACCGGTGGCTCCAACCTGTACATGGGCACCGCGGCGCTGTCCGAAGGGGATTATGTCCACGAGGCGGTGGCACGCGCCGACCTGATCATCGCCATCGGCCATGACACGATCGAAAAGCCGCCCTTCCTGATGAAGAGCAGCGGAGGCCCGAAGGTCATCCATATCAGTTTCCAGTCGGCCACGGTCGAGCAGGTCTACCACCCGGATATCGAAGTGCTGGGCGACATCGGCGCCTCTGTGGATGCGTTGGCGGAGCGGCTGGAAGGCCGTTTGGCTGCCGACGAAGGCATGACCGGACTGCGGCAGAACATCCTCGCCCGGCTCAATGATCGTGCCGAGGAGGACCGTTTCCCCATCACCCCGCAACGGATAGTGCACGACGTGCGTCAGGCGGTGCCGGACGATGGCATCGTCTGCCTCGACAACGGCATGTACAAGATCTGGTTTGCCCGCAATTACCGCACGCATGTGGCCAATACGCTGCTGCTCGACAATGCGCTCGCCACGATGGGGGCCGGCCTGCCGTCGGCGATGATGGCGGCGATGCTGTACCCGCAGCGTCGGGTCATGGCGGTGTGTGGCGACGGCGGCTTCATGATGAACTCGCAGGAGATGGAAACCGCCGTGCGGCTGGGGCTCAACCTGGTCGTGCTGATCCTCAACGACAGCGCCTACGGCATGATCCGCTGGAAGCAGGCGGTGGATGGTTTCGAGGATTTCGGCATGCGATTCGGCAATCCCGATTTCGTGAAATATGCCGAGGCCTACGGCGCGAAGGGCAGTCGGGTGACCGCCGTCGAGGAGCTGGTGCCGATGATCGAAGCGGCCTTCGCCGGCGGCGGCGTGCACGTGCTCGATGTGCCGATCGACTATTCCGAGAACACCCGCGTGCTCGTCGATGAGCTGCGCAACCGCACGCCGGATGTGGGCTGCGCCTGATCGTCCCCTGACTCTATAAAAGGAGCCCAACATGCTGACCGTCGTACAGGCCTTCGACCGCGCGCCCATCACGGAAGTCAGATTCGATATTGCCTCAGCGCTGGAACACAAGCTCAGCGCCGCCGAGCGGGCGTTCAAGGACCGCGACGGCTGGCTGCCGCCGCACGAGCGCATCGCGATCCTGCGCAGGCTGGCCGCGTTGATGGACGCCAAGCGCGACCACCTCGCGCTGCAGATCGCACGCGAGGGTGGCAAACCGCTGCCGGACGCCATCATTGAAACCACGCGGGCCATCGATGGCGTCCACAACGCCGCCGACGAACTACGCAACTTTGGCGGCCGCGAGATCCCGATGGGTCTTTCAGCGGCGGCAGCGGGACGCTGGGCATTCACCACCCGCGAGCCCATCGGCATCGTGGCGGCGATCTCGGCCTTCAACCACCCGCTCAACCTGATCGTGCACCAGGTCGCCCCGGCGATCGCCGTGGGGTGCCCGGTGATCATCAAACCCGCATCGGCAACGCCACTTTCCTGCCTGGATTTCGTGGCGATGGTGCATGAAGCCGGGCTGCCCGAGCCGTGGTGCCAGAGCTTCCTGCCGGAAGGCAACGACCTGGCCGAGGCACTGGCCACCGACAAGCGCGTTGCCTTCCTGAGCTTCATCGGATCAGCCAGGGTAGGGTGGTCGCTGCACGGCAAGCTGGCACACGGCGCCCGTTCGGCACTGGAGCACGGCGGGGTTGCGCCGGCCATTGTCGACCGCAGCGCGGACTTGTCCAGGATCATCGAGCCCATCGTCAAGGGCGGCTATTACCATGCCGGCCAGGTGTGCGTTTCCACCCAGCGCATCTTCGTCCACAACGATATCGCCGATGACTTCACCGAGGCGCTGATCGCCCGTGCGGAACGGCTGCGTACCGGCGATCCCACCCTGAAAGACACCGACGTGGGCCCGCTGATCCAGCCCCGCGAGGCCGACCGGGTGGCCGAGTGGATCGATGAAGCCGTGAAGGGCGGTGCGAAGCTCGCCAGCGGCGGCAAGCGGCTGTCCGAGACCACGCTGCAGCCGACCGTGCTGCTCGACCCGGCCGCTGATGCGCGGGTGACCACGCAGGAAGTATTCGGGCCCGTGGTGGCGGTGTATCGCTATTCGGATCTGGACGAAGCCATCGCCCGGGCGAACTCGCTGCCGACCGCCTTCCAGGCCAGCATCTTCGCGCAGGATATCGACATCGCCATGCGCGCGGCCAACCGGTTGGATGCCTCGGCGGTGATGATCAACGACGCCACCGCGTTCCGCACCGACTGGATGCCGTTCGCCGGCCGTCGCGAATCGGGTTACGGCACCGGCGGTATTCCGTACACCATGCGGGACATGTCGCAGGAAAAAATGATCCTGATGCATAGAAGCTGAGCAGGAATGCGCTGCCTTCACGCTGCCTCTACTTCTCCCGGCATCAACTGAACGTCGGTCTTGGCACAGCCGAAAACGCCGCTATAGTCCGAACACCCCCGAAGAAGGAGACAGTGAAATGTTCCTCAGCAAACCCAATCTGACGACCGCACGCAACCTTGGTATCGCCCTCATCGCTGGCGTCAGCCTGAGCGCCTGCGCCACCTATAAGGACGACTTCGCACGCATCGATTCGCGCCTCGACCAGCTCGACGTGAAGGTGCAGGGCGCCGCACAGAGCGCCGAATCGGCCAACCAGTCCGCCACCCAGGCCAACCAGCGCCTCGACCAGATCGAAGGCCGCGTCCAGCAGCTTGAGCAGGCGCCGCGCCGCAAGCCACGCGGTTGATCGCCCGACACGTTTGAACCAGGCACCGGTGGCCTGCACAGGCCACTGGTTTCCTCGGGAGCAGTAGAAACTGATTCAAAGGAAGTGTCCCATCCGTACTCATCCATCCTCCAGAATGCGGCCCGTTTGTGGTGTGCTGGCACTCGCGCTGGCGTTGGCGTGCACCGCACCGGTGAGCGCGAAGAACGCCGCCGCGCAATCCGCCGCTGCGGTCGACGAACTCCCGGAAGGCCAAACGGTGTCGGACACCGTGATCGAACTGGCCGGCTGGGTCGTTGCATCCAAAGACAGCCAAGGCTATCCGTTCGCGATCATGGACAAGGCGGCTGCCCAGGTCCTGGTCTTCGACGGGGAAGGCCGACTGCGCGGTGCCGCGCCCGCGCTGTTCGGCTCGGCCACCGGTGACCACACCGCGCCCGGCGTCGCTGGCCTGGCCCTGCGGGCCATTCCGGGACGTGACCGCACAACTCCTGCGGGTCGCTTCATCGGCGGCTACGGACCCTCGATCGATGCAGGGCGCGTGCTCTGGGTCGACTACGATTCGGGTGTCGCGCTGCATCCCATCACCACCGGCGTCCCATCAGAGAAGCGTGCCGAGCGACTTGCTTCGGCCTCGCCCGATGACAACCGCGTCACCCACGGCTGCATCAACATCTCGCCGACGTTCTACGAACAGATCGTCCGCACCACGTTCGAGCGCGGTGGCGTGTTCTATGTGCTTCCGGACAAAGCGTCGATGGCCGAGACGTTTCCCGAGTTCGCACAGACGCGTGCCGCGATGAAAGACAACGGCGAAAAAGCCGCGCGTTGATACGCGCGGCGCAGACACTCAACGCGCTTCCGCCCTCAGGCGTTCGCAGGTTTCCTTGGCACGCTGCAGGCCCATGCCCTCCGGCGAGGCGGCGTCAGGTTCGCCCAGGGTGAACGCCTCCATCCGCGCATCATGCGCGGCGCGCACTTTGGGGGCAGCCAGGACGGCGGCAAGCAGCTCGGGCAGCTCGACCTGGTTGCGCTGGCCAAGGAACGCTTTCAGCTCGGCGGGGGTGTAGACGCTCGCCAGCAACTGATCGAACCTGGCCTCTTGGACAGGGTCCTGGATTCCCTCGGCTACCTGCCTCACGCCGGCTGACAGATGTGCCGCCATCGCGGCCCTGATCGCTTCGCGGCACGCGGGAGGATCGTCGGGCGCCGCGATACCTTCGCCGCTGCCAAAGGCACGCAGGAAGGCCTGGCCCTCTTCGATGACCTGCCTGGTCACGATTTCCGTGTTGACCTCGTGGGCCAGTTCCAGCGGCGTGGCAGCCAGCAACGGCAGGCTGGCCAACGCCAGCAACGCCGCGCCGGTCCAACGCACGCGCCGGCTCCGCAGCCGTATGCCGGTAAGCCTTGCTGCGGGAATTCCGTGTCGTTCTTTCATATCCAGGGGAGCATCGCCATGCGGCGGGCAAGGATAGCGCATCGCCTGCGGTCTGCCGGCCGCGCCCGCTCACGCCTGGTTGAACGGACAACCCGAAAGACGCTCGAATTCGGCGACGTCGTGCGAGCAGAATATCTCCAGTTCGCCACGGGAATGCAGGCGCCGCAGGCTTCGCACCTGGTCCCGCGATGCCAGGCGTTGGCGGCGATCCTGCTCCATCATCCACTGATAGCCGCGCAAGCCGGGCGGGCACCGATACGTCCCCGGTCCCAGTTCGTCCTGGTGGAAGTACGCATCACCGGCGAGCAGCTGCCAGCGCCCCTCGCTGTGAACCGCTATGCCGGCATGGCCACGGGTGTGGCCCGGCAACGGCACCATCAGGATGTCAGGTGGCAGCCCCTGCAGCGGTCGCACGAAGGACAGCCCGAACCATGCTTCGCCAGCGGTTTCCCGGTGCAGGTGCCAGCGTTCGACGCGCGGCCACTGCTGCGGGCGGAAGCGCTGCCGCTGCAGCCACCGGCCGCGATTCCCCGCCGTATCTGCTTCAGCGGCCAGCACGTGGACCGCTGCTTCGGGGAAATCGTCCAGTCCGCCGGCGTGATCGAAATCCAGGTGGGTCAGCACGATATGCCGCACGTCGTGCGCCGACCATCCCAGCGCCTGCACCTGTGACAGCGCGGTCATCGACTGGCGAAGGTCGGGCGCCAGCAGCGCACGGAAGAACGGCGAGAGGCGCTCTCGTGGATGGGTGACGTCACGGGTTCCAAAGCCGGTATCCACCAGCACCAGGCCGTGGTTGGTCTCGATCAGCAGGCAGTGGCAGCAAAGGCGTGCCCGCCGCAGCACCCCGTGCGTGCGCCCATCCATGAGGCGGCCGCCGGGCGGGCATGTGGAAACACAATTGAGATGGTGGATGCGCACCGTCGGTACCTCGCAGGATGGGCGATGCAGGTAGTCTGCGCAGCGCGATGTAGCGCGCGGTGCTGCCGGCGCCAGTGCCATGTCACTGCGGATGCGCCGTTCCATCACGGTTCCACGACATTGCCGGCAAACGTCATTTCGAGCGCGCTGGACGGGACGCGGCGTCCTTCGGTGGCAACGGCGTGGATACGGACGCGCGCGTGACCAGCCGGTGCGCAAGCACCTGATTGACGGCCACGCGCCCAGCGGTGGCGGTGCGGCGGATCTCCCGCAACAGGATGTCCACCGCGCTGTCCGCCATGTCTGCCACGGGCTGATGCAGGGTGGTCAGCTCCGGCCACACCATCGTCGCGGCGGATGTGTCGTCGAAACCAACGACTGAAAGATCGCCTGGTACCTCCAGGCCGCGCCGGTGCGCCACGGAAACGACGGCCGATGCCATGTCATCGTTGCTGGCGAAGATCGCGCTGGGGCGCTGATCCAGGGCCAACAACCGTTCGGCTGCGTCCAGTCCGGAGCGGTAGGTAAAGTGACCGGGCTGCACAAGGGAGGCGTCATAGTCGATACCGGCATCAGCCAGCGCATCCCGGTAACCCTGCCATCGATGCGCGCTGGCGGTCTGGTTTGGATCGCCCTTGATGTAGCCGATGCGCGTGTGCCCGTGTGCCAGCAGATGCGACATGACGTCCCGGCTTGCCTGGCGGTCGTCGATGCGCACGCAGGAAACATGATCGCTGAAATGGCTGGACGCGATGGAAACCACGGGAATGCCGGCGTCGACGAAGACATCGACGATGTCCTTTGTTTCGCACAGCGGCGGCGGAAGGATCACGCCCGAGACCGTGATGGAGAGCTGCCGGGCCGCCTGCCGACGCGCCTGCCCATCCAGCTCATCCCAACTGGCAATCACCAGCTGCGCCGCTGAGCGGGTAGACCCGCGCAGCGCGCCGACCAGCAGCTCGCGCAGGTAGCTGGAGCTGGGATTGGTGTAGATCAACGCGATGCAGGTGTGCTGCGCGGCGGCCAACGCACTGGCGGCAGGGTTGGGGCGGTAGTCCAGTTCCTGCACGCTGCGCATGACCCGATCGCGGTTGCCTTCGCGCACGCCGGCATGGCCATTGATGACACGTGAAACCGTCATCGGCGAAACGCCGGCATGCGCGGCGACGTCATCGATGGTGACGCCGCTTGCCTTGCGACGGACCGCTTTTTGGCTGCTTTTCAATCAATCAACTCCTTTGCTGCGCTGCATGATGACAAGCGCGATCCGGGGTGAGTAGTCTGCGCCCGAGACGTGATGGTAGCGCTACCACTGAGCCAGGTTAAGGCCAGCAGGTACCCCCCCCTTACCGCGCGGCTGTTCTGGCAAATCCGCAAGCGAGTTTGAGTCGCAGTGAAGGCAACGCGCACTGCGATGTTCGGTTTGGAAGACGGGCGTCGCCCGTACGTGCCCCAGAAGGGGCGGTGCATCCATTCGATCGTATGTCAGAGGGGAGAGTCATGAGCGCTGTTAATGTCCGTCGTATACCCGGCTGGAGGGCTCTGCCATGAGCCGGACGCTGGCGAAGTTCACCTCCAGGGCCATGTTCACCTTCGTCGGCGGCGTCCTGGTCATCAATCCCGCCTTCGCGCAGGATCCGGCCACGCCGGCGCCCGTGGCGCAGCAGCAGGGCCAGGCGAGCCCGACCCAGCTGGACGCCGTGCAGGTCACCGGCATCCGCAACAGCCTCAGCCAAGCGATGGATATCAAGCGCGACTCGGCCGGCGTGGTGGATGCCATCAGTGCGGAGGACATCGGCAAGTTCCCCGACACCAACCTTGCCGAGTCACTGCAGCGCATCACCGGTATTTCCATCGAACGCCGTGATGGTGAGGGCGCACAGGTCACCGCACGCGGCTTCGGGCCGCAGTTCAACATGGTCACGCTCAACGGGCGCCAGATGCCGGGCGCCGATGCGTTCGGTGCATCCGGACAGGTCGCCATCGGCGGTGTCGACGGCGGTACCCGCGCCTTCAACTTCGCCCAGCTTGCCGCCGAGGCCATCAACGGCATCGAGGTCTACAAGACCAGCCAGGCCAATGTGCCCAGCGGTGGCATCGGCGCCACGATCAACATCCTGACGGCGCGCCCCTTCGACCATCAAGGCACCGTCGCCAGTGCCGGCGCGAAGATCGTCTCCGACGAGAGCCAGCCGTTCGGTGACGACCTGACGCCGGAACTGTCCGGCCTCTTCAGCTACAGCAACCCGGAAAAGACCTTCGGTGTTGGCGTGAGCGCCAGCTACCAGAAGCGCAAGGGTGGCTCGGTGCAGGCCACCAACAATTACTGGAACATCCAGCCGTGGACCGGCACGCTGCCGGGCAACCCGACGGTGGTCAATGCACCGGCGGTGGGCGCGTTGTACGGTCGCCCGAACGACCTCCGCTATGCGTTTTCCGAGTTCGAGCGCGAGCGCATCAACGGCCAGGCCGTGCTGCAGTTCGCGCCGACCGATGCGGTGACGCTGACCCTGGATTACACCTATTCGACCAACGAGATCACCGAGAATCGTGGCGAACAGGGCATGTGGCTGCAGAACAGCAACTACACCGACGTCGAGTTCGACACCAGCGGCGCGGTAGCCACGCCGATCTACATCCGAGAGGTCGCGGGCACCAAGGACTTCGGGCTTGAGCAGCAGCGCAGCATGCAGAAGTACAAGCTGGGATCGCTTGGCTTCAATGCACTGTGGCAGCTCACCGATCGGTTCAAGCTGAGCTTCGACGCCCACGATTCCAAGAACGAAAGCCGGCCGAACGATCCGCTCACCGGCGGCGGCTCCATCTTCAGCAGCATCGCCGGTACCAACAACTGCACCACCGGGCCGCATTGCGGTGGGTCGTGGGTGCAGGAAATGAACTTCAACAACGGCCTGCCGGTGGGCACCCAGGTCTGGTACCCGAGCACGGCCGATGCCCTCGCCAAGGTCAACGGCGTGGTCAATCCGGGGTTCGTGCCGGGCGAGATCGGTTCGCAGGTGCTGCGCATCAATTCGCAGACCCAGGTCAGCGAGATCAAGCAGGGCCGCGTCGACGGTGAGTGGAGTTTCGACAAGGGTCGCTTCCAGTTCGGCGTGGATTCGAGCAAGCAGACCACCCACCGCATCCAGGCAGCGGAGAACTACAACACCCTGGGCGACTGGGGCGTGGCCAACGTCGACGGGGATGTGGCAAACGGGCTGATGGACCTGCTGCAGCCGGTCAACATCGTCGGGTTGTTCAACGACTTCAATGCCAACAGCTTCACCGCCTGGCGCGGCGATGCTGGCCGCCTGGCGCAATGGGCGGCGGACAACTATGGCGCCAGCCTCGGCGTGAGCCCGCAGCGCGCCGCCGACAACCTGGTGGAGGAGAAGACGAAATCCGCCTATTTCCAGGTCGAGCTGGACGGCGAGCTGGGCGGGCTGCGCACCAATACCCGCCTGGGCGTGCGCTATGAAACCACCGATGTGGTGTCCACTTCGGTCATCGCCATCCCGGAGGCCATCGAATGGCAGTCCAACAATGACTTCCGCGTGGTGTTGTCCGATGAGCAACAGCCGTTCACCGAAAAGAACAGCTACAGCTACGTCCTGCCCAACCTCGATTTCAGCATCGACCTCATGGACGACCTGAAGGGCCGCGTCTCCTTCGGCAAAAGCATCGCGCGCGCGCCGATCGGAAACCTTTACGCAGGTCCGACCGCACAGCAACCATTCGGCTCGGTGCTGATCGATCCGTCTTCGCGGGCCAGCGGCACCGCGCAGAACCCACAACTGAAGCCACTGGAGTCGGACAACCTCGACATGGCGCTGGAGTGGTACTTCGCTGATGCCAGCTACGTGTCGGTCACGTATTGGAACAAGCGGGTCGCCAACTTCATCGGCAATACCGTGGTCCAGGAAAACCTGTACGGACTGCGCGATCCCACTGCCGGTCCGGATGCGCAGGCGGCGCTGGCCTTCCTCACCAGCGGCGCCTGCGCTACCCAGGTGGGTGCGGCGAATGCGGCGGCCTGCAATGCCAACGACACCGCGTTGTTCACCGCGCTGGCACTGCTGCGCAACAATCCCGCCGGCCTGGGTGCCTACAACGGGACAGACGCGCAGGTGCTGTCCACCGAAGCCGCCTACGACCTGTATGGCACCGCAGCCGACCCGCTGTACCAGTTCAACGTCAACCGCCCGATCAACCAGAACGAGTCCAAGCTGAGTGGCTGGGAGCTCGGTGGGCAGTACTTCTTCGGCGATACCGGGTTCGGCGTGCTGGCCAACTACACCATCGTCAACGGCGACGTGGGCTACAACGATGCGGGTGATCCGAACATAGACCAGTTCTCGCTCACCGGCCTCAGCGACACCGCCAATGCCATGCTGATGTACGAAAAGTACGGATGGTCGATACGCCTGGCCTGGAACTGGCGTGACGAGTATCTGATCCTGGCCAACCAGGGCACCAGTCGCAATCCCTACTATGTGGAAGAATACGACCAGTGGGATCTCAGCGTGAACTACACACTGAATGAAAACTGGTCCTTCGGCCTGGAGGCGATCAACCTGACCGGAGAGGACGTCCGCTGGCGTTCGCGCACCTCGCAGATGATCGTGAAGCTGGCTGACCAGAGTCCGCGTTACATGCTCGGCGTGCGTTACAGGTTCTGAACCGTGGGGGTGCCGCTGCCTTGCCGGCGGCACCCGTTCAAGGCTCCTGCTGGGAGGGAACGACACCGTGTCGCGATACGAAATGCTCAACAACATCGCCCACCACGACCTGCGCGTGGCCACCGGCTTCGGGCCCGAATTCGGCGACGCGGTGGGCATGCTGCCGGCCTATCCGAGCGAGTTCGCCGAACTGCAGCGGGAATACCCCATCTTCCTGCGCCGCGATGCCGACAGCGGCGCCTGGCAGTCGGTAGCGCTGCTCGGCTTCGAGCAGCATGAGAATCTGTTCCTGCAGGACGGCCACTGGAATGCCTCCTACCTGCCCGGGGCCGCGGCAAAAGGGCCGTTCCTGATCGGCTTCCAGGACCGCCACATCGATGGCACGCTCAGCCGCGAAGCGGTGCTGCACGTGGATCTTGATCATCCGCGCGTGACCGCGATGCAGGGTGAGCCGGTGTTCCTGGCGCAGGGGGGAAACTCCCCGTACCTGGACCACATCACCAGCGTACTGCGCGGCATCCACGATGGCCACGCGTTCGGTGCGGACATGTTTGCCGCGCTGGACGCGCACGGGCTGATCCAACCGGTCACGCTGGATGTGCAGGTCGACCCGGAACATCGGTTCACGGTCAACGGGCTGCACGCGATCGACCGTGATCGCCTGGCGCTGCTGGATGGCGCCGCGTTGGCCGGGCTCAACCGCGCCGGCTACCTGGAAGGGGCCTATCTGATGCTGGCCTCGCTGCACAACATGCGCCGCCTGATCGCCGAGAAACAACGACGCCTGCGCATGCAGGATGCTGCGCCTACGGCGGGCAGGAACTGACCGATGCGGGAGGCCGTTGCCATGCGCGCACTGGAAGGCCTGGACCCCGGCGCGCTGCCGTTGCAGGCGCTGGTGGACGCTGGCGAGCCGGTGGTGTTGCGTGGCATCGTGCGCGACTGGGGACTGGTGCAGGCCGGATTGCGCGGCCCCCACGAGGCCATGGCCTACCTGCGCCGCTTCGATGCAGGGTCGCCGGTCCCGTACTCTTTCGGCGATCCCGGTATTGAAGGGCGACCGTTCTACACGGCGGACTTCACCGCGTTGAACATCGAGGTCCGGCGCGGCGTGCTGTCAGAGGTCCTGGAGGCGATCTCCGACCATCTCGCTTCGCCCAGCCCGCCGACCTACTACGTCGCCTCGCTGCCGGTCGCGCGTGCGCTGCCGGGGTTCACCGAGCACAACGACGCCGGGCTGGCCGGGCAGGGCATCGAGGCGCTGGCCAGCATCTGGATCGGCAACCGGGTCACGGCGTCCTGCCACTACGACACCCCGCAGAACCTGGCGTGCTGCACGGTCGGCCGACGCCGGTTCACCCTGTTTCCGCCCGAGCAGATCGACAACCTCTACCCGGGCCCGATGGATCCCACCCCCGGCGGGCAGCCGGTCAGCGTGGTGGATTTCGACCGCCCGGATTTCGATCTTCACCCCCGTTTCCGTGATGCCCTGGCAAGTGCGCAGAGCGCCGAACTTGAGCCCGGTGATGCCATCTTCATCCCGAGCCTGTGGTGGCACCACGTGCGCAGCCTGGAGCCGTTCAACGTGCTGGTGAACTACTGGTGGCGCCGTTCGCCGAGCCTGCTGGCCTCGCCCCTGCCGGCGCTGCAGCACGCGATGTGGGCCCTGCGTGACCTGCCAGCGCGTGAGAAACAGGCGTGGGCGGCGATCTTCGACTACTACGTATTCGGCCCCGCCGAGCGCGCCGGGCAGCATCTGCCCGAAGCCGCACGGGGCGAGCTGGCACCGTTCGATACGACCCAGGCGCGGCGCATGCGCGCCCGGCTCCTGGCGCTACTCAACCGTTGATGGGGACATCGCATTGAACGCTGTGGACACAACACAAGGGCGGATCCGCAAGGTCGTCATCGCCGGCGGTGGCACAGCCGGTTGGCTTGCCGGCTGCGCGCTGGCCCACCAGTTCCGCGATCAGCTGGACATCGTTCTGGTGGAGTCCGAGCAGATCGGTACCGTCGGCGTGGGCGAATCCACCGTGCCGCCCATCCGCATGTTCCACCGCTTCCTGCAGATCGACGAGCAGGAGTTCCTGCGCGCGGTGGCCGGTACGTTCAAGCTCTCGATCTCGTTCGAGAACTGGCGTCGCCCCGGGGACCGTTTCATCCATCCGTTCGGCACCATCGGGCAGGGCACCTGGGCCACGCCGTTCCACCACTTCTGGTTGGAGAGCTTGCGCCGGGGCATGCCCTCGGACCTGGGCGAATTCTGCCTGGAAAGTGCGGCCTCGCTGGAAGACCGGTTCTCGCTGCAGACCCAGCCGCAGGCCAGCTATGCCTATCACTTCGACGCCAGCCTCTATGCCAGATTCCTGCGCGGCAAGGCCGAGGCAAACGGCCTGCGCCGGGTGGAAGGCAAGATCCGCGAAGTGCGCCAGCACGCCCCTGACGGCGCGGTGGCATCGCTGGTGCTGGAAGACGGACAGGTCATCGAGGGCGACCTGTTCATCGACTGCACCGGCTTCCGCGGCCTGTTGACCGAGCAGACCCTGCATACCGGCTATGAAGACTGGCACGAATGGTTGCCCAGCGATCGCGCCGTTGCGGTACAGACCGAGTCCGTCAATCCGCCGGTGCCGTACACGCGCGCCATCGCACACGAGGCCGGATGGCGCTGGCATATCGCGCTGCAGCACCGGGTGGGCTGTGGGCTGGTGTTTTCCAGCCGCCACATGTCCGATGACGAGGCGCAGGCCAAGCTGCTGCGTGACATCGAGGGCCGGCCCCTGCGCGACCCCTGGCTGGTGCCGTTCCGCAGCGGGCGCCGGTTGAAGGCATGGAACAAGAACGTGGTGGCGCTGGGGCTTGCCAGTGGGTTCATCGAGCCGCTGGAATCCACGAGCATCCACCTGACCATCAGCGCGGTAGTGCGCCTGATCCAGTTGTTCCCGCTGGAGGGCATCAGCCCATCGCTGATGGCGCTCTACAACGATGTCAGCCGCCAGGAAATGGAACACGTGCGCGACTTCATCATCCTGCATTACCACGCCAACCAGCGCGACGAGCCGATGTGGAAAGCCTGTCGGGAGATGGCACTGCCGGAGTCGCTGCAGGTTCGCCTGCGCGCGTGGCGCGAGCGCGCCCACGCCTGGCAGGACCCCGGCGAACTGTTCCGGGTCGACTCCTGGACCAGCGTCCTGACCGGGCAGGGCATCCAGCCGGGACCGCCGCATCCGCTGTCGCGCGCCATCAGTGATGCGGACCTGCGCACGCTGCTGGATCGCATCCGTCGGCCGGTGCAGCAGGAGGTGGCGAATATGCCGTCGCAGGCCGCGTTCATCGAGCGCTACTGCAACGCGTCGGCGCAGGCATGGCAACGGGGCATGGCGGTGACCTAGCTGCCCGACATGCTGTTGCCGCTGATTGGTAGCGCTACCTTCAAGCCAAAAACGGATACTGACGATGGATCTGGTTGCCGGAATCGACGCGGGTACGCAAAGCCTCAAGGTGGTGGTCTACGACCCTGCCGGGCGCAACGTGGTGGCCAGCGCCAGCGCGCCGTTGGCGCTGGCCAGCGGTGCCGACGGCAGCCGGGAACAACAGCCGGCAGACTGGGTCGCGGCATTGCACGCCTGCTTCGCCGAAGTCGATCCCGCGCTGCGCTCGCGCATTGCCGCGCTGGCTGTTTCGGGCCAACAGCACGGGTTCGTGGCGGTGGATGAAGCGGGTGGGGTACTGGCACCGGCCAAGCTGTGGTGCGACACCAGCACCTCGGTCGAGTGCGGGCAGATCATGCAGGCGGCAGGCGGCAGAGCGCGGACCATCGCGCTGGCCGGGAACCCTGTCCTCACCGGGTACACCGCATCCAAGCTGCCATGGACCAAGGCCCATCGGCCCGAGGCCTATGCCCGGCTTGCGAGCATCCTGCTGCCCCACGATTACCTCAATTTCGTGTTGACCGGACAGCGTTTCTGCGAGTACGGGGATGCGTCCGGCACGGGCTGGCTGGACGTACGCACCCGCACCTGGTCGAGCGAGCTGTTGCATGCGACCGATCCCGAGCGCGATCTTGCGGCCTGCCTGCCGCGCATCGCCGGGCCCGAAGAAGTGTTCGACATCGACCCCGCCACGGCGACGGCGTTGGGGCTGCCGGCGACGGTGAAAGTGGCTGTCGGAGGCGGCGACAACATGATGGCGGCCATCGGCACCGGCTGCGTGGTGGCGGGTCGCCTGGCGATGAGCCTGGGCACCTCGGGCACGCTGTTCGCCTACTCCGATACACCCGTGGTCGATCCGGACGGGGCATGGGCGGCCTTCTGCTCGTCCACCGGCGGCTGGCTGCCGCTTATCTGCACGATGAACTGTACCGTGGCGACCGAGCAGGTCGCGGCGGCTTTCGGCTTCAGCACGCGCGACGGTGACGCTCACCTGCGAGCGACTCCGCCCGGTGCCGACGGGCTGGTGATGCTGCCGTACCTCAACGGCGAACGCACGCCGGACCTGCCGTTCGGCAAGGGCATGCTGGCCGGGCTGGACACCACCAACATGACGCCTGCACACCTCTATCGCGCGGCGATGGAAGGGGCCACTTACAGCCTGAAGTACGGCTTCGATGCCTTCGTACGCGCGGGCATGTCGTTCGATTCCATCGTGCTGACCGGCGGCGGCAGCAACAGCGCGCAGTGGCGGCAACTGGTGGCCGATGTGTTCGGCCTGCCGGTGGACGTACCCACCCAACCTGAAGGCGCCGCGTTCGGTGCGGCCCTGCAGGCGGTGTGGGCGCTGGGCCACGCGCGGGGCGAAGCCACCTCGATCGCCGACATCGCCGACCAGCACGTAGCGCTGGATCCGCTCCGGTCCGCACGCCCGGACCCGGCGCGCGTGCAGGCCTACGCCACCGCCTATGCACGGTTCCTGCACCACCTAGATGCCATCACGCCGCTGTATCGCGACGGATCCCCCTCAACGCCACACCCCGCACAACGACAGGAAGACCCCTCATGACCACCCAGCCCTTCATCGGCAGCAAGGAATACTTCCCCGGCATCGGCCGCATCCCCTTCGAAGGACGGGGGTCGGACAACCCGCTCGCCTTCAAGGTCTATGACGCGGACAAGCTCATCGGGGGCAAGACCATGCAGGAGCACCTGCGCTTCGCAGTCTGCTACTGGCACACCTTCTGCAATGCCGGGCATGATCCGTTCGGTCCGGGCACCCGGCATTTCCCCTGGGAAGCCGGATCGCCGATGGCCAGCGCCGAGGCGAAGCTGGACGCGGCGTTCGAGTTCTTCACCAAGCTGGGCGTGCCGTACTGGTGCTTCCACGACATCGACCTGGCACCGGACGCCGACGACGCCGGTGTCTACGAGAAGAACCTCAAGCACATGGTGGCGCTGGCCAAGGCCCGCCAGGACGACACCGGCATGAAGCTGCTGTGGGGCACGGCCAATCTGTTCTCGCACCCGCGCTACATGAACGGTGCGTCCACCAATCCGGACTTCGCGGTGGTGGCGCGGGCCGCCGTCCAGGTGAAGGCGGCGCTGGAAGCAACCGTTGAACTGGGCGGCGAACATTACGTGTTCTGGGGTGGCCGCGAAGGGTATGCCGCCCTCGCCAATACGCAGATGAAGCGCGAAGTCGACCACCTTGCACGCTTCCTGACCATGGCGCGCGACCATGGCCGCAGCATCGGCCTGAAGGGCAATTTCCTGATCGAGCCCAAGCCGATGGAACCGATGAAGCACCAGTACGACTTCGACAGTGCCACGGTGGTCGGATTCCTGAAGGAACATGGCCTGGACAAGGATTTCAAGCTCAACATCGAGGCGAACCACGCCACGTTGTCCGGTCATACCTTCGAGCACGATCTGCAGGTCGCATCGGACCACGGGCTGCTGGGCAGCATCGATGCCAACCGCGGCAATGCCCAGAACGGCTGGGATACCGACCAGTTCCCCACCGACCTGTACGACACCGTCGGCGCGATGCTGGTGGTGCTGCGCCAGGGCGGGCTGGAGGGCGGCCTGAACTTCGATGCCAAGGTGCGCCGTGAATCGACCGACCTGGAAGACCTGTTCATCGCACACGTCGGGGGCATGGATGCGTTCGCCCATGGGCTGGAAGTCGCCCATGCGCTGATCAACGATTCGCCGCTGGAACAGTGGCGGAAGGAGCGTTACGCCAGCTTCGACAGTGGTACCGGCAAGGCGTTCGCAAGCGGCGCGCTCAGCCTTGCCGAACTGGCCGCGCTGGGTGCGAAGGGCGGCGAGCCCAGGCAGCTCAGCGGCAAGCAGGAGCGCTACGAGAACCTGATCAACCAGTACCTGCTGCGCTGACCGCGCAAGCTCGCGTCGATGAAACCCAACCGGGGAGGGGCAGGGCAATGCAACAGGCAGTGAACAGCGGCGAGAACACCCGACTGATCGTCCTGATCAGCGTGGTGGCGACCATTGGCGGATTCCTGTTCGGGTTCGACAGCGGCGTGATCAATGGCACCCAGGACGGACTGCACCAGACGTTCAAGTCCGGCGAATGGATGCAGGGATTCGAGATCGCCTCGATGCTGCTGGGCTGCGCGTTCGGCGCCTTCAGCGCCGGCCGCCTGGCCGACCGCCTTGGCCGCCGCAACGTGCTGATCGTCTCGGCGCTGCTGTTCCTGCTGTCGGCGATCGGCGCCGGTGCAGCCCCGTCGTCGGCGATGTTCATCATCGCGCGGGTACTGGGCGGTTTCGCGGTAGGCGCGGCCAGCGTGATCTCCCCGGCGTACATCGCCGAAGTGGCGCCGGCGCGTTACCGTGGCCGCCTGGCCACGGTCCAACAGATCGCGATCATCAGCGGGCTGACGGCCGCATTCGTGTCCAACTATCTGCTGGCGGCCACCGCCGGTGCCTCGACCGAGCCGCTGTGGGCAGGCCACGCGGCCTGGCGCTGGATGTTCTGGATGCAGGCGGTACCCTCGCTGTTGTTCCTGGTGCTGTTGTTGGCCATTCCAGAAAGCCCGCGCTACCTGATGGTGAAGCGCCGCAAGGACGAGGCATTGCAGGTGCTTGGGCGGCTGTTCGGCGCGGCCGAAGCGCAGGCAAAGCTGGCCGAGATCGATGCCTCGCTGTCGACCGACCACCATCGCCCGCGGCTTTCGGACCTGCGTGACAAGGCCAGCGGCAGGATCCGCCCGATTGTCTGGGTGGGCATCGGCCTGGCGACCTTCCAGCAACTGGTTGGCATCAACGTGGTGTTCTACTACGGCGCGGTGCTGTGGCAGGCAGTCGGCTTCTCTGAAAACGATGCCCTGCTGATCAACATCCTGTCCGGTGCGCTCAGCATCGGCGCCTGCATCGTGACCGTGCTGCTGATCGACCGCATCGGGCGCAAGCCGTTGCTGTGGGTCGGCTCGGCCGGCATGGCGGTGGCCTTGGCGCTGCTGGTGTTTTCCTTCGCCAGCGGCTCGCTGGTCGATGGGCGCCTGCAGCTGCCCGGCGGCATGGGCACGCTGGCGCTGGTGGCTGCCAATGTCTACGTGGTGTTCTTCAACGTTTCCTGGGGTCCAGTGATGTGGGTGATGCTGGGCGAGATGTTCCCCAACCAGATCCGCGGCTCTGCGTTGGCGGTGGCCGGTGCGGCGCAATGGACCGCCAACTTCGCCGTGACGGTGACCTTCCCGATCCTGCTGGCCGCCATCGGGCTGGCCGCAACCTACAGCCTCTACCTGGTGGCGGCGGTCATCTCGGTGTTCTTCGTGCTGCGCTTCGTGCACGAAACCAAGGGCAAGGAACTGGAGCAGATGGAAGGATGAACACCATGACGAATCGACGCTTCATGCAGGCCGGCAGTGGTGTACTGCTGGCCGCGCTGGTGCTGGCCGTGGCGGCCTGCGGGAACGAGGGGAAAGCCGTTGCCGCTGCGCCGGCCGACCCGGATCCGTGGCCGCAGGTCGCCTGGCCGCTCGCCGAGGATGCGGCTCTGGAGAAACGCATCAGCGAGCTCATGGCGACCCTGACGGTGGAGGACAAGGTCGGCCAGCTGGTGCAGGGGGATATCGCCAGCGTGACCCCGGACGACGTGCGCCGCTACCGGCTGGGCTCCATCCTGGCAGGCGGCAACTCAGACCCCGGCGGCCGTTACGATGCCTCGCCTGCGCAATGGCTGGCACTGGCAGATGATTTCCATGCCGCGTCGATGGACACCTCGCAGGGCGGCAAGGCGATCCCGGTGCTGTTCGGCATCGACGCGGTACACGGGCAGAGCAACATCATCGGCGCGACCCTGTTCGCGCACAACATCGGCCTGGGCGCGACCCGCAATCCGGAACTGCTGCGCCGGATCGGCGAGATCACCGCACTGGAGACCCGCGTGACCGGTATGGAGTGGGCCTTCGCACCGACCGTGGCGGTACCGCAGGACGATCGCTGGGGGCGCACCTACGAAGGCTATTCGGAATCGCCGGAGGTGGTGGCCAGCTACGCCGCTGCAATGGTCGAGGGCCTGCAGGGCAAGGTGGGCTCGCCCACCTTCCTGGACGAGCGCCACGTGATCGCTTCGGTCAAGCACTTCCTCGGTGATGGCGGGACCGTCGATGGCAAAGACCAGGGCGATGCCCGGATCGATGAAACCGAGCTGGTGCGCATCCACGCGGCTGGCTATCCGCCGGCCATTGCCGCAGGCGCACAGACTGTCATGGCATCGTTCAACAGCGTCAACGGCGAGAAAATGCACGGCCACAAGCCGTACCTGACCGATGCGCTGAAGGGACGCATGAACTTTGGTGGCTTCGTGGTGGGCGACTGGAATGGCCATGGGCAGGTGAAGGGCTGCACCACCACGGACTGCCCCGCCACCATCAACGCCGGCCTGGACATGGCCATGGCATCGGACAGCTGGAAGGGCTTCTACGAAACCACACTGGCGGCCGCCAAGGCCGGCACCATCAGCCCGCAACGGCTGGATGACGCGGTGCGTCGGATCCTGCGGGTCAAGCTGCGCCTGGGCTTGTTCGAGGCGGGGAAACCGTCTTCGCGTGCGGTCGGCGGCCAGTTCGCGCTGATCGGTGCACCGGCCCATCGCGCGGTGGCCCGGCAGGCAGTGCGCGAGTCGCTGGTGCTGCTGAAAAACCAGGGCGGCGTGCTGCCGCTCTCGCCGAAGCAACGCATCCTGGTGGCCGGTGACGGTGCCCACGATGTCGGCAAGCAGGCCGGCGGATGGACGCTCAACTGGCAGGGCACCGGCACGACCCGCAAGGATTTCCCGAATGCAGACAGCATCTTCGAGGGCATCGCGCAGCAGGTGAAGGCGGCCGGTGGTCACGCCGAACTTGCGGTTGACGGACGCTATGCGACCCGACCGGATGCAGCCGTGGTGGTGTTCGGGGAAAACCCGTACGCCGAGTTCCAGGGCGATCTGCCGACGCTGGCGTACAAGCCGGGCGACGATTCGGACCTGGAGCTGCTCAAGCGCCTGAAAGCCGATGGCATTCCCGTTGTCGCGGTGCTCCTCAGCGGACGCCCGCTGTGGGTCAACCGTGAGCTCAATGCCGCCGATGCCTTCGTCGCAGCATGGCTGCCGGGATCGGAGGGCGCGGGCATCGCCGATGTCCTGCTGCGCGGTGCCGATGGCAATGTCCAGCACGACTTCAAAGGCACCTTGAGCTTCAGTTGGCCGCGCACGGCGACCCAGTACGCCAACAACGTGGGCCAGAAGGACTACAACCCGCTGTTCCCGTTCGGCTTCGGGCTGACCTACGCTGACAACGGCGCGCTGGCCCCACTGCCGGAAATTTCAGGCGTGACCGGCAAGGAAGGGGCGGTCGGGGTGTTCTTTGCACGCGGTGACGCCGGCCCCGGCATGGCACTGCGACTGGAAGCCGACACGGGGCAGGGCGTGACGGTCACGAAGGTGCCGGATGCGCTCGGGTCGGACCTGCTCACGGTTGCCGGCGTGGACCATCTTGCGCAGGAAGACGGGCGCCGGCTCAGCTGGTCGGGCAAGGGCGAGGCGACGGTCGCACTGCAATCGCACACGGCGCTGGACCTGCAGCGTGAGAGCAACGGCGACCTGATGCTGTTGACTACCCTGCGGGTGGAGTCCGCACCGCAGGGCGATGCCTGGCTGTCGGTGGGCTGCGGCACGGGCTGCTCGGCGCGCATCGCGATCGGGCCCACGCTGGGGCGATTGCCGGCAGGCCAATGGACACGCGTAGGGGTGCCGCTGAAGTGCCTTGCCGCCGCGGGTGCGGATGTCGGCAAGCTGGATCGCCCCTGGTCGATCGGCACGGCGGGGAAGATGACGCTGGCGATGTCGCGCGTAGCGCTCGGGGCGCTGAACGAGGCGGAGACCACCATCGAGTGCACGGGCGCGTGACGGTGCGTGCTGCGCTAGCGAGGCCCGGGAGGACGCGCGACCGAATCGCGCACCACCAGGCGGTGAGGCACGACGTGGTCAGTCAGTACACGTACGCCTTCCTGCCGGCGGCGGATGGTGCGCAGCAGGATCTCGATCGCGGCATCGGCCATCGAAGCGATCGGCTGATGGACAGTGGTGAGTTCGGGCCAGACGGTGGTTGCGGCCGAGGTGTCATCGAAACCGACCACCGACAGGTCGCGGGGCACCTCAAGGCCGCGCCGGTGGGCGACGGAGATCGCTGCCGCCCCCATGTCGTCGTTGCTGGCGAAGATCGCGGTGGGCGGCCGACGGTGGCGCAGCAGCTGCTCGGCGGCGGCCAGCCCGGAGCGGTAGGTGTAGTCGCCCTGCTGGACAAGGCCGGGGTCGACTTCAAGCCCTGCGTCATGCAGCGCGCTGACGAAACCGTCGTAGCGCCGCGCGCTTGCGCTGAGGTCGCTGCGCCCGCAGATGAAGCCGATGCGGCTGTGGCCGTGCTGGATCACGTGTTCGGCCAGTTCCCTGCCGGCGTGGAAGTCGTCGATGCGCACGCAGGAAATGTCGTTGCCGAGGTGGCCCGATGCGATCGCGACCACCGGGATGCCCGCCCTGAGCAGCTCGTTCACCGCGGCCTGCGACTCGCACAGGGGCGGCGGCAGGATGACCCCGTCGACCCGGCCGGCAAGCGCACGCGCCGACCTGCGCTCGGCCGCAGGGCCCAGATCGTCCCAGTAATCGACGACCAGCTGGATCGCGGCGCCCGACGCCACGCGCAGCAGCCCAACCAGCAGTTCACGCAGGTAGGCACCACTGGGATCGGTGTAGATCAGTGCGATGCGCGTGTGCTGTGCGGCGGCCAGCGAACTGGCGGCGAGGTTGGGCGTATAACCGAGTTCGCGCACCGCGCGCATCACGCGCTCACGGGTGACATCGCGGACTTTGCCCTGGTTGATCGCGCGCGATACGGTCATCGGCGAGACCCCGGCCAAGGCCGCCACTTCGTCGATCGTCACGCCGCTGGTTTTGCGGCGGACCGATTTCTTCGGCTTCTCCAATACGCGCTCCCGTTGTGCTTCGTGGCGCTATCGACAGCCGCGCACGTCCCGAGCTTACAAGGTTTACCGCCCGCGCTGCGGGGTCGCCCGGATGGCAAGCGGTGTCATTGGATGCTGGCTGTCGTGGTGGCCCTGATGGCCTGCATCGGCAGCGCGCAGGCAGAGGATGGCTACGCGCTCTGGATGCGCTATGTACCCCTCGATGCCCCGCTTGCCGCCGCCTACCGCACGCAGCTGGCTGAAGTGGTGGCGCCTGATCACACACCGACCCAGCGTGCCGCACGCGAAGAGCTGGAGCGTGGCCTGGCCGGACTGCTTGGCAGCGCCCCGCCCATGCGGGTTGCGGCGGCCACCGGCCCTGCCGTGGTGCTGGGTACGCCGCAGACATCGCCGTTGATCGCGCCGTTCGGCGAGCAGATGGCATTGCTGGGCGCGGAGGGCTACCTGCTCGAACGTACGCTTCTGGGTGGGCACGATGTGGTGCTGGTGGCCGCTCGCACGGATATCGGCGTGCTGTACGGCACGTTCCATCTGCTGCGCCTGCTGCAGGCCGGCACGGCACTGGACACCCTTGCGGTGCGCGAATCGCCGCAGCTCGGTCGGCGCGTACTCAACCACTGGGACGACCTGGACGGCCATGTGGAGCGCGGCTATGCAGGCCGCTCGCTGTGGGAGTGGCAGACCCTGCCGGAATGGCGGGACCCGCGCTATACCGACTACGCACGGGCCAACGCGTCGGTGGGCATCAACGGCACGGTGCTGAACAACGTGAATGCCAGCGCGCAGAGCCTGGCACCGGAGTATCTGGATAAGGCAGCGGCGCTGGCCGACCTGTTCCGGCCCTACGGCATCCGCGTCTACCTGAGCGCGCGCTTCAGCGCGCCGATCGAACTGGGCGGGCTGGAAACCGCCGACCCCCTCGACCCGGCGGTACGACGGTGGTGGCGGGACAAGGCCGCGGAGATCTACAGCCGCATTCCGGATTTTGGCGGCCTGCTGGTAAAGGCCAATTCGGAAGGCCAGCCCGGCCCGCAGGACTACGGTCGTTCACACGCCGAAGGTGCCAACCTGCTGGCCGATGCGCTGGCCCCGCATGGCGGCGTGGTGATGTGGCGGGCCTTCGTCTATGCGCACGACGTTCCTGCAGACCGGGCCACGCAGGCCTACACCGAATTTGTCGGCCTGGACGGTGGCTTCCGCCCGAACGTGATCCTGCAGGTAAAGAACGGGCCGATTGATTTCCAGCCGCGCGAGCCGTTCCATCCGCTGTTCGGCGCGATGCCGCGTACCCCGCTGATGATGGAGGTCCAGATCACCAAGGAGTATCTCGGCTTCGCCACGCATCTGGTGTACCTGGGGCCACTGTACGAGGAAGTGCTGCACGCCGACACCCACGCACGCGGTAGACGTACCACCGTGGCGCAAACGCTCACCGGCATGGCCGGCGTCGCGAATATCGGCAACGATCGCACTTGGAGTGGATCGCACTTCGACCAGGCCAACTGGTACGCCTTCGGCCGTCTTGCGTGGAACCCCTGGCAGAGCGCCGCCGACATCGCGGCGGAGTGGGCGGCGATGACCTTCTCACCGGATCGCGGGGTGGTACAGCCCATCGTCGGCATGATGATGGGCTCGCGCGAGGCGGCGGTGAACTACATGACCCCGCTTGGCCTGCATCACCTGATGGCGCGCGGACACCACCATGGCCCCGGCCCGTGGGTCGACGGCGGTCCGCGCGCGGACTGGACATCGGTGTACTACCACCGCGCCGACCGCGATGGCATCGGCTTTGACCGCACCGCGCGCGGCAGCAATGCGGTGGCCCAGTACGCGCCGCACGTGGCAGACCGCTACGGTGACCTGCAGCAGGTTCCCGAATCGTTGCTGTTGTGGTTCCACCACCTGCCATGGGACCACCGCATGGCGTCCGGCCAGACACTGTGGGACGAACTGGTCCGCCGCTACGCGCAGGGCGTGTGCGGTGTCGAGGACATGCGGAGTACCTGGGCAGGCCTGCGGGGCAGGGTGGATGCACAACGCTACGCGCAGGTTGACGCCTTCCTGCGTATCCAGCGCCGCGAAGCACAGTGGTGGCGCGACGCCAGCGTGGCGTACTTCCAGACGGTCAGCGGCCGGCCCTTGCCGGAGGGAGAGGCCGCGCCGCCGCATCCGCTGGCGTGGTACCAGGCCCTGCAGTCTCCGTCCGCGCCGGGAGATGGCCGATGAGGCGGGCAGCGTGGAGGGGCTGGCTGCTGGCGATCACGCTGGGCTGCTGCGCAGTGCCCGCACCAGCGCAGCACGCGATGGCGCCGTTGCTGCATCCGCTGTTCCAGGATCACGCCGTCCTGCAGCGGGACCAGCCGATTCCGGTCTGGGGGACTGCCGCTTCGGGCGTCAGCCTACGGGTGGAGCTGGCCGGGCGGACAACCACCACCCGCGCCGATGACAGCGGCCACTGGCAGGCCATGCTGCCGCCCCAGGCGGCAGGCGGCCCGTACGAACTGGCGATCCGGGCCGGGGATTCCACCCAGGTCGTGCGCGATGTGCTGATGGGCGATGTCTGGCTGTGCTCCGGGCAGTCGAACATGGAGCTTCCGGTCTGGCGCGCGCTCGACGCCGCCAGCGAAATCGCTGCCGCCACGCAGCCGATGATCCGCCTGTTCAGCGTGCCGAAGGCGGCGGCCGTTTCGCCACGACAGGAGTTTGCAGGACCCGTTGCCTGGCAGCCCGCGTCGCCGGCTACCGTCCGCGACTTTTCCGCTGCCTGCTTCTACTTCGCGCGTGAGCTGCAGAAGACCGTCGCGGTACCGATGGGGCTGATCCAGGCGGCGTGGGGCGGTTCCCGCATCGAGGCATGGACCAGCGCCTCTGCCCTGCGCCGACAGGACGGCATGGACCCGGCGCTGGACGTACTGGCGCTGTATGCAACCGATCCGGTGGCCGCCACCGCCCGATGGGGCCGACACTGGCAGCAGTGGTGGTCCACGCAAAGGGGCGCGGGCGCCGATGAAAGCCCATGGCAGCCCGCGGCAGATCGCACCGGCTGGCAGCAAGCGCCGTCCCTGCTGGGGGCATGGGAGCACTGGGGCGTGCCTGCGCTTTCCCGCTACAACGGCATGGTCTGGTACCGCAGCCAGGTGACCCTGACCGTGGCACAGGCAGGGCAGGGCGCACGCCTTGAACTGGGTGCGGTGGACGAGACGGACATGACCTGGATAAACGGCGTGGCCGTGGGCAGCGAGAACGCGCCCGGCCAGGCGCGGTCCTATGCGCTGCCGGCGGGCCTGCTGGATGCCGGTGCCAACACGGTGGTGATCAATGTGCTGGATACCTATGGCGACGGCGGCCTGGCAGGTCCTGCAAGCGCCCACGCGGTGGTGCTGGACGATGGCACGCGCCTTGTCCTGGACGCACCGTGGCAGTACCAGCCAGCACCCACCGCACAGGCCCCGCCGCTGGCGCCGTGGCACGCCGCCACGGGCGTGTCGACGCTCTATAACGGCATGATCGCCCCGCTTGGCCAGCCTGGGTTGCGCGGAATGCTGTGGTACCAGGGCGAATCCAACACCGGCGACGGCGCGGCCTATGCGGCACGCCTGCGCGGCCTGCGCGATGACTGGCGCGGACGGTTCGGTGCGCAGATGCCGTTGCTGGTGGTGCAGCTGGCCGGCTATGGCCAGCCGCCGGAAGCACCGGTGGAAAGCGGCTGGGCGCAGGTCCGCGAGGCGCAGCGGCGGGTCGTGGCAGAAGACCCGCACGCCGGGCTTGCACTGGCGATCGACATCGGCGACGCCTACGACATCCATCCGCCCAACAAGCAGGAACTGGGCCGGCGCCTGGCGCGCGTGGCACGCCACGTCGTCTACGGCGAGCACGCGATCGCCGCGTCCGGCCCCACCGCACGCACGGCATCGCGTACTCCTGCGGGGATACGGATCACCTTCGATGATGTCACCGGCGCCCTGGCCACCACCGGTGCCAACGGACCCATCGGCTTCGAACTGTGCGATGCGCAGGCGCGGCAATGCACCTACGCGGAGGCGCTGCTGGACGGCCCTGACGTGGTGCTGCAAAGCCCGCAGCCAGCGCCCGGCGCGCGCGTGCGCTACTGCTGGGCCGATGGCCCGATCTGCACACTGCGCGATCGCAGCGGCGCACCGGCCGGCCCCTTCGAACTGTCCCTCGACGCTGCGGAGATTCCATGATGCTGACGCGCCTGCTGCTTGCCACGGTGATCCTGTTGTCGGCCGCTGCGACGACGCCGCTGCGGGCCGCGCCTGCGCCACCGGTTCATTTCGACTGGTTCGAGTACGCCGGTCGTGACGTTGCCTTCGAAACGCCTCTGCCACCCGGGCACTACCGCAACCCGATCCTCGCCGGCTTCCACGCTGACCCCAGCATCACCAGTGCGAACGGCCGCTTCTACCTGGTCAATTCCAGCTTCACCTACTTCCCCGGCATCCCCGTTTTCGAAAGTGTGGACCTGGTGCACTGGAAGCAGATCGGCAACGTCATCGACCGCCCGACGCAGTTGGACTTCGATGGCCTGAGCGTGTCGCGCGGTATCTTCGCTCCGGCGATCTCTTACCACGACGGCCTGTTCCATGTGGTCACCACCGCGGTGGACAGTGGCGGCAACTTCATTGCTACCGCAAGCGATCCTGCAGGGCCGTGGTCAGACCCGCACTGGCTGCCGGGCGTGGAGGGCATCGATCCATCGCTGTTCTTCGACGACGACGGCCGCGTCTACCTGCTGAACAATGACGTGCCGCCCGGCCTGCCGCGCTACGAGGGCCACCGTGCGATCTGGATGCAGCAGATCGACATGGACAACTACGCGCCGATGGGCCCGCGCAAGGTGCTGATCGACGGCGGCGTGGAGCCGGCGAAGAACCCGATCTGGATCGAAGGACCGCACCTGTACAAACGCGAGGGCTGGTATTACCTGTCCGATGCAGAGGGCGGCACCGGGCCGCAGCATTCGCAGGTGGTGCTGCGCAGCCGTGATGTCTGGGGACCGTATGTGCCGTATGCAGGCAATCCGATCCTGACCCAGCGCGACCTGCCGGAGGACCGGCCACTGCCGATCACCAATGCCGGCCATGCGGACCTGGTGGAGGGACCGGATGGGTCGTGGTGGGCGGTGTTCCTTGCCAGCCGCAACTATGCCAAGCGCCACTACAACACGGGGCGGGAGACCTACCTGCTGCCGGTCCGATGGCGCGATGGCTGGCCGGTGATCCTGCCAGCCAACCAGACCATTCCGTATGCGCTCAAGGCACCGTCATGGATGCAGGGCGATGCGTCACAGGCACCGTTCACCGGCAACTTCGTCGATCGCGATGAGTTCGATGCGCCGACGCTCGGCAACGGCTGGCTGCGCGTGCGTGTGCCCAAGCAACCATGGGCAGACCTGCGCGAGCACCCCGGCGCGTTGACCGTGCACCCGCTGGCGGAAGACCTCGACACGCTGCGCAACCCCGCCTTCCTGGGCCGACGCCAGCAGCACCTGCGCTTCGAGGCCAGCACCGCGATGAGCCGCCCGGCAGCAGGCGTGGCGGCTGGGTTGGCTGCCTTCCAGAGTGAAGCGTACTGGTATTTCCTTGGCGTCCGGCGCCTCGGCGCTGATCGCGTGACGGTCTTCCTGGAAGGACGCGACGGCGGCGGGGTGACCCGGCTGCTGGCCACCCGCGACGTGTTCGCGAGCGCTTCGCTGCGGCTGAAGATCACCGGTGATGAAGCCCGCTATGCCTTTGAATTCGACAGCGGCGACGGGCACGGCTGGCAGACCCTCGCAGGCGAGGTGGATGGAACGGTGTTGAGTACTGATCGCGCAGGCGGCTTCGTGGGCGCTCTGCTGGGACCATTCGCACGCGATGAGCGTGCCTTTAGGAGTAAATGATGACGCGCACGCCCCGGCTCCATCCCCCGATGTTCCGCACGCTGGCGCTGTGCGCCGCCATCGCCTTGAGCAGCGTCGGTCAGGCGGCCCAAACCCAGCCCTGGCGCGACACCTCGGCGAGCTTTGAAAGCCGCGCCGCCGCGCTGGTGGCCCAGATGACCCTGGAGGAAAAAGCGGCGCAGATGCAGAACGCCGCGCCCGCCATCGAGCGCCTCGGCGTTCCCGCCTACGACTGGTGGAACGAAGGCCTGCACGGGGTGGCACGCGCAGGGCAGGCGACGGTGTTCCCGCAGGCCATCGGACTGGCCGCCACCTTCGACGTGCCGCTGGTGCGCCAGGTAGCCACCACCATCAGTGACGAAGCGCGGGCCAAGCATCACCAGTTCGTCCGCGAGGGGTCACATGGCCGCTACCAGGGGCTGACCTACTGGTCGCCGAACATCAACATCTTCCGCGACCCACGCTGGGGCCGCGGCCAGGAAACCTACGGCGAAGACCCGTACCTCACCGCGCGCATGGGCGTGGCCTTCGTGCACGGACTGCAGGGCGACGACCCGGTGTACCGCAAGCTGGATGCCACGGCCAAGCACCTGGCCGTGCACAGCGGGCCGGAGGCCGACCGCCACCACTTCGATGCCCGCCCCAGCAAGCGCGATCTATATGACACCTACCTGCCGGCCTTCGAAGCGCTGGTGAAGGAGGGCCAGGTGGATGCGGTGATGGGTGCTTACAACCGCGTGTACGGCGAGTCCGCCAGCGCCAGCCGCTTCCTGCTGCGCGATGTACTGCGCCGTGACTGGGGATTCAAGGGTTACGTGGTGTCCGACTGCTGGGCCATCGTGGATATCTGGAAGCATCACAAAATCGTTCCCAGCCGTGAAGCCGCCGCGGCATTGGCGGTCAGGAACGGTACCGAACTGGAGTGTGGCCAGGAGTACGCCGCGCTGCCTGCCGCGGTACGGAAAGGCCTAATCACTGAAGCAGAAATCGACGATGCGGTGACCCGGCTGTTCACCGCGCGGATGCGACTGGGCATGTTCGACCCTGCCGACCGGGTGCGCTGGGCGCGGATTCCCGCATCGGTGAACCAAGCCCCGGCGCACGATGCGCTGGCGCTGAAGGCCGCGCAGGAATCGCTGGTACTACTGAAGAACGAAGGCGTGCTGCCGCTGTCACGCGACCTCAAGCGCATCGCCGTGGTCGGTCCCACCGCCGATGACACCATGGCGCTGCTTGGCAACTACTTCGGCACCCCGGCCGCACCGGTGACCGTCCTGCAGGGAATTCGCGATGCCGCAAAGGGCATCGAGGTGCGCTACGCGCGCGGCGTGGACCTGGTCGAAGGGCGCGACGATCCCAACGCCACCCCGCTGATCGAAGCGGCCTACCTGCGGCCGTCGGCCGACTCGCCGGAACGGGGCCTGCGCGGTGAGTACTTCCGTACGGCCGATCTGTCCGGCACGCCGGCCCTGGTGCGCACCGACGCCCAGATCGGCTTCCGCTGGGATCGCGGTTCACCGACCGACAACCTGCTGGCCCGCGGTGAAGCCGCGCCGGGGCAGGGCATTCCCAGCGATGGTTTCAGCATCCGCTGGAGTGGAGAACTGGTGCCGCCGGTGTCTGGCCGCTACCGCATAGAGGCAGCAGCCGACGACGGCTACCGCCTCTACATCGATGGCAAGCGGGTACTGGACCGGTGGGGTGGCAGCGATCGCATGCAGGGCGACGGCGTGGAACTGGGCCTGCAGGCCGGACGCGCCTACGCGCTGAGGCTCGAGTATTTCGATGCCGAGCGCGATGCCGGCGTGCGACTGGGCTGGCGCATGCCCGGTGCGAAGCCGCCGTTCGAGGAAGCGGTGGACGCAGCCCGCGAAGCGGACGTGGTGGTATTTGTCGGCGGGCTGACCGGCGATGTGGAAGGTGAAGAAATGAAGGTCAACTACCCCGGTTTTGCCGGCGGTGACCGTACCGATCTGCGCCTGCCCGCACCGCAGCGTGCACTGCTGGAAGCGCTGCATGCTACCGGCAAGCCGGTGGTGATGGTGCTGACTGGCGGTTCCGCGCTGGCCGTGGACTGGGCCGATACAAAGGTGCCGGCAATCCTGATGAGCTGGTACCCCGGGCAACGTGGTGGCACTGCCGTAGGCCAGGCCTTGTTTGGCGACATCAACCCCGGCGGACGCCTTCCGGTCACCTTCTACAAGGCGGACCAGGCGATGCCGGCATTCGACGATTACACCATGGAAGGCCGCACCTACCGCTATTTCCGCGGCACCCCGCTGTACCCGTTTGGACACGGGCTGTCCTACACCCGGTTCGACTACGGCACGCTGCAGCTCGATTCCGCCCGCATCGGCGACGACGGGACGCTCAAGGTGCAGGTCGAGATAACCAACGCAGGCAAGCGCCCGGGCGATGAAGTCGTGCAGCTGTATGTGCGGCGCATGCGGGCGCAGCCCGGCGATGCCCAGCAGGAGCTGCGCGGCTTCCAGCGTGTCCGCCTGGCCCCGGGCGAACGGCGAACGGTCGGCTTTGATCTGCAGGCGAAGGACGCCCTGCGCCAGTACGACGAGGTCCGCGCGGCGTATGCCGTGCCGGCCGGGTCCTACGAGGCCAGGGTAGGAAGCTCCAGCACCGACATCCGCGCGACCGGCAGGTTCACCGTGGAGGCCGGCCGTGACTGATGCAGGCAGCGTGGCAAGCACCGAACACACGCTGTCGATCCGGGAAAAGCTCGGCTACAGCTTGGGCGATCTCGCAGCGAACCTGATCTTCCAGACGCTGATCACCTACCTGGCGTTCTTCTACACCGACGTATACCGGCTTCCGCCCGCCACCGCCGCAACGATCATCTTCGTGATCGGCGTGCTCGGCGCGTTCGTGTTCACGCCGCTGATCGGCATTGCGGCCGATCGCACGGTCAGTCGTTGGGGCAAGTTCCGGCCGTGGATCCTGTGGACGGCCATTCCGTTCGGGGTGTTGTCCTTGCTCGCCTTCAGCACGCCGGACCTGGGGCCCCGCGCGAAGATCGTCTACGCCGTGGCCACCTACGGCCTGCTGATGCTGGTGTACGCGGCCAACAACCTGCCGTACTCCGCGCTCAGCGGGGTGCTTACCGGCAGCATGGCCCAGCGCAACAGCCTGTCGGCCTACCGCTTCGTGGCGGTGATGATCGCGCAGTTCATCATCCAGGTGCTGCTGTTGCCGCTGGTGCTGATCCTCGGCGATGGCGATCGCATGCTGGGCTTCGAGCGGGTCATGACGGTGTTCGCGGTGGTGGGCACGCTGTTCTTCCTGATCACCTTCGCCAGCACGCGCGAACGCATCGTCCCGGCCCGGGAACAGACCGGTGGCGTACTGCAGGACCTGTCCGACCTGCTGCGCAACCGGCCGTGGAAGGTGATGCTGCTGCTGACCATCCTGGTGTTCGTCAACCTGGCCCTGAAGGGCGGCACCTACATCTACTATTTCCAGTACTACATGCGTGATGCCGCGTTGGCGGGCTTCCTCGACAGCTCCGGTTTCAACGCTTTCATCGGTGGATTGAACGCAACGCTGAGCAGGTGGGGCCTGGCCGGATTCACCTGGCCGGAAGACCCGGCGACCTCTGCCTTCAGCCTGTTCAATGCGTGCGGCATCCTCTGCATGATCCTGGGCATTGGCGTATCGCGCCGGCTTGCCGACCGCTTCGGCAAGCGGGATGTCTTCGGTGGCGCGCTGCTGGTGTGCACGCTGTTCCTGCTGGCGTTCTACTTCTTCCCGCCCACCGCGGTCGGCGTGGCTTTCGTCGCCTTCATGCTGCATGGGTTCTGCTACGGCATCACCATCCCGCTGCTGTGGGCGATGATCGCCGATGTCGCCGACTACTCGGAGTGGAAGAACCATCGCCGTGCCACCGCGATCGTGTTCTCCGCGATGCTGTGCGGGCTGAAGATCGGCCTGAGCATTGGCGGTGCGCTGGTCGCGGGGATTCTCGCGCACCATGGCTACCAGGCTGGCGCGGAACAGCAACCGCAGGCGGTGGTGGACGGCATCCGTCTTACGGTCAGCGTCTACTGCTCGATCCCGTTCCTGCTCGCGGTGGCGCTGCTGTTCCTGTATGAGATCGACAAGCGCATGGAGAACCGGATCGAGCAGGAGCTGCTGCAGCGCCGGCAGACTGGCAACCTTGACCAGCTGGCGGCGCGCGCGATCTCCCAGCCCGTGGTGAGCCACCTTTACACGGCAGATCCGTCGGCGCATGTGTTCGAAGGGCGGCTGTATATCTATCCCTCGCACGACATCGACAGCGGTGCTCCGTTCGATGACGAGGGCGGTCACTTCGGCATGGAGGACTACCATGTGCTGCGGATGGATACGCCCGCTGGCGAGGCCATCGACTGCGGCATCGCGCTGCATGTGCGCGACGTGCCCTGGGCCAGCCGGCAGATGTGGGCGCCGGACGCGGCAAGCCGAGATGGGCGCTATTACCTCTATTTCCCCGCCAAGGATGCGCAGGGCCTGTTCCGCATCGGCGTGGCGGCAGGGGATCGCCCGGAGGGCCCGTTCACTGCCGAAGCAGAGGCGTTGGAGGGCACCTACTCGATCGACCCGGCGGTGTTCGAGGACGACGACGGCACGCATTACCTGTACTTCGGAGGCATCTGGGGTGGCCAGCTGCAGAAGTACCGTGACAACCGCTTCGACGCCACGCATGAGGAGCCCACCGGCGATGCGCCTGCATTGGGTCCACGCGTTGGTCGGCTGGAAGCAGGCATGACCCGGCTTGCCGAGCCCACCCGCGAGATCGTGATCCTGGACGAGGACGGAGTGCCGCTGCGCGCCGATGACCATGCGCGCCGTTTCTTCGAAGGCCCCTGGCTGCACAAGTACCAAGGGCGGTATTACCTGTCTTACTCCACCGGTGATACGCACCTGCTGTGCTACGCAACCGGCGCTAGTCCATATGGACCGTTCACCTATGGCGGGGTGATCCTCAAGCCGGTGGTGGGCTGGACCACGCACCATTCCATCTGCGCATTCGAGGGGCAGTGGTATCTGTTCTACCACGATGCCTTGGCGTCCGGCGGGGTCACCCACCTGCGCTCGGTCAAGTGCACGCCGCTGCACATGGAAGCCGATGGCAGCATCCGTACCATCGACCCTTATGGCGCTTGAGCAGGGGTCGCCGCTGGATGATGCGCAGGCGCCGCTGGCAGCTGGCCAGCTGCATTGGCTGCGGTCAGGCCGGGTGCAGGTCGCGCTCGCTCCCGCAGCAGGCGGACGGATCGCGCAGATGCGCTACGACGGCGTGGACTGGCTGGTAGGCGAGCGCGAGGGCAGGGCGGCTGCCATCGGCTGGGGGTGCTACCCGATGGTGCCCTGGGCTGGGCGCATCCGACGCGGTCGCTTCAGCTTTGATGGCAAGGATTTCGCGCTGCCTGCGAACCTTGGGGCGCATGCGATCCACGGGGTGGGATTCACACGGCCCTGGCAGATCGAGCGCCTCGAAGTGGACACTGCGATGTTGTCGTTGGCCCTTCCGGAAGACCGCTACTGGCCTTTCGGTGGCGTTGCAACGCAGTGTATCCGTGTCGTGCCGGATGGCGTGGAACTGCGGCTTGCCGTGCAGGCCGGCGACAGGGCGATGCCCGCCGTGATCGGCTGGCATCCCTGGTTCCGCAAGCCGCATCAGCTGCTGTTCTCACCGAGTGCGATGTATCCACGGGACGGGGAGGGCATTGCCACGCTGCCTTGCATCACCCCCGCGCCCGGCCCATGGGACGACTGTTTCATCAACCGGACTGAGGTGACGCTGGTGTCGGAAGGACAGCGTCTGCGGTTGCAGGCGGATGCGGACCATTGGGTGGTGTATGACGGGACTGCGTACGCTACCTGTGTGGAACCGCAGACAGGGCCGCCTGATGGGTTTACGTTGCAGCCCAAGCGGTTGGGGGCAGGGGAGCGGTTGGAGTTGCGGTTTGGATTGATCTGGGAGAGCGAGATACACGGATGATCCTTGCAGAGGCCACTTTGAGCACTTTCCATGCCGTGATTACGCAGCCTTGATGCGCGTCGGTATTCAATGACCTTCGGCAGCGGATCAATGCCCGAGCAACGAAGCTGACCAATGACGAGGATCGACCCGAACAAGCCACTTTCGCAGGAGCCGCCCACCTTCGACGCGGTCGTTGTAGGCGGAAGCCATGCTGGCATGTCGGCTGCCTTGCAGCTTGCCAGGGCATGCCGAACGGTGCTGGTCATTGATCACGGTCGGCCGCGCAACCAGCGCGCCACGAAGGCGCACGGTTGGCTGGGCTGGGATGGCGTTGCCCCTGCCCGGATTCTCGAGGTGAGCCGCCAGCAATTGCTCACCTATGAGCGGGTGCAATGGTCGACGGACGAAGTGCTTGAGGCTTCCGGCTCCCTGGAGACTGGTTTTCTGCTCCACTGCGCATCGGGCAAGCCATATCACGCAAAACGGCTGATTCTCGCCCATGGCGTGGTGGATCAGCTGCCGGACCTGCCAGGGCTTGCGGAGCGGTGGGGCGAGACGGTCCTGCATTGTCCCTACTGCCACGGCTATGAAATCCGCGGAACAGACATTGGGGTGCTCGTGGCGTCCACAAAGGAAGCAGTGGGCCACGTCAAGGCGCTTTGGCAGTGGGGAAACATCACCGCGGTCCACGCTGGGGAGCTGAGCGGGGCCGAGCTGGAAGAACTGTCCGCCGAACTGCGCACTATCGGCGTGACCCTGGAAGAAAGCGCCTTGATCGGCATTACCGGGAAAGCGACCTTGAACTTCGCCGACGGGCGAGGGCGGGATGTGGCGGCGCTGTTCGTACATCCGCATACCACACTGGCATCGGACCTCTCCACACACCTGGGTTGCGCCATCGAGGACGCAGGATGCATCACCACCGATTCGGCCAAGCAGACCACCGTACCGGGCGTGTTCGCCTGCGGAGACGCCGCCCGGTTCGCCGGGAACATTGCGCTGGCCGTGGGAGAGGGAGCGTTGGCGGGCGCCGCTGCCCACCGATCGTTGCTGGGCCTGCTCGCTGACGATTGACCTCTGTGACGCGTCACGTCCTGCCATGATCCATTATCATTCCCCCAACATAACAGGGGCGGATATGGATATTCGGACTGGGGTACTGACTCTTCTGCTGGTGGCTGCGGCGCCATGCGTTGCGCAACAAATCCGCTCGGCGACTGGCCCGGCTGCTAGACCACTCCCAGCGCCTCCCAAGCCAGCACATAACTCCATGGCGAACGGCACAACGCCATTCAACTGCGAGCAGTATCGCTGGCCCAACCATCCCCATCCGCGCATGAAAGCGTACTGCGAGCGCTTGGAATCGCAGACGCTGACAGATGAAGCGCGGCGCGCAGGAAGGCCGGGGCCATCCGACGACGTGGTCCAGCTGCCATCTCTTGGATCGGAAGCCGCTCGCCGCTCGGGTCTGTCCTGTGTGGGAGGCCAAGCCATGCGAAAGCTGCCCAACGGATGGGAGCAGATTTCGTCTCCTTCGGGCGGTTGGCAGCGTTGCCGCGAGCAATGAGCGGGGTCTAGGTACGGCCGGCTACAACACCTGGCCCGCATACTGGATCATTCTTACCTGCTGCCGGCTCAGCCCCCGCGCGCGAGCTCGCGCGCGAGGAAAGGGGCCGTCCTGCTTGCTTTGGCGCGAGACACCTGATGCGGCGTTCCCTTCGCCACGATGGTGCCGCCCGCAGCACCTGCGCCAGGCCCCACGTCAATCACCCAATCGGCCTGCGCGACCGCCCGCATGTCATGCTCGATCATCACCACCGTGTTCCCTGCATCAACCAACCGCTGCAGCTGAAGCATCAACCTGTCCGCATCCGACGCATGCAGGCCGGTAGTCGGTTCGTCGAGTACATAGAGCGTGCGACCTCGCTGGCCGCGCTGCAGCTCGGTTGCCAGTTTGATGCGTTGTGCCTCACCACCTGAAAGCTCCGTCGCCGGCTGGCCCAGCCGTAGATAGCCCAGCCCGATTTCCCGTAGCACCTGCAGCGAGCGGGCAATCGCATCCTCCTCGCCGAAGAACGCGTGCGCCTGGTCGACCGTCAACTGCAGGACCTCGGCGATGTTGCGGCCATTCCACAGCACCTTCAGCGTGGCTTCGTTGTAGCGCGCGCCGTGGCACGCAGGGCAGGGCGCATAGACGCTGGGCATGAACAGCAGCTCGACGCTGACGAAGCCTTCGCCCTCGCAGGTCGGACATCTGCCTTTGGCCACGTTGAACGAGAAGCGGCCCGCATCGAAACGGCGTCGGCGTGCGTCCGGGGTGCTGGCGAACAGCTTCCGCACATGGTCGAACAGCCCGGTATAGGTGGCCAGATTCGATCGCGGCGTGCGGCCGATGGGCTTCTGGTCCACCTGGACGACCCGCTGGATGGCATCCACATCGCCTGCCAACCGGCCGCGCGTTGCTTCGATGACGGATGGCCCATCCGTGGGCGCAACATCGGCGCTATCGTCCGGCGGTTCATGGCCCAGATGCAGCAGTACCAGCTCCGGCAGCGCCTGCGCCATCAGGCTGGACTTGCCCGACCCCGAAATCCCGGTCACTGCAGTCAGCAGTCCCAGCGGCAGCTGCGCATCCACTCCCTGCAGGTTGTGGCGGTGGATACCCTTCAGTTCCAGCCAGCTTCCGGCGTCGCGCTTGCGACTTGCAGGCGCAGGCACTTGGTCGAAAAGATACTGGGCGGTGCGGGAATCCTGTACCTGGCGCAGGCCACCGGGCTCGCCACTGTAGAGAACGCGTCCGCCGTGCTCGCCCGCCTGCGGGCCAACATCCACCAGCCATTGCGCGCGGCGCATCAGCTCCAGATCGTGTTCGACGACAAAAACCGAATTTCCCCCATCGCGCAGCTGGCCAAGCGCATCGTACAGCGCCTCACTGTCGGCCGGGTGCAGGCCAGCCGATGGCTCATCCAGTACGTACAGCACGCCGAAGAGCAACGAACTCAGCTGCGTACCCAGTCGCAGGCGCTGCAGTTCGCCGGCCGAGAGCGTGGGTGTCGCGCGATCCAGGGAGAGATACCCCACACCGAGCGAACGCAGCTGCGAGACACGCGCCATGATGCCGCCAGCCAGCCGCTGCGCCGCCATGCGCTTTTCTTCCGACAGGGCCGAGGTGAGCCGTACGTCAGGGGCCGCCGCGTGGGCGGTGCGCCCGCTTGCCACCCGTTGGGCCCGATCGCGGCGTGTGGCGTTCCTGCTGCGTGAGCCACGGCTATGTGCGCTGAAATCACCCTGTGCCACGGGCTCCAGCAGATCCGCCAGTTGATCCAATGGCAGCCGCATGAACTCGCCGATGTCCACGCCGGCGAAGGTGACCGACAGCGCTTCAGGTTTCAGGCGCTTGCCGTGGCAGGCGGGACACAGCTTGCCCTCCATGTAGCGGGAAACCCGCTTCCGCATCAGCGCGCTCTGGGTAGTGGCAAAGGTGTGCAGGACATAACGGCGAGCACCGGTGAAGGTCCCCATGTAGCTCGGTTCAAGCTTCCGCTTCAGGGCGGCGCGGGTTTCGGCCGGGGTGAAGCCTGCATAGACCGGCACGCTTGGCGCTTCCTCGGTGAACAGGATCCACTCCCTGTCCTTCTTCGGCAGCTTCTTCCACGGCACGTCTATGTCGTAGCCCAGCGTGACCAGAATGTCGCGCAGGTTCTGCCCGTGCCATGCCGGCGGCCAGGAGGCGATGGCGCGTTCGCGGATGGTCAGCGACGGGTCCGGAACCATCAGTGCTTCGGTCACCTCGTAGACGTGCCCAAGGCCATGGCAGGTGCTGCAGGCGCCCTGCGGCGTGTTGGGTGAGAAGTCCTCGGCGTAGAGCATGGCCTGGCCGGGCGGGTAGGCCCCGGCACGCGAATACATCATCCGCACCAGGCTGGACAGCGTGGTCACACTGCCCACTGATGAACGTGCATTACTGGCCCCGCGCTGCTGCTGCAGCGCAACCGCCGGCGGCAGCCCGTCGATGGCATCCACATCGGGCACGCCGGCTTGGTCGATCAGGCGCCGTGCGTAGGGCGCGACAGACTCGAAATAGCGCCGCTGCGCCTCAGCGAAGACAGTGCCAAATGCCAGCGATGACTTTCCCGAACCCGATACCCCCGAGAAGACGACCAACGCATTGCGCGGAATGGAGACATCGACATTCTTGAGGTTATGCTCGCGTGCTCCGCGGACCTCGATGCAACCGCTGGCTGCGGCAGCGGAGGATGAATGATCAACGGACGGGTGGGGCATGGCGGCGGTCCTGCGGGCAGTGAGCGGCACGCGTGACAGCGCGCCCGATGGCTCATTCTCGCTGCTGCGGGGTGAAGGTTGGTGAGGGCGTTGCGGGCGATGGCTTTGCCGTCCCGCGGCAATGCGGGAACCGGCTGCATCCCTGGAAGTGCTGACCTGTTCGGCGGTTGGTTCTTGCGACCAGCGCGCTAAAGCGTACCTCGCGGTCACCTTTTTTGGGACGAGTCCGATTCGGCTCACAAGCAGCCCTCTCTAACCTCTCAAGTGTCAGCTGGATACTCCCTTTCCGTTGCTTCGAACGCTTCAGGAAGCCCTCCAGCATTCATCTCACTTCGAGGAGAGCCTCATGAACAATATTCATGCAATTGCCTGGGATAAGGCCGCCGGTCGATGGGTCGTCGCCTCCGAAGTTGCCACCCGTCGCCCGCGCGTCAAGGTGGGTCGACACGCTTCACTGCGCCCGCTGAAGCTGGCTACTGCAATCGCGTTAGCGTGGAGCGGCGCAGCCACCGCGGAGGCGCTGCAGTTTCCCGCGGCTCCGGTTGACATCAGCGATGGAACGCGAATTGTAGACAACATTCTTGTTGCCAACGGCGCAACAGGCGTTGTCAGGGGCGAGGGCGGCACGCTGATCCAGCAGACAAACTCGTTCCGTATCGGCGGCACTGTGAACCGCGGCACCCAGAATCTGGACCTCAGTGGCCTTTCAAACTACGTCTTCGACAATGCCCAGGGCGCCTACAGTGTTGGTGGGCGCGCTGTTGGCGGCGCTTGGAATCAGACCGGTGTTACTACGGGAGCTGTCACTCTGGCCTCGGGTAGCAACCTCATCCGTGCTTCATACTTCGGCATCGGCGATGTAGGTCGTAGCATCAGCGCAAATGCCACCAATCAGGGCACTGTACGCCTGGGTCAGAACAATACGATCAATGCGGACAGAATCATCGTTGGGGGCAACCAGAGTTCCGGCACCCTGACGTTCCAGGGCCCGGTCACGGAGGGAACCCTCACCCTGAGGGGCTCGGACGGCAGCAGCGCCGTGGGCATCTGGAACATTGGCGTGGGAACCAGCAGCAATTACAGCGGCGCCACCGGAAATGTCGACCTGCGTCGAGGCATGATTGATGCAAAGGTGGACACCCTGAACATTGCGGGCGCGTTGTATGGCAATGCCACTGCAAACGGCACCCTGAGCCTGGGCCGGGGTGTGCTCGAGGCCAATACCATCATGCTTGGCGCACGAAGCGGCACCTCAGGCACTGGCGGCTCGAACGGGCGCCTGAGTATTGGCGAGGGCGGCAGCGTGCTTGCCAACAGCATCACCATGGGCAACCGCACTGGCACTACAGGCACCGTGTCCGCGAACATCACCCTCGAGGGTGGTGCGCTGCGTGCCGGCAGCATCCTGGCCGGCGCTGGCGCCGGTACCCGTGTGATCACCTTGAATGATGGCGTGCTGGGCAACCGTGCCGCAGGGCAGGACATGTTGGTCAACGTTCCGGTCGTGCTGTCCGCAAGCGGCCAGCACGTGTTCCGCGTCGATGGCGGTGATGCCCTGATGACCGTCAGCGGTCAGGTCAGAGGCAATGCAGGCACCCTGACCAAGACAGGCGAGGGCGTGCTGGCCTTGACCGGCACCAACACCTACAGCGGGTCGACGCGCGTCGATCAAGGCCTGATCCGGTTCCAGTCCGGCAGCAACCTGGGCACTGGCAGCATCGTCCTTGATGGCGGCGGCCTGCAGTGGGCTGCTGGCAGCAGGGAAGACATCTCTGCGCGACTGGGGGCACTGGGTACCGCGGGCGCCGTTCTGGACACCAACGGCAACGCTGTCACCCTGGCCACCGCCCTGCATGGGGAAGGTGGCCAGCTGATCAAGCGAGGCGATGGCACCCTGACCCTTACCGCGGACAGCACCCATACCGGTACGACCCGGATCGAACAGGGCGAACTGGTGCTTGGCGATGGCGGCACAACCGGCAACGTGGCCGGCGACATCGTCAACAACGCCCGGCTGACCCTCATCCGTGGGGACCGCATGTCCCTGTCCGCCAACATCTCCGGCGGCGGCGAGCTGCTACAGGCAGGCAGCGGCACCGTTGTGCTGTCCGGCAACGTCGCCCATAGCGGCGGCACCCGGGTGGAGGCTGGCACGCTGCAGGTCGGTGATGGCGGCTCACGCGGCACGCTGGCTGGCGATGTCAGCTTGGCCAGTGGCACGCATCTGGACGTCGACCGCAACGATACGTTCGTGCTTTCCGCGCACGTCGGCGGCGACGGTGCGCTGCGGCAGGTCGGCTCGGGCACTACCGTGCTGGACAGCGACCACACCTACACCGGCGGCACGTTCATCGCCGCCGGTGCATTGCGCTTGGGCAACGGCGGCACCACCGGGAGCGTGACGGGTGCGATCAATAACCAAGGCTGGCTGGAATTCAATCGCAGCGACGACTTCGTGCTGGGCAATGCCGTGAGCGGCGCTGGCGGCCTGCTGCAGATGGGTACGGGCACCCTGCGCATCGCCGATGACCAGGCATACACCGGCGCCACCCGTGTGCTTGGCGGCGCACTACAGGTCGATGGCAGCATCCGGTCGGCAACAGAAGTGGCCAGCAATGCCACCTTGAGCGGCAGCGGCACGATTCATGGTGACGTAGTCAATGCCGGCGTCATTCGTCCGGGCAGTGGAAATGACTATGGCCACCTGACCATTCACGGCAACTACGTTGGCCAGCAGGGGCAGTTGGACCTGAACACCTGGCTGGGCGACGACGCATCGCCCAGCAGCCAGCTGGTGATCGATGGCGGCGCCGCCAGCGGCAGCACCACCGTGCGCGTTCACAACACCAGCGACTCGGAAGGCCACACCGTCGGGGATGGCATCCTGGTGGTTGCCGCCATCAATGGGGGCACCACGTCGGCCGAGGCATTCAAGCTCGGAAACTACGCACGAAATGGTGCGTTCGGGTACGGGCTCTTCCGCGGCGATCTGGAGGGCAAGTCGGCCGAGAACTGGTATCTGCGCAACGCCTTCATCGTGCAGCCGCCGGTCGACCCTGTCGATCCAACCCATCCGGTCGACCCTGTTGATCCAACCCATCCGGTCGACCCTGTCGATCCAACCCATCCGGTCGATCCTGTCGATCCAATCCATCCGGTCGACCCCGTCGACCCAACCAATCCGGTCGACCCTGTTGATCCAACCCATCCGGTCGACCCTGTCGATCCGACCCATCCGGTAGACCCTGTCGATCCGATCCATCCGGTCGACCCTGTTCCTCCGGTGGCCATGCCCATCTTCGGCCGCGAGCTGGCGACCTACGGCACCATCCAGCCGCTTGCGCGCGAGCTGGGAACACTGGCAATGGGCAACCGGCGCGACAGGGCAGAGGCCGCCTCCACTGGCGACACGCGTCGTGCTGCCTGGGCAAGGGTGGCAGGCCGCAGCATGCACAGCGGGTACGACTCCATCGTTGCGCCCGAAGCGAAGGGCAGGCTGGATGCACTGCAGGTCGGAAGTGATTTCTGGCAGGCTGCCGCGTCGGCAGGCACGAACTGGCGAGCGGGCGGCTACCTGTCGCACGCAAGCAGCAATGTGCAGGTCGAGGGCATCTACACCAACGATGAGCGAACCCGCTATGTGCGTGGGGCAACCGGCAGCGTTGACCTGCACGCCACCAGTGCCGGTCTCACGCTGACGGGCGTGGGCAGCAGCGGCGGCTATCTGGATGCCGTCGTCCAGCTGACGCGCTACGGCGGTTCCGCCAACGCGGGCCCGGTCAGCCTCAACACCCATGGCGAAGGCTACCTGGCGTCGCTCGAGGCGGGCCATCCGTTTGTCATGCAGGCCGGTAAAGGGCAGTTCACGCTCCAGCCTGAAATCCAGCTGGTTTGGCAGAAGGTGCGTTTCGATGCAGCGCAGGACGCTGCGGGCCGCGTATCGCTTGGCAGTACGCAGGGCGTTAGCGAGCGGCTGGGCATCAACGGCAGCTGGCAGTTCCAAAGCGCGGGGGGCGTGCAGTGGGCGCCGTACCTCGCAGCGGACGTGTGGCACGAATCGAATGCGCGCTCGGCGGTGACATACGCCGACAAGGATCAGATTCCACTGGAAGCAGGCGGAAACCGAGCTTCGTTGAGCGCTGGCGTTACTATCCGGTTGAATGGCCGCACCCAGCTGCAGATGTCCGGTGGCCGCGAGCGCTCCATTGGCAATGGACGTGGTGTCAGCCGGGACGGGGCGTTCGGCAACGTCGGATTGCAGGTGCGCTGGTAAAGCCAGCGCATCCTGCCGCCCGGGATGGGGCTGAGCGGCGGTTGTCTTCTACTGCCGCACGCCACACCGCTCATCCTCAGGTACATCGCCAGCAAGCGTCAGTAGCAGCCGGTCCTGTCGCCGACGTACTGCTCCGGCTCACCATTCTGGCGGGTGCGTTCTGCGGCCAGCAGCACTTCCAGCACCACGCGCAGGCCCGTCAGCGAGCAGTCGGCATTGGCCAGCGCCATCTGCCGGCCACGCAGCTGATGCCGCTCTGGCCATGGCTGGCCGTTGGCGGCCACGCCCGAGCCGCTGCTGTACAGCAGCGCGATGAGGGTATTGGGCTCCACGGCAGGCCCGGCCGAGGGTGCCTCGTGGATGGGCTGTGGGGCAGGGGAGTAGGGGTTGGTCGTGGCAGGCCTCCTTTGGCCCCGCATACTTTGTGCCTGTACCGATACGCTCTGACCGGGAGTGGGGCAGACGCGCCAAGTGGATGGACGGGGCGAACCCTCGATGCTCCCTTCAGGTCTGCGCCTATCTGCTGCAATCAGAATGCACTGCGTGGCTGACGCCGCGCGCCACCCCATGGCACTATCCTGGATGCGTCAGGGACGCTTGATAAGTGGGGAGTACATGGGAAGTACACGAAGAGGCCCAACGACGGCCGATGTGGCTGGCTGGGGTTCGGCTGTCGTCACGTTTGGCTTGATTCAGGGCGCGCTCAATCTTAAGGCGTATTGGGGCCACTTTGGCCTTGATCCTTTTCAGTTTGTTGCAGTGAGCGAACTGGCGCTGGCCGGCCTGGCAGGCATCGGCATGGTGTTGTTTCTCATGCTGGTGGCCTTGCTGTTTAGCAGCTGGGTCGATGTGAAGCTGGCGAGCGGAGCCCCCAAAACCAAGCGGTTCGCTTGGCTGGGTCCAACGATCTTCTTCACTGGGCTAGGGGCGTTGCTTTGGTGGTCAAACGCGTGGCCTGTGCTGATAGGGCTTTTTCTCACGATCATCTGTGCGCTGGCCGTCCATCTCTCGCCAGTGATACCGGCCGCCGTGAAAGATTCCCCTTGGCTGATCTATGCCTTAGTGATGCTGGTCTATGTCTCGTTTGCTTCAAGCTGGCTTGGTTTCGAGCGCGCCAGCACGATTTCCTCTGGCGGCGGCAACTATGTGACAACGGTGACTGTTGATGAAAAGGTGCAGCGTGGCCTGAGCCTGATTGGGCGGCTTGGTGACAGCTATGCGCTGTGGGACCCGGCGCGGAAGACTGCCATGCTCGTGCCTGTTGGCGATGTTGGGAGGTTGGAGATTGTGCGAAAGAGCGTGATGCCTGTTGCTGCTGCCAAATAGGGCTCGGTTTCAGTGGACGTAACGTCACGCGCTTTCCGATCGATTGCTTGCGCAGGGCGTGCAGCTTATTTCGCTTGCTTGCTCTGTGCAGCCTCAATTGCAGCCCGCAAAAGGCCCTGGAGCCAAGCCGTTGCCCCCGGCCCCCAAGGCTGCTTTCCACTCAATGTCGAAGAGCACCACGCCCTAAGTGACCTGCAGGACGAACTGGATCTTTGGCGCCGTCATTGGACGGATCGGCGTCGTGACCGGATACACCAACGCCTAACCGCTGTTCCCGGCAATTCTGAGGGCGTCGGTGTTCGTCGCAGAGATTTGACGGCAAGCTAAGTCACTGATTTCTTGGGTCATAATTCTATCGCAACGCCACAATCTCCATGATCCAACGCAGATCTTTCTGTGCCTAGGATGCCAGTCGCAGACATTCCTTCCACTGGAAGGTCAGATGCCGACAATTCCGCCCTTCGGAGATCCGATGCAGACAATTCTGCATCTCAACGAACTAGTAAGGGGCGGTCCAGGTTTGGCAGGGAAGGATCCTCCATCCACTACACCTGACCGCCGGCTCTGCTTCGCTCCTTGCGGGCGCAGCCCAGCCACGCCAGAGTCAGAAGGCACGAGCTCCTTCTATGTCTGATCAACACCACTGGGCGGATCAGTGCGGCTTCATCATCGGTAGCAGAGCCGTCAAGTCGGCCGAGCAAGTGAAGGGCGGAGCTCGCGAAGCCGCGACCCAGTACCCGTTCGTATGCCCGCGCCAGGGCCTCGATCGCAGGGTTGTCAGACGGGAGGAGAGACATTGCCTGCGCGATCTCTCTTAGGACTGCCTGTGTGGGCCTACCCAATACACGGCCATCCAGGAACAGGTGCTCGCGGACTCTGTAGGCGGGGAGCAATACAACCGAAGCGCGCGAGGATGGCTGCCCCCCACCTTCCGAGGCCTCAGGCAAGCCTAAGCAGGCTCGCTCACGTGCCGAGAAGGTCGACTCGCGGAACTTCGCCGCAACTGAGGCCGTGATACGCGCCATCGGTCTTTCAAGCGCCTGAGGAAGCTCAAGAAAGAAGTCACGACCTGGCCCCATGGACGGGGCAAGGCGCGAGAACGCGGCCTTCTGGGAGCGAGCTTCGACGGATTGCCCATGACGTACGGTAGACGCCCTGATGAGCACGTCCGACGAGGCGTACTTCGGTCGGTACCAAGGGTAAGCCCTGCCGCGAAACAGGACTGCCGCCTCCTCGGCGGACGTCAGATCATCTCCCACCCCGATCAGCGTTCGCCGACCTCGACTCGCCCCGGCCCAGCGAAGGTATCGCTTTATCCAGCTGCCACGAAGGTCCTCGATCCTACCTTCTTCGTCAAGGGTATTCCGGCTCGAAACCGGGTCATGCCCGCATGGGCATAGTAGGGGAGGGGCATCGGAGCGAAAGCCATGCCATAGCGGTCTCGAGCAATGGTCGCACTGAGATGAGAGGGGTTGCGAGTGCCACGGACACCGGTTGACCCAAGGCATCTGGAACAACATCGAGTGATACCCAGTTTTCATGCACTCAGTACACCCCGACAGGTATGGACGCCAGTGCGTCGCAGAACCGCCGAATGCTTGCCAAGCAGTTGGCTGCCACAGTGGCGCGAGGATAGACGCAGCAGGAATTCTTGCCGCAATCGAAGTTCTGGCCTTTGCAGAGAGACAGAGCTGACGACACAAATCCTCGGTGTACCTTGGGCGAATGCCGAACGCACCATGACCATCACTGCAGTAAAGGCTATTGAATCTCAGCGTCTGAACAACGAATCCGAACGGGGAAATGCCGGCACTCCACGCTGGCGGTAGGTGGGCTACAGTTCTGACCTCACTGTCGCTATCCATTGATGCCTCCATCTGCTGTGAAAGTCAGCGCTCCCGATTCGCCATCAAAGGCAGCAAGATCCGAGAAGGCGACCGACATTTCAATGTCACTAGACGTGACCTCCTTGAAGCCAATTTTGCAGATGACCCTGGTCGCCAAGTAGTACGCAATGAGGCGCATAGCCTTGAGAGGCCACTCATCTTGACTGGAGTGCCCGGCTGCGGCGCGACAGCTGCAACCGGCATTCCAGATCTGCTCACTGAAATGCCGTAAACGGAACTCCCCGTCGTAGAGCTCTGGCGCAAGGCTCCTGGGCAAGGTAACGCCGGCTCCGGCGCTAGCCTCTACCTCGTCCTCGAAGCGCTCCAAGAACGTCTCAACGTCCAGGGCCCCTCGAATTCCATGCAGGCGATGGTAGCGGGTCAAGAAGCGCCCACGGACCTGAGGTGTGACCGTGGTTCTATTGATCTCTTCGCGCCGGCTGGAAGTGTGATTGTCCTGAAACAGGAAGATGACAAAGAGCGAAATGCCCTTCTTCTCCAGCGCGTTATCGATTGTAATGAAATGTTGAAAGGCGGCTTGCTCCAGCAAGTTTGCATCATCGGCGATGAAGAATAGCGATCCGCCGCCTGCAGACCTGAGCATCAGATCAACGGTATTAACGATCCTCTCGATCTTTCGGTCAGCAGCCTGGTGGGAGATCACTTGTGAGCCGAGCTGTGAAATGAACCAGTCCAGGAATGCGGACTCTCCAGGACCAAGCACCCGGAGGTTTGCCTGCTTGGCCACGTATTTGCATTCTGTCCATTCAGTGTTTGCGCAGATGAACTGCGCGAGGGTACTTTTTCCGAACCGGGTCAGCGAATGAAACCCGATACCGCGGTAGTCAACCTCAAGTGCGGAGATGATCTTGGTCAGAGCATCTTCCATGCCGCGGGTCGGGATGATGGGCTCTCCTTTGTAGTTGAACGTTGTCATTGCTTCGGCCCCTTCCTGCCCAAGTTGACCCGGCCGGTAATGGGTACGAACAAGTCCTCAGCAGGTGCTCGCTGTTGGCCGGTCTCGGCCAAAGGCAGTGTCGTTTCCTTAGCCACCGGTGAAGCCTCAGATGCCGCATCTAGGTCACGCCGGTGTCGCGTTGCTGCAAGCGCAGCGCCGTGCTCTGAGCTGAAGTTCCTTCTTACATGCTCCCTGTACGCGATGACCGCATCTTCTGCACCACTGATCTCGAAGCCATCCGTTCGGCTTCGGCGTTGGATTAACCGCCTAAGCGCAAGGCTATGCGGTGAGCGACCCCAAGGGCGGAGCGCCCTCAGGACTACGAACAGCTCTCCTGACGCGGTGTATAGATGCAAGAACCTTCCATCGTGGATGTCGACCTCTGCCGCGAATTTCTGGCCTAACAAGTCCCACCTGTTCTTCATTGATGCGGCTCGATACTTCGCGTGCCCAAAGCGCGCATAGGGCTGACGCCTCTTACGTCGATCTCCACGAATGGTTACGGAGAAGTTGTGCTTCGAAAGTGACCGAGCCCGATCCTCGTGATCCTTGGTGGCAAACAGCCATCCGCCAGACGCTGCAAAAGACTGAAGCGCCTCGACTGGCGTGCGGTTCTGGAGCGTGTTGATCGGCGATATGTTAGAAGCCGCGATCGTGACATCCATGAGATCTTCGAGTGCCGTGGGCTGCATTGGGAAGTTCTCGAATTTGTAGCCATTCGTTTTGGTCGCATCGGACAGCTCGCCCGCCGGCCGGAACCCGCCTGGCAGCTTTCGGACCACCGCTTCTTCCATCCGCTTGTTCCACGCTTCGAGGTGACCACGCGTTTCAGGAACATGGCTATGCCCAAGATGAATGACACCCATCAGCTCCGACGCCATTCGCAACCTATTGACCTTCAATTTGTGAGCCATCGCATTGTCGACACTCGTAATTGCTCCCGTTGCCACAAATCCAATGACGGACAAGGATCCGATGCACGCCCCTGGCTCATAGTTCATTGAGGGCACAACGAGGTCACGAACGGACCTTTCTCGCAAGCTTTCTGCGCATGCCGCGTTGAATTCGGTTCCGTTGTAGTTGGTGGAGAAGGAGAGCCACCAGCTAGAGCAGAGCCGCATCAGCGCGAAGTAGCCGACTATCAACCACGTCTTCGTGATCGTTTGGAAGAACGGGTTCCCATCCGCGTCCTCGCCTTCAACATTGAAATTCGTGTCCAAAGAGTGTCCATCGAACTGCACCCAGTCACCCATCTGTAGCGCAAACACTTCGTTCAGCTGGCTGGCTAGGGTTGCGTCCTCTATCTCGAAGCCATCATCTACAAACGGAGAGCCTTGACGCAGTCTTTTTAGGTACTGCAGGACGCTTCTCCTCGCACATGATTTGTCGTTAGCTGGATAGCGATCTGCCGGAACCGACTTCTGCACAGTCTTCTTCAGTAGTTTGAAGAATCGATCAAACTTGGGGCTGCGCTCATTTCTCGAAGGCAGTGGGCCGGCGTAGCCTATGAGCATTTCTTCGAATTCCGGGAGCTTTCTCAGGAACGAATTGAATGCTCCCGGTCCCGCAGCGGCTGGAAATTCTGCGGCAAGGCGTTGGCTGGTATTTCTTACTCTGTATGGCAGGCAGGCGCGCCAACCCCACGGCCGCCCATCTGGGGACGTCTGCTGTGTGTTTCGCAGCGTCAATGCAAGCGTCTTGGCGTTCAGCCCGTGACGCTTCGCGACCGCAGCGATCGAGGAGCCTGCGACGACGGCATGAACTGCGTCAACGCGAGCCTGGTAGGACTTGAGTTGGTTTGAGGTCAGCCCTTGAGGACTAAGCAGATCCCAGGACAGTAGCTCCTCGCGACTCACCCCGCTCATGGGTTTGCTCCCAGCGTAACTGACGACGAGGTCCGAAGCCTCTCATTGAAGTTGATCGCCAGGTCCCCGCGATGTACCAGAAGACAGGTCGCACTGCGAATATCCCGCCAATCGAACGTCGGGCGCAGGCTCGTTTCGATTGCATGGAAAGAGCTGACGGGGTGCCTTCTCATGTGGGTCATCACTGCGTCAATGAAGACACTGATTCCTCGCGACCGTCTAGCTGCCTGCACATAAGGAAGCAGCTCAAGTCGCGTGGCATTGGCCACCCGTGCTGCAAGAATGGACTGCAACTTCCGGATTGCAAGGTCCAAACCCGCACGCTGTGAAGCTTCCATCAGTTCGGCGCAAAACTGCTGTTCGGCGCGGAGCGCCGGAACAGTGGCGGCGGCCTGTCTGCGGAATACGATGAAGCTTTCGGTGCCACACTTCCTGGAGATCCAGAAGCAGAGCTCAACATCTCGGCCACGCACCAGTAATGTTCTAGGGCGCTCAACGTAGGTTGCCACGCTTGGATCAAACTCCAGATCCAGCGCCAAGGCCAAGCGGCATGGTTCCACGACAGCAACCAGGCGTTGGTTATTCCTTGGTGACTGGTAGTAGTAGGCGTCCAGTCTGGTGGATTCAGAGGGCGTGAGTGGGCGAGCGGTGTACGCCTCCTTGCTAGACGCGGGCGGGGTGTCTGATGAGGTGACTGAAGGGTGGGGAAGACTAGCCATGACGCCTCTCCCATTGAATCCCTAGCCGGTGGCCGGCAGGGGAGGCGGTGACCGGAGGAGCGGCAAGGGCATGGCACCGAAACTGAAAGAAGCGAGCCGCGTACCCAGCTAGCCAGTCATGGTGACTGTTCGCGGCAGTCATCACGGGGTAGTGGCGGGTGATGCCGCGCAGAGTGGCGACTAGCCGGCTTCGGCGTACAGGCCAAGCGGCATAAGAAGTTTCGGTGGGGCGCAGGTTGGGGTGATTGACCCGAGCAGTGTCGAACATTACCGGGCAGGCAGCTCCTGAAAGCATGGTTTTCTCCGGATTAGGTGCACGGTGGCACCACACCGCGAGGGACGGGGCGGGCCAGGGCGCAACCTTCACTCGGGTCGGCATATGCCGGCCCATGTAAAGGCAACACCTGTCTGGCCGACCATCACTGGCGGCTTGACTTCGCGGAAGAAATGAAGGAGCCTAAACCTGTTGGTGTTTAGTACTTCCTACCTCTCGCTCTTTCGAGAGGCTAATGCCCTCGTTGACGCGGGGGCATTGTCATTTCCAGGGGTCAGAGAGGGCGGTTTCAGCTCATGCTCAGGGCTTCCTGGTGGGTTGGGAAATGCGGCTAGCCGCCGGACGATGCCTTCGCAGAATCCACGAAGGCGGCAACATCGACAGTGTCGGCAAACCAGCCGCGGCGCTTGGGCAGCAGGAACATTTGGAAGGGCAGCGACCCGCGTGCGCGCGCCTTGGCCAACGACGCAGTGCTCTTGTAGCCAAGGATCCTTGCGGTCTGGGCCGCAGACAGAACAGCGCCGAAGGTGCGCAGGTACTTCGTTTCGAGCGAGTCTTCGGACATCTGCCGTACTCAGTCGTGGTCTGGCCGCGCAAGGTCGCGCACTGACAACAACTCTACTCGTGCGCGCAACCCCCTGCAATATGGCTAACATATTGATTGCAATGCACTTAATTGCGGGCAATTAGGCGTGGAAGCACTTTCAAATCGCATGGTTGGGAATGCGAAATTGCGCCGGTTGGGCTTTCAAAGCTTGAAAGCTTGCGGTTGAGTTCCTCGTGTCATTAGCGACCGCTTGTGAGGAGCTAGGAGACACCCCGGTAGCGTTCGACTCCTGCAACGTTCCGAAAAGCGATCTCCCTTGAGGAGCGCCCCCCCCATGGATAGGGCATCCAGAGCCGGTGCTTAGCCGGAAGATCAAATCAGAAAGCATGATGCACTGGGAATCGCGGAGTAGAGGGCGGCGTAGAAGACGCAGTCGAGCAGAAGACTCGGACGCCGGGTTGTGAGGTGCTTTGGGCCGGAAGTTGTCCTCCGCCAAACGCGGGAGGAGGCATCCAGCTTCATGATTAGGATTCGTTATCGGGGGTAGGGTAGATGCCCACTTCTGGCCGAAGTCGGACATCTGCGAGATGGATTGCCGCCGCTGGGACGTATGCCGGCGAGGGCGACATCACGCACGCCGCTTCCCTCGATCCGGTGAGGCAGTCGTTCCATGGACGTACTGTCGAGCTGGTGGCTCGATGGGGTGCAATGGCGATGGATGAGGACTGTATGAGGGAAAGACCCTGGCGACCGTCGGCCCTCTTGTTTCCCGAAAGCCAAATGCAATGGCTGCCAAGGGGTGACGCCCCCACCTGATTCGAGGGGGATTCATTCAATCAAGGTGCCATGGTGCCGACTTTACCGGATCGATAGCGTGCTGCTACTTTACAGGCGGTGGCAGCAGGGTAATGAGCGCCATCCAAGGTGCAATGGTCAGGGCGGTAGCGAGGTAAGACCTCTTCAAGCACTTGAACTTAGCGACCAGGATCTTGGAATTCCTCCAGCATTGGCCCAACACGTCGCGCTCAAACCCATCCAGCGTTCTGGTTTCACACGCGCGCAGGAACTCAGACTCGGTCATTTTTTCGATTCGACTAAAGAAGATCAGCGAATTGGATCCGCCGCGAAGATCGGGAAAATAGCCCAACCACAGGTTCCAGAAGCTCAAAGTGAGGGGCGTCAGGAACAGCACGCCAACGACTGAAACAAGCAGGGTGAGATCTTCTGGCTTGGGGATTCGGGTGGAGAGCATCGCCAGCATGCCCAGGTTGATGCCCAGACCCACCGATAGCTTCGTGTCCACTCGCGAGAAGAAGCCAAGAACGAGTTGAAGCTGCTGCCATGCAGCGTTAACGCGGTCGCTTTGATTTGGCTGGCGGTCGCCAGTATCTCGAACTTCTTGCATGTTGAGGGTTCTCTTTCTTCGTGCATCCGACTTGCTTGCGCCGGATGGCGTTGCGAAGACCGCATGTCTCCAAGGTCCCGCAGCAAGCCATTCCCGCTGCAGCGCATTGATCAAGGAAGGCCCTGTCGGCTAGCGCGCAGCGGTGCCGCTCCAGGACATAGGTCGCCAGAGCTTCGGCGTGGTCCGCGCATTCCGCTGTCGTGCGCTTCGGTCGGCAACCGCAGGGGCAGGCCAGCTTTCCGGAAATCAGGGAATTGCTGCGAAGTGAAACGCGCGCAATCAGTTGATCGCCACGCCACAGCTCCAGTCGACGCTTTCCCGGCCGCACATCTTGCCGGACTTCGAACAGACCGGCTTGCGCCGCCGCCTTGAATTCTGGGCCCAGGCATTCGGCCGCCTGCTCCGCGATAGCTTGATGCTTGGCCGCGTCGCCATGGGCGCGGCCGTTTTCTGCACCTGGGAAGACCCTGCGTACATTCGCGCTGATTTGATGGGCCAAGAATCGATACACCGTCGACCACCACTGTCTGGCTGCCGCTTCGTCGATAATGTGCCCCGGCTTACCGTCACCCCATCCCAGGCAGAAGCTTTGGTTGGGGTTGATGTGTCTGTCAGGGCAGAATTGCGGAAGTTGGTGGTGTCCTGGGGCTTCCTTAGCAGACACGTGCTCCCCGGCGATGGAGATCGCCAGGGTGAAAACATGCACAGCCCCGCCTGGACGAGTGACCGAGATCTCAGCCCTCCCTCCGCCTGCGGCGCGATGCAGCGTGGCACCGTAGTCCGATGCCACGCCTTGCAGCAATTCGAAGGCCAACGCCATCAGTGGATATCTGAGTGCGGGCGGATCGGCTGTTCAAGGCCGGGAACCACCGCGGGGGCCGCCTCTGCGTAATGGGCCGCCAACACCGCCTTGGCCACTGGGTCACCCGACGCGGCCAGTTCTTCCACCGCTGCCGCGTAATCGAGGTTGGCCACCTTTCGGTCAGATGCGAACACTCGACGAACTGCGTCGGTACCGGCGTTGTAGGCCTTCTCACCGATCGCGGTCTGCACGCCATCGCACTGCCGCTGTTCGGCCTCCGAGGCCAGCACCGCCCTGCCGGTTGCGCAGCGCACCAAACTGCCCTTCATTCCCAGCCGGGACAGTGCCAGCGGCCCAAGCTCAAAGCCGATGGCCAGACCCAGCTCCTCGGTGATCGAACCCTCGGAGTTCAAGTAGTCAATGGCCACGGCGAAGCTGCTGCGAAGTGCGCCTGCGCACTGTACAGCTGTACTCACCGTCGCTTCGGTGTCGGTCTCCTTTGAGGTACCTTCCAGCAGCACGCCTTGCAGGCAATCGCCGATAAAGCGAATGCGCCGCCCGGCAAAGTCCAAGTGCACTACCGCATCCAGCTCTGACCGCAGCACGTGGAGAGCGCGTACCAGATGCTGCGGATCCTCATCCAGATGCTTATCTACGAAGTTGGTGAAGCCGTCGATGTCTGCATACAGCGACACACCCTCGAAGCGCTTGGACTTGGCAGCGCTAAGCAGGCTGAAGTCCAGATCGGAAATCGGCGGGGTAGGGCGGCTGAATTCGAATTCGCCAATGGGCAGGTCCTCCTGCTCCTCCTTCCAGAGCTCTATGATCCGCGTCTTGGAAACGCCCAAGCCTGCCGCCTCAACGCAGGCCGCCACCTGATCCTGGGTCAGCGGCGTGGTGCGGTCTTTGTCGCCGCTCAGCGCCGGCAGCTCGAGCAGCGCCCGTGCACCATGGGTGAGGTAAATGCCCTCCGCCACGCCATGGCCGGCGCACTTGGCGGCCTGATTTGCCGGGGAGCCCAGGAAGAGCGGCTCGCGGCTGGCGCGGCGACCGTTGTTGACGGCCAGTGCCAGCCCGCTGTCGATACCCACACGGACCTGTGCATTAGGGATGTGCTCATCCGTATCGCCCGTTTCGGCCAGAACGTCGATGGTCAGCTGGGCAATGGCCACCGCGCGCTCGATCCGTGCGCGCTCATCGGCATCGCCATAGGGCTTGGTGACCACCGCATGCAACCGTTGGTTGTGGAAATCCACGCGGACCGTCTCACTCTCGACCAGGAGGCGGTGGACGGCGCGGTAATGCTGATTCAGGAAGCGGAGAGCGCGCTTGTGGCACGTTTCCCCTTCAACATTGGTGCAGTTGAGCATGTCCTGCAGATTGACGATGTCGATGTAGACATGCGCGCCGTTAACCCGATAGGCGCGGTTGACCGCGATATTGTCCAACGAGGTCTCGCGCGTGTAGTCACGAATATCGACCTTACGGACTTCCTCGTAACGCGTGGTAAGGCGCTTCTTGGTGCGGTCTTCCTTCCAGCTATGTCCCATCGTCCTGCTCCCTGCGGCCAAATGGAGACCGAGCCGGAGCGGGTCGCGTCGCTCTCGGGCCGGGCACCAACCGGTTTTCGGCTGGTTCATTTGTCGTATATTGGGAGCCAGTTCACACTTTCAAGGGAGGGAAGGTATGGGGGCGAGCATTATCGAGCGACTTTCTGCCGACGGCGGCAGGCGACTGGTGGCGGCCTTGGCCGAGTTCCGCACCCTGGCGGGGCTGGAGGCTGCTGCCACGCAGCTGGCTGAGGCCGGGGAACTGCTGGAAGTCGCGGCTGGCGCGTCCTTCATCACGCAAGAAGATGCCGAAACCGACGTGTTTTTCATCGTTGCCGGTGCGGTGGACGTGATCGTCAATGGCAAGGTGGTCAATACCCGCCGAGTCGGGGAACACGTGGGGGAGATGGCAGCCATCGAGCCGACCCAGTTGCGTGCGGCCACCATTACCGCCACCGAGCCCACAGTGGTGTTGAAGGTGCCTGAAAGCGATTTCAGTCGCGCTGCCGATGCACACCCATTGATCTGGCGGCGCTTGGCAGCTGCTCTGTCGCGCCGGCTGAAGGAGCGTAACCGAATGATTACGGCCCCCCGCGAACGGGTCCGGGTCTTCGTGATGTCCTCGGTGGAGGCGCTGCCGGTCACCCGCCTGCTGGTGCAGCATTTCGAGCACGATCCCTTCCTGACGGTGGTCTGGGACCACGGCGTTTTCCGCGCGGCCAACTACACCCTTGATGAGCTGGAGGCCCAGCTGGAGCAGGCGGACTTTGCAATTGCCGTGGCGCATGCCGACGACATGGTGATCAGCCGCGGTGACGAGTGGCCGGTCATGCGCGACAACGTCGTCTTTGAGCTGGGCATGTTCATTGGGTTTCTGGGACGTCGGCGCGCCTTCCTGATGGAGCCGCGCGAAGACAAGCTGAAGCTGCCGAGCGATCTGGCGGGGCTGACTACCGTTCCTTACCGATACAAACCTGGTGCCGATGCCCGTGCCTTGCTGGCACCGGCGTGCGAGCAGATCCGCGCCCGGATTCTCGCCGCTGGACCGAGAGACTGACCATGACAGTGCTGGAAGAGATGACGGCAGCAGTGGAAGCGATCACGCAAAACCAATGGTCAACCCGACAGGGCCAGGTCGTGCCCGATCCTGAGGATCTGCGGCTCGGCAACGACGCAGTCGAGTTTGATCGCGCCACGGTCCTGTACGCAGACCTTAAAGGCTCCACCAAGATGGTCGATGCCGAGCATTGGTGGCTGAGCGCGGAGATCTACAAAGCGTTCCTGCATTGCGCCGCCACCATCATCAAGAAGGAGGGCGGCAAGATTACCTCCTACGACGGTGACCGCGTCATGGGTATCTGGGTCGGTAACCGGCAAGCCACGCCAGCGGCCAAGGCAGGGTTGAAAATAAACTACGCGGTCAAGAATATCGTCGTGCCGGCACTGCGGCGCCAGTATCCGCACTGGGCCGGCACCGTGAAGCAGGTGGTCGGAATCGACAGTAGTAGAGGGTCGGCAGGGAATCGTTACGTACAGGGCCAAAAACCGCCTAAGCGATTGAAACAAAATCATAATTTCCTTGTCCCGATAGCGGATCTCCCCGTCTATGGGGCCTGTTCAAGGACTTTCGCTGTATAGCTCAGCGGCGCCACTTCCCTATCAAGGTCGAGATGGTAGTCGCCGAAGCGATTGATGTGGCTGGTCCGATACGGCGACAGGCCGGCCAGGATCTCGGGCGTCAGTTCAATCCCCTCCTTCCGCATCTCAGCCAAGGTGCGGCTCATGCCCTCCACGTTGTGGAGGATGATCATGTTGGCGACCAGCTGGCTGTACTTGATGATCTTGCGCTGCTCGTGTTGGACGTTCTCAGCAATGATCCCCTGGCTGCCAAAGAAGACCCACTTCACGAAGCCGTTGTACTCCTCGCTCTTGTTGGTCGCAGCATGGATCGTTTTGCAGATCTCGTTGTCATCAATGTAGCGCAGCAAGAACAGCGTTCTGACGGCCTTGCCAAGTTCCCGGAAGGCGAAGTACAGCTTGTTCTTCCGACTATAGGTGCCCAGCCGGCGCAGGATCGAGGACGCGGTGATCTTGCCCAATCGGATCGAGATCACCACCCGCAGCATGTCGTGGAGATGGGTGGCGATCAGTTGCCAGTCGATGCTGTCTCCGAACAATGCCTGGATGTTCTTATAGGCCCTGCCAGGTTCGGGCCGGAAGAAATTCAGATCCTTGATGTTTCGTATCCTGGGCATCAGCTGGATGCCCAGCATGTGGGCCAGACCGAAGACCGGGTAGCTTTGGGCCTGCGTGTCGCCATGGACGATCTCAGGCTGGATGTCGGACGTGTTGGCCAGCAGGCCGTCGAGGATGTAGATGCCCTCGTGCACGCCACAGGGAATGAAGTGACTGAACAACGCCACGTATTTGTCGGATACGTGGTAGTAGCCGATGCCACCGTAACCGCCGTAACGGATGTGGTACTCCGACAACAGGTTGTCCTCGTAGACGCTCCATTTGGTGCCATCTGCTGAGGCGCTCTTCCCGCTGCCCCAATAGCCCGGCAAGTCGAATTTGTTGTAGGTATTGATGACCTCCACGATGGCCTTCTCAAGCACATCCTCGGTCACGTATTTGAGGTTGAGCCAAGCGACCTGGCGCCGACTGAAACCCTTGATCGACCGCGCCGTCTGCGTCGGCCCCAGGTTGCAGCCATAGCAAAATAGCGTGGTGATCACACGTCGGGGCAGATCTTCGACTTGGCTCTCGGTACCGGCGATCGGGCGGAAGAAACGGTGCAGATCCAGCCATTGGCTGGCATCGATCAGGACATCTACGATGCTGGACTCTGGGAGCCGTTCGGCGATGAGGCGATCCACGGCGGTAATCGCGCTGGAGACTTCGGCCCGTTGCCCCTTCCGCAGCACCAGGCGCCCATCTAGGATGTCCGCATGCGCGTTTTCCGGGAAACGCGCGTCAACCTCATCGGCCAAGGCGGTCAATTGTGCACGCAACCCCGCCACGAAAGACTCGGCGTCGGTGGGCAGGCCTGACACCTGACCATAGGCTTCCAGTTCCTGGGCCAAGGTGGCTTCATCGACCAGCTGCTCGCGGTAGTCGTCAAACCGTTCGCTGCTGGGAATGAAGAGATCTCCGGATTTCAGCTCGTCTTTGACCTGCACCAGCACGGCCACCTCAAAATACTTCCGGTGCATCCAGCCGGCGCCGGCCGCGCTGGCCCGCTTGCCGAACACGTGCTGACGCCAGAGCTTGGACATCCAGTCGAAGTCCTTTTCCGGGTCCAAACCGAGGGAAGCGACCTCGATCAGCTCACGGCGCTGGTTGCGCAGCGAGAGCACGGCTGCGATCAACGGCTCCATGCCGGCATCGTGGCTGGTCGCCCGCAAGTTCATCAGCTCAAGCCCATTGAACAGCAGCGGCCTGACCGCGCCATAGGGCTGCAGCATGAAAGGCAGGTAATTCTTCCCGGCGTAGGCCATATGTTCTTCGCATTCGGCCAGCAAGGTCGACACTTCCGCTTCCAGGCTGTTGTCGATGGCATCCACGCGCTGACTATCGCTGCCGTCGAGCTGATAGGCCTGCAGGATCTCCTTGAGCTGGCCGATGAGGAAGTCGGCCCGCTTGGCATGTTCGAGCTGGTAAGCCAGCAGCTTCTGCTGGGCCGTGTTCTCCAGCCCGCGCACCTGCTTGATGAACAACTCGGCTGCATCATCCAGCGTCTTGGCGTGCTGGGAGCGAATGAAGATGGTGGCCAGCGCATAGCGCTTGTCCTCAGCCAATTCGGCCAGTTCGCTGGCGTCATAGGCCCGAGCCATTGCACGGAATTGCTTGAGCTTGGGCACCGGCACATCGATGGGAGGCAGTTGGTCAGCCAACTGCTGCAGCATGCGGATGTGCTGCAGATAAAAACGAACTTCCTTGTTGGTCGGCCGGCCAGGCTCGCGCTTGAGCGATTGCCAGCCAGTAAATCTGGAGCCTTCCGGTGCGCGCAGCAATTCGTCAATGAGCGTGCGTGTGGCAGGCGTCAGTGCGTGGCTGATGCTGCGGTAGTACCCCAAATTGACCCGCTCGCGTGCGCCAATGGCGGCCAGCTCCAAGGTGCGGAAGCCTGGCAGTTCGTAGCGGTGGTGCACCAGCTCTTCGAGCAGGACGTTCACGATGTCCGGGATAGTGTGCTTGGTCTGGGCTGCTCCGGTGGCCACTGTGTCCAGCCAAGACAACCCAGCTTTGTCCAAGGGACGCACCCCAATGAACTGCCGCAGCTGCGGCATATGCCGGCGCTGGCTGCCGGAGGCGTCATAGCGTTCGAGCTGGTCGGTGTCCAATACGCGCCCGAGTCGGGCGGCCTTGGCGATGTGCTTCCGGATCCGCTCGGGCACTTCGGCCAACACTGTGAGGTAACCCAAGCGCTGGAAGAGCTTGAGATGGATCAGTACCGCCAGTTGCGGACCCGGCTGGGTGGTCAGCTGCTTGGCGAATGCAATCTCAGCGGCGGTGGGGGTAGAGATCTCCTCCAGTTCCTTGGCGGTGGGATCAGGCTTCAGTCGCGGGTAGGCGGTCTCGTGAAGGGTAGCCATTGGATCCGGAGGTTATGAGGGGATCAATCCCAGTGCCGGCCGTCGTCTGTATTGAGAGACGCTTCCAGGAAACACTGGTGCGTATCGGCCATGCGGTGCATGTCATCGAGCAACGTGGCCAGGATTTCATCCAGATCCCGATCGGGATCGGTGGGAACAGTTAACCGGTACTCGCTGCTGGCGGTGTTCAGACGCACTGCCTGGAACGGAGCCAAGCAGATCTCTTCAATCCGGCCCCGGGCCTTGGCCGCGCCGCGGCCCGCGCGGGCAAACGGGGTCAGCACCATGCGCAGACGGAGCTGCAGCGCAGATTTGCCCTCGGGTGCCGGCAGTGCCATCGCCGGTACCGGCGCGGTTGGACTGGGTAGGCTCGCTTCAATGCGGTCCCGGGCAAACGGGTCACGCCCATCCAGGTAGCGCATGGCCGACTGCACATCGCGCCAGCCCACGTACTCCATCAACGCCTTCATGTCCCAGCCTTGGTCGTTGGCCCAACTGGCAAAGCCGCGGCGCAACGAATGGCTGCTGTGGAGCCCCGCATCGGCAAAGCCGGCACTGGTCAGCAACTCGCGTAGCAGGCGCACCAAGCTATTGGGATGGAGGCCTTCGGCGCTCACCTGGCCCCATTGGTTGACCGCCCGAAATACCGGTCCTTCCTGCAGGTCGGCCGCCTGCAGCCACACCTGGGTCGCCTCCACCGGGCACAGCCGCGACAACGCCGGCACCTTGTAGGTAACGCCGGCCGCTCGGCGATCGCCCTTGCTGCGCGGCAGGAAACAGGTCATCCCCTGTCCCGGCACCAGCGTGAGATGGGCCACGTCCAGACGCAGCAGTTCATCGCCGCGAAAGCCACGCCAGAATCCGAGCAGCACCAGCGCTCGGTCCCGTTGGTGGCGCAGCGCTGCCGCTCCGTCGCCCCGCGCGCGTGCCGCCGCGATCGCAGCGGCCAGCCAGTCGTCGAGCTCGACCAGCCGCCGAATCTGAAGCGGCGCGGCTTGCTTGACCTGCCCGGGGTGCAGGGTCTGGATGCCTTTGAGCACCTTGCGCACCAGCGGCGACCGGGTGGGATCGACAAATCCGTGGTCGCGGTGCCAAGAGGCGATGGCCGCCAGGCGTTGGCGAAGGGTGCTGGTGGCCAGGGTCTGCGCATACGCGGCCAGGTATCGGGCCACGCTGTCAGGTGTCGCTGGGAGGTGGCCTTGCCACTCGACTTCAAAGTGCCGCAGCGCCGACGCATAGCTGCGCACCGTGTTCTGGCGCGTGGCCGCATCGAGGTAGCGGTCCAGTTCGGTCACTGGCGCGTGGCCTCCACAGCGACCGGCTGCCGCAGGGTCGACAGGATGGTGCATTCCGCCCGCTGCCCACCGTGGCAACTGGCAATCACCCGTTCCAACTCGCTGGCCATGCGCTGCAGGTCGGCCATGCGCGCCCGCACGTCGGTCAGATGGCTGCGTGCCAGCCGATCCACGTCCCCGCACGAAAGCTCCTCATCGCCGGCCAGCTGCAGCAGGCTGCGGACCTCCTCTAGGCTGAAGCCTAGGTCCCGGCCGCGCGCAATGAAGCGCAGCCGCTCGATGTCGGCCGGGCCATAGACCCGGTAGCCATTGCCCGAGCGCCCCGGGCGCGGCAGCAGGCCGATCCGCTCGTAATAGCGGATCGTCTCCAGGTGGCATCCACTGGCGTCGGCAGCCTCACTGATTTTCATTCGTAGTACGCTTGACTCCGTAGTAGCTACGGACTTTACCCTCACCTGCTGTGTCATGCCAGCGGCCCGCCCGGGCCCGGCTTCCCTGCGACTGGAGATGTTCCGATGAGTGATTGCGGCTGCCACCACGAGGCCAAGAATGCGCAGGAGCGGCGCGTCCTCTGGATCGCCCTAGCGTTGAACGCGGCGATGGCCGTGATCGGCGGCATCGCCGGCTGGATTGCCCATTCCACTGGCCTACTGGCCGACGCTCTGGACATGCTGTCCGATGCCACCGCCTATGCCATTGGCCTGGTCGCTATCGGGCGCACGGCGCGATTCAAGGCCAATGCCGCGTGGGTCAGCGGCAGCGTGCTGCTTGTGCTGGGTGTGGGCGTGTTGGTTGAGGTCGGCCGTCGCGTGATGTACGGCGCCGAGCCGGTCAGCGGCTGGATGATTGGCACCGCCCTGCTGTCGCTGGCGGTCAATATGACCGTGCTGCGCATGCTGGCGCCGCTAAAGTCCGGCGAAGTGCATCTGCGAGCGACGTGGCTGTTCACGCGGGCCGATGTGGTCGCCAATGTTGGGGTGATCCTGGCCGGTCTGTTGGTGTGGTGGCTGGCCAGCCCGTACCCGGATTTCGTGATCGGCGCCCTGATCGGCCTGTATGTGATCAAGGAAGCCTTCGAGATTTTGGGTGATGCCCGCCGGGCACGTGCCGACGCGCGCAAGACGGCTGCATGACCAGGTTTGGCCGGCAGGGCTCGGGCCTGCGCTGGCTTCTGCTGGCGCATCTGGCCGTGGGCCTGGTGACACAGCCGGTGCTGGCCCTGGTCGGCGAGCTGCATGCCCAAACCCACCTGGTCACTGCCGACCGCGGCCCGGCAGTGGCGCCGCCAGCTTCCGAGCGTGGCGTAGACGCCGCCCTGCACCGGCTTCAGCAGCTGGTGCTGTGTTGCGGCCAAGCCGTGCCGGCACCTGAGATCCTGCTGGCCGTGGCGGACATCGGCCGGTATTTGCCCGTACTGAACGCCGATACGCCGACGTATCCGCACGCGCACCCGATTGCGCCATTCCGACCGCCGATCGCAGGGTGAGGTCCGCCGGCATGCGCCGGCACCCTGTCGATATCGAGAACCTTCGGAGTACTTCCATGCATGTGCGATTGGCGGCGATAGCCGCATGGCTGCTGTTGGGCGGCGCAATGGCGACGCCGGCGTCGGCCGCCGAGTTGATGACCTTGGACGACGCGTTTGCGCGTGTGGCCCAAACCCACCCCGAGCTGCGCCTGGTCGATGCTCGGGCCAACGTGCTCGCTGCCGAGCGCGATCAGGCGGTGCAGCGCCCACCGTGGACGGTCGGTGCAGAGGTCGAAAACGCTTTGGGCACTGGCGCAGCCCGCGGCCTGGACAGCGCGGAACTGACCTTGAGCCTGAGCTCGGTCCTGGAGCGCGGCGGCAAGCTCGACGCCCGCCGCACCTTGGCCCAAAGCCGGATTGATGCACTGGCCGTGCAGCGGGAGACCGGTCGGCTGGACCTGCTCGCCGAGACGGCGCGGCGCTATCTGGCCGTCGTCGGTGCCGACCGGCAACGCAGCCTGGCGGACAAGGATGTTGGCCAGCGCCAGCGAACCGTGGCCGCTGCCCGGCAGCGCCTGGAGGCTGGCGCGTCGCCCGAGTCGGTGCTGCTGACTGCGCAGGCGGCGCTGGCGCGCGCAGAGCTGACCCGTGATCGCGCCGAGCAGCAGCGAATCGCCGCCCGTCAGCATCTGGCCGCACTGTGGGGCGAACGGGCTCCCAGCTTCGAGGTGGCCGCAGCCGATCCGATGACCTTGCCCGCGATCGCGTCCATGCAGACATTGGCCGAGGAACTGGAGCGCACTCCCGAGCTGGCGCAATTTGCCGACGCCGGCCGGATCGCGCAGGCGCGACTCCAGCTGGCGCGCTCGGCGGCCTCGCCAGACTTGTCGTGGCAGCTGGGCGTGCGCCGCCTGCAGGAGACTGACGACACCGCGCTGGTGGCCAGCCTGTCCATGCCGCTGGGCAGCCGCAGCCGTGCGCAGCCAGAGATCCGCGCCGGCGAAGCCGAACTGGAGGTGCTGGCAATCGAGCGCGAGGCCAAGGGCCTGTCGCTGTATTCCACGTTGGTCGAGGCCCATGGCCGCTATACCGTGGCGCAGGCCGAGGTTGCACGGCTGCAAGGCGACGTGCTGCCGAAGTTGGCCCGGGCCGAGCAGGCCGCCGAGCGCGCCTATCGCGCCGGCGCGATCAGCTACCTGGAATGGGCACAGTTGCAGTCCGAACGCACGGCCATGGCCCAGCAGCAGCTGGACGTGGCGCTCGATGCGCAGCGCGCCCTGATCGAAATTCAACGACTGACCGGCCAAGCGCTTGTAACGCCGCCGTCGGCCGCTTCCATTGGAGAAACCCCATGAATCGCTTTTCCTGGACCGCACTGGGCATGGCCCTGATGATGCTGGCCGCCTGCAACGCGTCGGCCCCCAACGAAGCGTCCGAAGGCGGCGCCGCCGCTGAGGGCGAAGAGCACGGCGAGCACGAGGAAGCGCCGCTGGAAACCAAGATTGCCGCCAAGGCGGCGCAGGCGGCGGGTATCCAGGTCGCGCCGGCAGGCCCCGGTGAGATTGCCGATGAGCATGAGGTGCAAGGGCTGTTGTCCCCGATTGACGGTCGCATCGCGCAGGTCACGGCACGCTTCCCCGGGCCGGTCCGCTCCGTGCGTGCGGGCGTGGGTGATCAGGTACGTGCCGGCCAGGCACTGGCCACGGTGGAGAGCAACCTGAGCCTGACGACCTATACCGTCACCGCGCCGATTAGTGGCGTGGTCATGGCGCGCACGGCCGCCGTGGGCATGGCGGCCGCTGAGGGCGCGCCACTGTTCGAGGTCGCCGACCTGTCCACCCTGTGGGTGGACCTGCACATCTTTGGGGCCGACGTCCAGCACATCGGTGCCGGCGTGCCGGTGACGGTCACCCGCTTGAGCGATGGCGTCACGGCGCAGACCACCTTGGAGCGCGTCCTGCCCGGCACCGCCACCGCCAGCCAAAGCACCATTGCGCGCGCCACCGTGGCCAACACCGATGGCCTGTGGCGTCCGGGTTCGGCGGTCAAGGCGCGGGTCACCGTGGATCGCCAATCGGCGGCGCTGGTGGTGCCAATCACCGCGCTGCAGACCGCAGAAGACCAGGACGTGGTCTACGTGCAGCAGGGCGAAACCTACCACACCCGGCCGGTGAAGCTGGGGCGCCGCGACGCCGAACGCGCCGAAGTGCTGGAAGGCCTCAAGGCCGGTGAACAGGTGGTGGTGGCCCAAAGCTTCCTGATCAAGGCCGACATCGAAAAGTCCACCGTGGAAGAGGAATGAGGCCCGCCATGCTCGAACGCCTCATTGGGCTGTCCATCCGCCATCGCTGGCTGACGCTGGTGCTCACCGCTGCGCTGGTTGCGCTGGGCGTGTGGAGCTACCGTCACCTTTCCATCGACGCCACGCCGGACATCACCAACGTCCAGGTCCAGATCAACACCCAGGCCCCGGGTTACTCGCCGCTGGAGGCTGAGCAACGGGTGACCTTTGCCATTGAAACGGCCATGGCCGGCCTGCCCAAGCTGGACTACAGCCGCTCGCTGTCGCGGTATGGGCTCTCACAGGTCACCGTGGTGTTCAAGGACGGCACCGACCTGTACTTTGCCCGCCAGCAGGTCGCCGAGCGCCTGCAGCAGATCGCTTCCCAGCTGCCCGACGGATTGGACCCGGAAATGGGGCCGATCTCCACCGGGTTGGGCGAGATCTTCATGTACACCGTGGAGGCCGAGCCCAACGCTCGCAAGCCCGACGGCACCCCGTACACCGCCACGGACCTGCGCACCCTGCAGGACTGGGTGATCCGGCCGCAGCTGCGCACCACGCCCGGCGTCACCGAGGTCAACACCATCGGCGGTTTTGAGCGGCAGATCCACATCACCCCGGACCCGGCCCAGCTGGTGGCCCTGGGCTTCACGTTGAACGACGTGGTCGCGGCGGTCATGCGCAACAACCAGAACATTGGCGCTGGCTACATCGAGCGCAATGGACAGCAATTCCTGGTGCGCGTGCCCGGCCAGCTGGCCAATCTGGAGGCGATCGGCAACATCGTGCTGGACCGCCGCGACGGCGTGCCCATCCGGGTGCGCGATGTGGCCAGCGTGGGCGAAGGCAAGGAGCTGCGCACGGGCGCGGCCACCCAGAATGGCCATGAGGTCGTGGTCGGTACCGCCTTCATGCTGTTCGGCGCCAACAGCCGGGAGGTCTCCCAGGCAGCCGCGGCCAAGCTGGACGCTGCCAACGCCAGCTTGCCTGCCGGCGTGCATGCCAAGGCCGTCTATGACCGCACCGCGCTGGTGGATCGCACCATCGGCACGGTGTCCAAGAACCTGATCGAGGGCGCGCTGCTGGTGGTGGTAGTGCTGTTCCTGCTGCTGGGCAATGTGCGCGCCTCGTTGATTACCGCGGCGGTGATCCCGTTGGCGATGCTGTTCACGATCATCGGCATGGTGCGTGGCGGCGTATCGGGCAACCTGATGAGCCTGGGCGCGCTGGACTTCGGCCTGATCGTGGACGGGGCGGTGATCATCATCGAGAACTGTCTGCGCCGGTTCGGGGAGGCGCAGCACGCGCTGGGCCGCCAGCTCAATGATGAAGAGCGCTATGACCTGACCGCCTCGGCCACCGCCGAGGTGATCCGTCCCAGCCTGTTTGGCCTGGGCATCATCGCCGCGGTCTACCGCCGATCTTCGCGCTGTCCGGGGTGGAAGGAAAAATGTT
>NZ_JBJDOQ010000001.1:0-12895 GCF_044901215.1 Stenotrophomonas sp. NPDC078853 | reverse complement strand
CCTGACCGGCGCCATGGTGTTGTCGCTGACCTTCGTGCCGGCGGCGATCGCCACCTTCCTGCGCGGCCGCGTGGCTGAGCACGACAACCGCCTCATGCGCTGGTCGCGGGCCCGCTATACGCCGCTGCTGGATTGGGCACTGCGGCGCCGGGTCGTGGTGCTGGCAGGCGCGGCCGTGCTGGTGGTGGGCTGTGGCGTGCTGGCCACCCGCTTGGGTTCGGAGTTCGTGCCGAGCCTGGATGAAGGCGACATCACCTTGCAACCCATGCGTATTCCCGGCACCAGCCTGGAGCAGTCGGTGGCCATGCAGGAAACGCTGGAGAAGCGCCTGGCCCAGTTCCCGGAGGTGGCCAACATCTTCTCCAAGATCGGCACCGCCGAGGTGGCCACCGATCCGATGCCGCCATCGATGGCCGACACCTTCCTGATGCTCAAGCCCCGCGACCAGTGGCCCGATCCGCGTAAGCCCAAGGCCGAGCTGGTGGAAGAGCTGGAGGCGGCAGCCAAGGAAATCCCGGGCAGCAACTACGAGTTCACCCAGCCCATCCAGATGCGCACCAACGAGTTGATCTCCGGCGTCCGTTCGGACGTGGCAGTCAAGGTCTACGGCGACAATCTGGACCAGCTGACGCGCCTTGCCAGTCGGGTCGAGCGGGTCATGCGCAGCGTCCCCGGCGCCGAAGACGTCAAGGCCGAGCAGGTCTCGGGCCTGCCGCTGTTGACCATCACGCCAGATCCGGCGGCATTGGCACGGTATGGCCTGAATCCGGGCGATGTGCAGGAGACGGTGGCCACCGCCATTGGGGGCAGTGTTGCCGGCCAGTTGATCGAGGGCGACCGCCGCTTCGACCTGGTCGTGCGCCTGCCCGAAGCGCAGCGCCAAGACCCCGCTGTGCTGGCAGATCTGCCCATTCCGCTGCCGGCAAGCACCAGTGTCGATGAGTCCAGCCGTCTGGCCGCCGGCGCCAATGGGGGGCCTCGCACGGTGCCGCTGCGGGAAGTGGCCAAGATCCAGGTGGAGCGCGGGCCCAATCAGATCAACCGCGAGAACGGCAAGCGCCGCGTGGTGATCACCGCCAACGTGCGCGAGCGCGATCTGGGCGGGTTCGTCGGCGAGTTGCGCACACGCATCGGCCAGGATGTCGCGCTTCCAGAGGGCTACTGGATCGATTACGGCGGTACCTTCGAGCAGCTGATCTCGGCCACCCAACGCCTGGGCGTGGTCGTTCCGGTGACACTGGCGTTGATCTTTGCTCTGCTGTTCATGGCCTTCGGTTCGGCCAAGGATGCGACCATCGTGTTCAGTGGCGTGCCACTGGCGCTGACCGGCGGTGTGCTGGCACTGGCTCTGCGCGGGATTCCCCTGTCGATCTCGGCCGGCGTGGGCTTCATCGCACTGTCGGGCGTGGCCGTACTCAACGGCCTGGTCATGATCGCCTTCATCCGCCGTCTGCGCGAACAGGGCGATCTTCTGGACGACGCTGTCCGGGACGGCGCCCTTGGACGCCTGCGGCCGGTGCTGATGACCGCCCTGGTAGCCTCGCTGGGCTTCCTGCCCATGGCCTTGAATGTCGGCGCCGGCTCAGAGGTGCAGCGCCCGCTGGCCACTGTCGTCATCGGGGGGATTGTGTCATCCACCGCATTGACCTTGTTGGTGCTGCCGGTGCTCTATCGTTGGCTGCATCGCGACCGAGCTCCCCGCGGCGATCGCACTGCCTTGGAGTCCTCGAAATCATGAACGAGATCAACCTGGAACAGGTCCGCGCGGCGATGTTTACCGACCCGGGTGTGAAGGCGGTAGACGACGTACGCCTGGTCCCCGGCAAAGAAGATGGCCGTGCGATCGCGGCCACCATCACCGTCGCTGCCCCCTCAGTTGACTTGGACTTGGTGCACGCGGTGACCGCCCGCGTGCTGGCCGACCAATTCGGCATCGATCAGGTCATGCTGTGCTTCAACGATCCGGGTCCGGTGCCGCCGCCCCCCACCGCGGCACTCTTGAAGAAGATGTGATCGCCTGCGGCCCTGTGCGCCGACAGGGTCATTGAGCGAGCGGCAGCCAAATCCAGAGAGCGACGAGCGTGGCCAACAGGACCGGGGGCGTGAGGATTAGCCCTACCTTCATGTACTGTCCCCACGTGATCCGTTGGCCCTTGCCGGCGAGGACGTGCAGCCACAGCAGGGTCGCGAGCGACCCAATTGGAGTGAGCTTGGGGCCAAGGTCGTTGCCCACGACGTTGGCATAGATCATCAATTCGCGGGTGGCGGCCGGAAGATTGGCCCCATCGATGGCCAGCGCGCCCACCAGCGTCGCCGGCATGTTGTTCATGATCGAAGCGAGGCCCGCCACTGCGAAGCCGGTACCGATCGTGGCCACAAAGGTTCCCTGCGCCGCCAGCCACTCAAGCACCGCACTTGCCGCCTTTGTCAGCCAGGCGTTGCCAAGCCCATAAACCACCAGATACATGCCAACCGAGAACAGCACGATCTGCCAGGGCGCACCGCGCAGAATCTTGGTCAGGGCCATGGTTGCGCCTCGGCCGCCTGTCGCCCAGCGACCTGCAATTGCCATCAGCACCAGCGCAGCCACACCCGTCACCAAGGCGATCGGGACGCCTAGCGGCCCGGTTACGAAGTAGGCAACGAGCAGTAATGCGAGCAGGGGCAAAGCGGCGCGGAAGACAGCCTTGTCGCGGATCGCTTGATGCGGCGCTTCAAGATCGTGGACCGGGTAGGTGCGAGGAATGTCGCGGCGGAACCAGAGCCACAGAACGATCAGCGTGGCGCCGACCGACACCAAATTCACCGGCACCATGACCGCTGCGTAGCGCCCGAACGAGACGCCAAAGAAGTTCGCGGTGACGATGTTGACCAAGTTCGAGACAACGAGCGGCAGGCTGGCCGTATCAGCGATGAAACCGCATGCCACAGTGAACGCCAGCGCACTCGCAGGCGGGAAGTTCAAGCGCAACAGAATGGCCAGGACAATCGGCGTCAACAGGAGAGCCGCGCCATCGTTGGCGAACACTGCCGCGATCGCAGCGCCCAGCAAGACGATCAGTGGAAAGAGCTTCCGACCATTGCCGCCGCCCCAGCGGGCCACATGTAGGGCAGCCCATTCGAAGAAGCCGGCCGCGTCTAGGATGAGCGAGATGATGATGAGTGCGACGAAGGTGAACGTCGCATCCCAGACTATCCCCCACACCGTGGCGACGTCACCCCAACCGACGACGCCGGTGGCCAACGCTACTGCGGCGCCGGCGAGTGCCGACCAACCGATACCGAATCCGCGCGGCTGCCAGATGACGAATACAAGGGTGACGATGAAAATCGCGAGGGCAAGCATGAAGCGCTCCGACAAGGGTTAGATGGAGCGCTGATTCACGCGCTTGGACAGTTCTTCGGCGCTCTCAACACGCTCGGAATAGCGATCGGTCAGATACGCTGAGCGTCCACGCACCAGCCAGGTGAACTTCACCAACTCCTCGCATACGTCAGCAACGCGCTGATAGTACGCAGACGGCTTCATGCGCCCGTCCTCATCAAATTCCTGGAAGGCCTTGGCCACCGAGGACTGGTTCGGGATGGTGACCATGCGCATCCACCGGCCGAGTACGCGCAGCTGGTTTACCGCGTTGAAGCTCTGCGAGCCGCCGGACACCTGCATCACCGCCAAGGTTTTGCCCTGTGTTGGGCGCTTGGCGCCGTCGACCAGAGGAATCCAGTCGATCTGCGCCTTCATGATTCCGGTCATGGCGCCGTGGCGTTCGGGGCTGACCCAAACCATGCCTTCGCACCAGTACGCGAGTTCGCGCAGCTCACTCACCTTCGGATGATCCGGGGTGGCTCCGTCAGGCAGTGGTAAGTCGTGCGGATCGAAGATCCGCACGTCGCAGCCGTACCAGCGCAAGAGTCGGCCGGCTTCTTCTGCCAGCAGCCGGGAATAAGAGCGTTCCCGCAGCGATCCATAGAGGATGAGGATCCGCGGTGGGTGCCTTGGCTCGCCGGGCCCAGCTAGTGCGTCAACGTCGATCGGTGCAAGTTGCGTTGCGTCGATGCTCGGCAGATCTACGGCAATGCGATCAATCACGTCGACGCCCCGGCTGCGGTCACGATTTCGCCGTCTTCCTTGGTGAAGGAGGACACCGGGTTGTCGAGCAGCGCGAGCACCTTTTCGGACGGTCGGCACAGCGCCACGCCCCGGTCGGAAACAACGATGGGACGGTTGATCAGGATCGGGTGCGCCATCATCGCGTCCACCAGTTGTTCGTTGGTGAGCGCGGGATTATCCAAGCCCAGCTCAGCGTACGGTGTTCCCTTCTGGCGCAGGAGCTCACGAGGGGACATGCCCATCGCGGCGAGCAGCTCGACCAGCTTCTCGCGCGTGGGCGGCGCCTGCAGGTACTCGATGACCACCGGGTCTTCACCAGACTGGCGCATCATTTCAAGGGTATTCCGAGACGTGCCGCAGGCCGGGTTATGGTAGATCGTCAGCGTCATGATGATCCCTCAAGCCACGTCGGGTCGGGTCGGGGCGACGTGGCGCCCTCGAACTGCCCGATGTCGCTTACCTGCGCCGTCAAGGCCGCCCGCGACAGCGTGTGGATCGGTAGCGCGACGAACGCCTTGATGCGGTTCTCCATGTACACCAGCGCCTGCCGGAAGGCAGCGCGCTGCCACATGTCCCCGCGCGTTTCGTGGCTAGGGTCCTCGATGCCCCAGTGCCCGGTAACCGGCTGTCCTGGCCAGAACGGGCAGGCCTCGCCGGCGGCTTGGTCGCAGACGGTGAACACGAAATCCATGCGCGGGGCATCCGGCACTCCGAACTCGTCCCACGCCTTGGAGCGCAGGCCCTCGACTGGGTAGTCGGCCTGACGCAGCGTCTCGATTGCCAGAGGGTGGACCTCCCCCTTGGGGTGGCTGCCCGCGGAGAACGCATTGAAACGGCCATCGCCGATCTTGCGAAGGACGCTCTCGGCCAGGATCGAGCGGGCTGAATTACCGGTGCATAGGAACAGGACGTTAAAGGGCTGAGGAAAGCTCATGCGCAGGTCTCCGCGGTACAAGGAGTGACGAGGTTATTGAGGGCGCCGCAGATGTCCGGATTCCCGGAACAGCAGTCCTCAGTGAGGAATTCAAGAAGCTGGCGCATGTCCTCGTAGCTGGCCGCGTACAGGACGCGCCGCCCGTCGCGCCAAGAGCGCAGAAGGCTCGCCCGCTCCAGGGTCGCAAGGTGAAAGCTCATGCGCGGTGGCGCAATCCCAAGCGCTTCGGCGATCTCGCCCGACGGCATGCCATTGGGGCCTGCGCGCACGAGCATCCTGAATGCGGCTAGGCGGTCGGAATGCGCAAGGGCAGACAGCGCTGAGACAGCAAAGTCATCTTTCATAACTGCACTATACAACTATTCTTGTAGAATCAAAATGAGGTGGCGGACCCTCCGCCTCTACTCGGCGGAGCTGAGGAAGGTCGCCCGTGGCCGATGGCAACACCGTCCACGGCGAGCCTGTCTCGACATAGCGCCGCTCCTTCGCCATTTTCGCGAGGTCAGCTTCCAGGTGAAGCCAGTTAGTGGCCGACGCAGTTCTGGTCCGAGGGCGACACCGCCGCTCCTCGGATATCCCGCGGACCCAGCTACTGTGCAGGAGCGATTCGGGTGATCCTGGCCGTCATGCCTCGCGCCTCGAAATCGAACTGCACTTTCTGTCCGACCTCCACCGGAGCGATCAGCTCGGGCGATGCCGTGAAGCCCATCGTCATAGCCGGCCAGTGCAGTGCTTCTACCGGGCCATGGGCGATGGTGATCTTGCCGGCAGCAATGTCGACGGACTCCACCGTGCCGGCGGCTGAAGCGTTTTTAGCCCTCTCGGGCGAAGCGGGTTTTTCCCGATCAGCCATCTGTGCATGTTCTGTGGCCGACATAGCCATGTTGTCAGCCGTCGCAGCGGAGCCATGGGTGGTCGCATCGTCATTGCTGGGTGCCTGCGAGCATGCTGCCAGCAGCAGTATCGCCAGGGTGGACGCGAAGGGCATCAGTTTCATCTGTTCTTACCTCGATTATTGAAGGGTGACTGCAGAGTCATGCGACGGCAACGCAGTCGGCCTGCCGCCACCGTTATAAAAGCAATTTCAATGTGGTCTTTGACACGTCGCGGCATCTGGCGGCGGTGCCGCGGGCGTGGTTCGTGACAAAGTGCGACCACGCAGCAGGCGATACGCGGCCGGAATCACCAGCATCGACAGCAATGGCGCGGTGACCATCCCGCCGATCATCGGCGCGGCGATGCGTTGCATGACTTCCGACCCGGCACCGCCACCGATGAACAAGGGCAGCAGGCCGGCGAGGATCACGGCGACGGTCATGGCCTTGGGTCGCACGCGCAGCACCGCGCCTTCGCGGATGGCCGCCTCCAGCGTGGCGAGAGTCTCCGGTTCGCCCGCAGCGAGGCGCCGCTCCCAAGCGTGGCGCAGGTACAGCAGCATGATCACGCCGAACTCGGCGGCGACGCCGCCCAACGCGATGAAACCGATCATGGTTGCGATCGACATCGCGTGGCCGAGTCCCCAGATCAGCCACAGCCCGCCGACCAGCGCCAGCGGCACGCTCAGCAGAATGATGGCTGCCTCGCTGAAGCGGCGGAACACCAGGTAGATGAGCAGAAAGATGATCGCCAGAGCGGCCGGCACGACCCACTGCAACCGAGCCAGCGCCCGCGCCAGGTATTCGTACTGGCCCGACCATGCAATGCCATAACCCGGCGGCAAGGTGATGTCCTTGGCGGTGCGCTGCTGCAGGTCCTTCACCACCGAACCGAGATCCCGGCCGGCGACATCGACGAAGATGTAACCGACCAGACGTCCGTTCTCGCTCTTGAGCATCGGCGGTCCGGGCGTCAGCGTCAGATCGGCCACTTGCCCCAGCGAGAGTTCCACGCCACCTGGAGCCACCAGTGGCAATTGCGCTAGCGCCGCCAGCGAATCGCGTTGCCCGCGGGGGTAGCGCAGCACAATGGGATAGCGCTCGCGGCCCTCGATGGTCTCGCCGATGGGATCGCCACCGACGACCGTGGCGATGAGCTGCTGCAGATCCGCCTGGCTCAAGCCGTAGCGGGCTGCGACTTCCGGACGGATGCTGACATCAACATAGCGACCGCCGGTCACGCGCTCGGCCAACGCGGAACTCACACCGGGCACCGTTCTCGCGAGGCGTTCAAGTTCGCTGCTGATCTGCTCGATAACCCGGGTGTCCGGCCCCGACACCTTGATCCCGATCGGGCTCTTGATGCCGGTGGCAAGCATGTCAATGCGGTTGCGGATCGGTGGCACCCACAGGTTCGTCAGACCCGGCACCTTCACCGCCGCATCAAGTTCAGCACGCAACTTGTCCATGGTCATGCCAGGCCGCCATTGATCGCGCGGCTTGAACGTCACCGTGGTCTCGAACATCTCGATCGGCGCCGGGTCGGTTGCGGTATCGGCACGGCCGGCCTTGCCGAACACGTGCGCGACCTCGGGCACGGTCTTGATCATGCGGTCGGAAAGCTGCAGCAACTGACCGGACTTTCCCGCCGACAACCCCGGCAGCGCTGTGGGCATGTACAACAACGTGCCCTCGTCGAGCGGCGGCATGAACTCGCTGCCGATGCGCGCATAGGGAACGGCAGTGAGCAGCAGCAACAATCCGCTCAAACCCAGCGTCAGGCGCGGGTGCCTCAGGACCCAGTCCAGCACCGGCCGGTAGCCGGCGATCAGCACGCGATTGACGAGGTTGGCCTGCTCGGGACGGATGTGGCCGCGGATCAGGTAACCCATCAGCACCGGGATCAGGGTCACCGACAAACCGGCCGCCGCCGCCATCGCATAGGTCTTGGTGTAGGCCAGCGGGGAGAACAGCCGGCCCTCCTGCGACTGCAGCGCGAACACCGGCACGAACGACAAGGTGATCACCAGCAGGCTTGCGAACAGTGCCGGACCGACCTCGATGGCCGACGCGGCCATCAGATCCCAGCGTTCCTCGCCCTCCGGGTCACGACCGTTGGTTTCGCGCCAATGCTCCAGATGCTTGTGCGCGTTCTCGATCATCACCACGGCACCGTCGACCATCGCGCCAATCGCGATGGCGATGCCGCCCAACGACAGCAGGTTCGCGGTGATGCCCTGGTAGCGCATCACGATGAACGCGGCCAGCACGCCAAGCGGCAGCGTGATCACCGCGACCAGTGCCGAACGCAGGTGCCAAAGAAACAGAGCGCACACCAGCGCCACCACCAGGAACTCCTCGCCCAGCTTGTGGGTGAGATTGCGTACGGCCCCATGGATGAGCTCGGAGCGGTCATAGACCGGCACGATCTCCACGCCCTCCGGCAGGCTGGCTTGCAACTGCTTCAGTCTTGCCTTGACGTTCTCGATCGCGCTCAACGCATCCTTACCGGTGCGCAGCACGATCACGCCACCGGCGACTTCGCCCTCGCCGTCGAGTTCGGCGATGCCGCGGCGGAAGGTCGGGCCACGGGTGATGGTGGCCACTTCGCCCAGCAGGACGGGCACGCCGGCGGCGGTGCTGCTGAGGGGGACGCGCTCGAAATCCTCGCGGCTGCGCAGGTAGCCCTCGCTGCGCACCATCAGTTCGGCCTCGCCCTGTTCGATCACCGAGCCGCCGGTGGCACCGTTGGCCGCATCCACCGCCGCGATCACCTGCGCCACGGTGAGGTCGCGGGCCGCCAGTGCCTGCGGGTCGGGCACGATCTGCCAAGCGCGCACCATGCCGCCGACGCTGGCGACCTCGGCCACGTCGGGCACGGTCTTCAACTCGTAGCGCAGGAACCAGTCCTGCAGCGCCCGCAACTGGCCCAGGTCATGCTGGCCGGTGCGGTCCACCAAGGCGTACTCGTAGATCCAGCCCAAGCCCGTGGCGTCGGGCCCAAGGGCCGGACTGACGTCTGGAGGCAATTGATCGCGGACCTGGCTCAGGTACTCCAGTACGCGCGAGCGCGCCCAGTACAAGTCGGTGTCGTCGTCGAACAGGATGTAGACGTAGGAGTCTCCGAAGAACGAGAACCCACGCACGGCGGTGACGCCGGGCACCGACAACATCGTCGTGGTCAGTGGATAGGTGACCTGGTCTTCGACGATGCGGGGCGTCTGGCCGGGCCATTGGGTGCGGATGATGACCTGGGTGTCGGACAGGTCGGGCAGCGCATCCAGCGGTGTGTGTAGCGCCGACCACAGGCCGGCGGCAGCCAGCAGCACGGCCGCCATCAGCACGAGGGCGCGGTTGGCGATGGAGGCGCGGATCAGGTGGGCGATCATGGTTGATCTCCCGCGCGTTCTCCGATCGGCTCAAGCCGTTCCACCGTCAGTCCCTTGGCGTCGGAGCGGACAAAGGCGTGTACGCGGTCGCCAGTCTGGATGTCCTTGGCCACGTCCGGATTGGCCAGCGGAAAAGCCATCGTCATGCCCGGCATGTTCAGCGTCGCGAACGGGCCGTGGTCGAGGGTGATCTGTCCGCCGGCGATGGACTCGACGGTGGCCTCAGTCTCGTGCAGGACCGCTTGGCCCGCGGCTTCGGGCGCCTTGGCCGTTTCAAGACGTCCGAGCAATCCCGACAAACTGGCCTCCGAGTCGATCAGGAACTGGCCCGACACGACCACGCGCTCGCCGCCCTTGAGCCCGGCGAGGATTTCGGTGCGGCCACCGCCACTGCGGCCGGTGCGCACGCGCACCGGCTGGAAGCCGCCCTTGGCGTCCTGCACGATCACCCGACTGTCCGTGCCGGTGGCGATCAGCGCTTCGGTGGGCACCAGTGGTACCGGTGCGCCGCCTTCGGGCTGCACCGTCACCTCGGCAAACATGCCCGGCGCCAGCGCGCCGTCGGGATTGCGCAGCACGATCCGGGCCTGCTGCGTGCGGCTTGCCGTATCGACTTGCGGCAGCAGGGTTTCGACTTCGCCTGCGAAGGTCTGCCCCGGAAACGCGCTGACGACCGCCTCGACCGGCGTGCCCGGTCGCAACCGCGCCGCATCGGCCTGCGGGATCGCCGCCTCCAGCCACAGCGTGGCCGTGCCGTTGACGCGGAACAGCGGTGTGCCGGGCATCACCGTCTGGCCTTCGCGGGCTAGCACTTCGGTGACCACGCCGTCGTGCGGTGCGCTCAAGGTCACGCTGCCGTCGCGGCCCAGGCCGCCGGGCACGCCGAGTACGCGCAGCCGTTGCTGCGCGGCCGACTGCAGTTCCCGTGCCGACGCGGACTGCGCATGGCGCAGCGCCTGCGCTTCGGCCAGCGCACTGCTCCATCCTGGTGCCAGCAACGCCGCCAGCGGCTGACCCCGTGCGACCCTCGTGTACGGGGCCTTGACTTGCACCCGGCTCACCAGGCCTTCGGTCACCGCGCTAACCACGGCTTCCCGGCGAAGATCCCAGGCCAGCGTGCCTGGCACGCGCATCGTCGCCGCCAACCGGCCGACCTCGACTTCCTCGGTGCGGATGCCCACGCTCTGCCGCAGGCCCGGGTCGATGTTGACGCCACCGCCGGCCACTTCGTCGGCGTACTTCGGCACCAGTTGCATGTCCATGAAGGGCGACTTGCCCGGCTTGTCGAAGTGCTGGTCTGGCACCATCGGGTCGTACCAGTACAGCGCTTTGCGCTCGCCAGCAGCGGTCGCCGGTGCATCGGCTATCGCCATGTCGTGGTCGCTTCCGCGCTGGGCCCACCAGTAACCACCGGCGAGGCCGGCCACCAGCAGTGCGGCCGCTGCGGCGATCATCGCCACTCGATTCATCGTGTACGTCATGGCGAGCGTTCCTCTTCGGGCAGCAGATAGGCCAGCGCCGCCCAGGCGCGGCCGAGTTCGCCCAGGTGGCGGGCGTGCATCACGTGCAGTTCGATTTCGTCGCGGCGCGCTTCGAGCCACGGTTGCAGGTCGGCGCCGGCGGCGTAGGCGGCCAGCGCGGTCTTCGCGCGGTCACGGGCCAGCGGGAGCGACTCGGTTTCCTTGCGCGCCACCTGCCGCTTGAGTCCTTCCCATTCGGCCAGGGTCATGCGCACGCGCTCGGCCTGTGCACGACGGGCGTCCTCGCGTTCGGCGGCCACCGTGTCCAGTTCGGCACGCCGCGCGGCCACGCCGCGGTCCTGCCGGTTGCGCGGGAACAACGGCAGATCGATCGCGAACTCGACCATCAGCATGTCGCTGCGTGGCAGGCCTTCGGGCGTGCGTTCGCGCTGCCCGTAAGTCACGCCGAGGCTCCAGTCCGGCCGCTTCTCGGCAATGGCAGCATCGACTTGCGCTTCGGCGATGGTCTCGCGGGAGTGCCAAGGCAGAAGTGGCCCTTGTCGATCGACCGAGGCCACCAGCGTGGCTGGGGCAACCGGCAGCGTCATCAGCTCGGGCGGTGCGCCCTCGATGCGAAGCGCCATCGGTTCTTCGCCCAACCAGCGTGCCAAGCTGGCACGCGCGGCTTCCAACGACGCCTCGGCGTCGTCGATGCGGTTTTCCACTTCCAGCGCGGCGTTTTGCGTCGCCATCGCGTCGACCGCCGAACCGGTGCCGCCGGCGAGCCGTGCCTTGGCGGAGCGAACGGCTATGCCGGTTGGTTCGCGCAGGGCCTGCAACGCCGTGACTTCTCGTTGCGCCGCCCACTGGGCGATCCAGGCTCGCGCCACGGCCTGTCGCACAGCGAGTCGTTCGGCCACCGACAGCGCCTGTGCCTGCTCGACGGTGCGGTCGGCGACCGCCTGGCGTGCCTGACGCTTGGCATGAGCCGGAAAGTCTTGCATCACGCCGATCTGCTTCATGGTCATGAAGTCGGCGCTGGCGTCGAACGCGTCGGCGCCCGTTACCGGTAGATTGGCGACGCCCAGCGTCAACCTAGGGTCGGGCAAGGCCGCCGCGCGGACGGCTTCTTCCTGGCTGGCCGCAATCTGCGACTGACGCGCCTGGAGCATCGGGGCGCGCTCGGCCGCCAAGCGTACCGCGTCATCGAATGTGATGCTGGCCGTAGCAGACCAGGCAGGAGCGACGGCAAACAAGCCGAAAGCGAGCACCCAGACGCGCAAACGGCAAATGCTGCACCGGTGGTGCAGCGGGGAAGAAAACGACATGAGACCTCCGAACACGCAACGACGAGCGCGCCGGCGGATCCGGCAGCGCGGGGACGAGTTACGTTGGGGGTCTAGATCTGCAGGCTACAGAAGCGCTGCGCCGGCGGCGGGTCGGACCGGCAGGTGGGCACGTCTTCGTAGTACTGGGCTTCAACCGGCGGCAGTAAGGCCGCGGTCAACGCGAAGTGCACCGGCGGCAGGCCGAGCGACGGCACCTGTGGCGCTTTGAGGTCTTGGCTGGTGACGTGATCCCGCAGACAATGCTGGTCGCACAGGGCCGGTACCTGCGGATCGGGCATTTCCATGCCTTCGCAACCGGCCATGACCATCCGCGGTTCCAGTGGCGTTTCGCTGACGGGACACGCATAGGCGGCCAGCGCGATTTGCTGGAACAACAGCGCCAGCAATGCCAGCCAAGCAAAGCGCAGACGGAGCGAACGGGTCCGGAACGCGCGCAGCTTCATCGGCGACCCGCGCAGGGCAACACGACCACCCGAGCACACGGGCGTTGGTTACGCGTAAGAGGGGCCAAGGAAGAGAGCATTGCGAATGAGCATAGCTCTGCGAGTGCTTGCTTGGAAGCGCGGTACATGCCGGAAGTTCACGGAATGGTGGTTTCGTACTGCTTGACGTCTGTCTGACGGGCCCAACGGGGTATCACGCGGGATAATTCAATATTATCCCGTATAACTATTTTCGCCGACGAGCGGTCGTCTACCTGCTTTAATAGTATGTAATTACATGGTATGTAATACATTACGAAATAAAGTGGGGTGGCACGATGGCGCGCGCAGGACT